>JAGQOW010000596.1 GCA_020427155.1 Planctomycetales bacterium | reverse complement strand
TGCTCCCACACGTCGCAACCGAGGATCGGCGAGGCGCCGTGCATCAGCGGGTTCTCGCCGTTGGGCGTCTTCATCACCTCGAGCTTGCCGCCCTTGATGGCGAGCCAGCACCAGCCCGAGCCGAACTGGGTGACGCCTGCCTGGATGAAGTCGGTGCGCATCTTGTCGTAGCCGCCGTAGTCCTTGACCAGCGCCTCGACCTTGCCCGGCAGCTTGGTGCCGCCGCCGCCCTGCTTCATCCAGTTCCAGAAGTGGATGTGGTTGTAATGCTGGCCGATCTGGTTGACGACCGGCTGGTCCTTGGCGGCAAAAGCCTCCTTGCAGATGTCCTCGAGGGACTTGCCGGCGTACTTGGAGCCGTCGCCGGCGATCTGGTTGCCGGTCGTGACGTAGGCGTTGTGATGCTTGTCGTGGTGGAACTCGAGCGTCTCCTTGCTCATGTAGGGCTGGAGCGCATCGTAGGCGTAGGGGAGCGGGGGAACCGTGAAGGCCAAGGTCGTTCTCCTTCGCTCAGGTCGGCGGTCATTCGAGTGACCGCAACGTAACTGGCGGGCCTGGACAAGACA
>JAGQOW010000595.1 GCA_020427155.1 Planctomycetales bacterium | reverse complement strand
AGGTCAACTGGACATCTGAGGGGAAGAACATGGCATTGAAACCTTGGCGCGAAATCGCGGAACCGCACACCGATGTGCGGGGGGGCAAGTTCCAGCAGGCCGAATTCGCCGCCGACCTGTCGCGCGTACATGCGGGCACGGCCAACGCGGAATACCAGAACCCGGCGCTGTTCTTCCAGCGTACCTTCATCACCGAAGGCATGCGGCTGTTGCTGGACTCGGTGGCCAAGCGCCTTGCGGGAAACGGCGGCGACCCGGTCATCCAGCTTCAAACTGCGTTCGGCGGCGGCAAGACGCACACCATGCTTGCGGTCTATCACCTCGCCAAGGGCGAGGCACCAGCCAGTGACTTGCAAGGCGTACCGGCCATCCTCGATGCGGCGGGCGTCACGGAACTGCCCAAGGCGCGCATTGCTGTGCTCGACGGCATCAAGTCCTCGCCCAACCAGCCGGTGGTGAAGGATGGGCAGAGCATCCGCACGCTGTGGGGTGATTTGGCATGGCAACTAGGCAAGGCTGAGGGCTACGCGCTGGTGGCTGAGGCCGATGCTTCGGGCACGTCGCCG
>JAGQOW010000594.1 GCA_020427155.1 Planctomycetales bacterium | reverse complement strand
CGCTGTCCAATCGTTGATACATGGTGGCAAACAGAAACCGGCGGTATCATGATGTCGCCCCTGCCCGGAGCCATCCCGACGAAGCCTGGGAGTTGCACGAAGCCTTTACCGGGAGTAGTCCCTTCGATCGTTGACGAAGAGTTACACGAAGTTCCCAAAAATCATGGCGGCATGTTGTGTATTTCCCATCCGTGGCCTGGCATGTTACGGGGTATTTGGGGAGATGAGCAACGATACCAGGATCAATACTGGAGCAAGGTCCCAGGCAAGTACTTGACGGGCGACAACGCCAGGCAGGACGACGATGGCTACTACTGGATCATGGGCCGCATTGATGATGTGATCAATGTTTCGGGACATCGACTTAGTACCATCGTAGTCGAAAGTGCCTTAGTCAGTCACAGCAAGGTCGCTGAGGCAGCGGTTGTTGGGCGTCCCGACGAGATCAAAGGGCAAGCAATCGCGGCTTTTGTGACAATCAAGGGGAATGCGGAGCCCACAGAAGAGCTGCGGCGAGAGTTAAAGCAGCACGTCCGCAAAGAGATCGGGGCACTTGCACAACCCGATG
>JAGQOW010000593.1 GCA_020427155.1 Planctomycetales bacterium | reverse complement strand
CCTTTGCAATGAGTTACATCCATTGTCTGCGGGTATGGGTAGGGAGACGAGGGTAAGGCAGATGGCGGCAGGCACTTTCAATGAATGTCGCATCGCGGTTACCTTTTTGTTTCGATCATGATCCGCTTGATTGCGAATAACGACATCAGCAGTAGAGCATAGGCAATGAAGGGTGCGGGCTCGATAACAAGCACGAACCTGAGAATGTCTACTACCGCATGTGACTCCTCTATAAGCCCCATCGAGTCGAGGTTCATCTTGATGAAGTAGCTCGTTCGCAGTAGAGCCTGAAGTAACTTCACGGAGTGCGAAATATCGTGAATAACATAGTCAGGGATGTCGACGTCGAAAGGCGCCTGAATTCGGTTGTCAATCGGCTAGAGGATCTGCTGACCACTTTCAATGATGGCGATAAGAACCGCGACAAAAAGGATGATCGCGAAACGTCCGACGGCTTTTGCGGGTTCCTCCTGTAATACCTGGTTCACCGAGTCCTGAAGTGGCGTAGATAGCGCCGAAATCAGAAGGCCTGCCAAGGCGATGAATATGAACTCGGTGTAACCCGCAAG
>JAGQOW010000592.1 GCA_020427155.1 Planctomycetales bacterium | reverse complement strand
CGCCGCCGCCGCCGCGCGGCGCATCGCCCGCGTCATCGACCAGGGCCGCCGCTACGCCGTCGTGCCCTGGCAGATGGCGCTCGTCGCGCGCGCCATGAAGCTCCTGCCCAACGCGGTGTACGACCGCCTCTTCAAGCGCGCCGGGCGCAAGCCGCGCGGGCTGAAGCTGTAGGTCGGCCTTCAGCGCTTGCCCTCGACCTGATCGGGGGCCGACATCGGAAGCGGGGGTAAGTCAGTCCCCGCAGAACGGCGAGAGATTGGTCGCATTGGGGCAATCATGGAGAATTTCCGCACTTCGGCCTCAACCGTCATTCCCGCGAAGGCGGGAATCCAGAAGCCGCGCAGACCCCCCGTCGCAACGGGCCGGGGAAAGTCAGTCACCGGGATACGGCGATTGACTGCTATCAATCCTAGGTAGTCGATTACTCCGACAAACGAACTACCGCTCTTCGGCCAAAGCGGAAGTTCAGTCGGTCGGGCGGTAACCGAAGGTATCGGCCAGGAGCAGTTGTTGGTCACTTTGCCTCGAAGCGGACAATCAGCTGTGCAACGGGTATGCTATCGGCGTT
>JAGQOW010000591.1 GCA_020427155.1 Planctomycetales bacterium | reverse complement strand
CGCTGATGATGATCTTGAAGCCCGTGAGGATGAGAAGCCCCAGCATCAGGTGAGAATTACCAAGCCGTTTCTCATGGGCCAGTACGAAGTGACTCAGGCTGAGTATGAAAAGATCATGGGGACCAATCCCCGCTGGTTCTCATCGACACGCGCGGGTCAGAAGAAGGTCATGGGACTGGATCCGAGCAACTTTCCGGTGGATAACGTCTCGTGGGATGATGCGATGGCATTCTGTGCCAAACTGTCGGAACTTCCGGCTGAGAAAGACGCCGGTCGTCGTTACCGCCTGCCGACCGAAGCGGAATGGCAGTATGCCTGCCGTGCAGGGACGACAACCCCATTTCATTACGGCGATTCAATGACTTCGACACAGGCCAACATCAATGGCCGTTTTCCATTCGGCGGAGCGCCACGAGGTCCGTATCTCGGTCGTACAACGGAAGTAGGATCGTACGAGCCAAATGCTTTCGGGTTTTATGATATGCACGGCAATGTTGCAGAAGCGTGTGCGGACTGGTTCGGCCGTGAGTACTACAATGAGTCGCCGACCGGCGATCCGCAAGGCCCTGC
>JAGQOW010000590.1 GCA_020427155.1 Planctomycetales bacterium | reverse complement strand
CCAAGAGCATCGCAGCCAGAAACACACGCCGATCGGCATCCAACGCATGCAGGTCAAGGCGCCCGCTGTGGTCTGCGCAATGATCTGCGGCGTCGTGATTGTTCCGGCCTGGCTCGCAGCAGGTACATAGAGCAGCAGAACCAAGATCATGCCAGCCAAACCATGGCGCCTCATTGAGCATGCTCCCGGTACCACGCCTCATAACGGTTGAGCGCCTCGACCAGATCCGTCACGCCGTAGACGAGTGCCCGTTCGTTCAACACGATGGCCGGGTAGCGATCGACGCCATACTGAACGGCCTTGGCAAGACCCATCACGGCATTCTTGGGCGGCCCTATTCCGGCTTCGTTTAGGCCATCGATACGTCGGAAAGCCTCTGCCTTCGCCGCTTCCGCCTGGATCGGCAGGTCCTGCGAAAGGGCCGTTTCAAATCGCTCGAGACCGTCGACGAAATACACCGTCACCCTTGCGCCCTGCAGGTCACTATTGCTACTGACCTGAAACTCTGTTGTGGTGAATACCGCTATGCTCAGCGGCACTTCCGCTTGAACACGGCCACTGAGGAAAAAC
>JAGQOW010000589.1 GCA_020427155.1 Planctomycetales bacterium | reverse complement strand
CGCATGGAGAAATGCGGCATTCGCGGGACAGCCACCGCCAGGCTGGCCTTCCACAACATGCGGGTGCCCCGCGAGAACCTGCTGGGAGAACGGGGCCGCGGGCTGCGGCTGGCCTTAACCGTGCTCGATTTCGGCCGCACAACATTCGGTGCCAGCTGCACCGGAGCCGCAAAGTTCTGCGTGGAGCACATGGCCCGACACGCGGCCCGGAGACGGCAGTTCGGTCGCGCACTGGGCGAGTTCGAGCTGGTGCAGGGCAAGATTGCGGAAGCAGCCGCCGACACCTTCGCCATGGAGTCCGCCACCTGGTACACCGCCGAACTGATCGACAGTGGCTCGGAAGATTACATGCTCGAAACGGCGATGCTGAAAGTCTTCGCCAGCGACATGCTGTGGCGGATTGTGAACGACACGCGGCAGATTTACGGTGGAGCAGGGTACTTCAGCGATCAGCCCTTCGAGCGGATGATGCGGGACGCCCGCATTAACCTGATCGGCGAGGGGGCGAACGATGTGCTCCGCTGCTTCATTGCCATGGTGGGTCTGCGGGATCTGGGCAAACAGATGGAAA
>JAGQOW010000588.1 GCA_020427155.1 Planctomycetales bacterium | reverse complement strand
AGTCGTGCTGATTTAAATGTCGAAAACAGTGGCACGACCATACGCTTTCTAACCGCCATGCTTGCCGCTTGTCGAGGTAGCTTCCGACTCGATGGCATCGCGCGTATGCGAGAGCGTCCGATCGGAGACCTGCTTGCAGCTTTGGAACAAATTGGTGGGCGAGCGGTAAGCGAAGCGTCGAATGGATGCCCACCGGTCATTATCTCGGCGAATGGTTTACGTGGTGGAACGTCGAAGATTCGAGGCAACATTTCCAGCCAGTTCCTAAGCGGCCTGCTGATGGCAGCTCCCTATGCCGAGCAACCGGTAGTCGTGGAGGTTGAGGGCGAACTTGTCTCGAAGCCGTATGTCACCATGACGCTCGGTGTAATGTCGGCGTTCGGGATTGATGTTGAGTCGGGCCAGCTAAATCGATTTCTGATTCCGAACGCGCACTATCAAGGTTGCAACTTTGCCATCGAGCCTGACGCGTCGGCCGCAAGTTATTTTTGGGCAGCGGCAGCCGTGACGGGAGGCTCGGTAACCGTCAAGGGACTCCATCGAAACTCGCTACAAGGTGATGTCGCATTTTG
>JAGQOW010000587.1 GCA_020427155.1 Planctomycetales bacterium | reverse complement strand
GATAAGTTGGGTGCATTCGTGGCAGCGTTGCCGCTGGTAACGATCTTGGCGTTGATATGGTTGCATGTAGAGGGTCAGCCACAACAAAAAGTAAGCAATCATGCCTGGTATACGTTCTGGTACGTTCTCCCAACGCTACCGATGTTTTTGGCATTTCCTTTCTTACTGCCACGAGTGGGGTTTTGGGGAGCGCTGTTGGCATCGGCGGGTATTACGGTTCTTTGTTTTGGCATCTTTGGAATGGTGCTACGTCGGTTTGGTGTCGAGCTATGGTGAACCGGCGGCCTAACAAGGCGGTCAAGCCGTTCGCCTGCGGCTCACTCGGACATTCAGCACTCCGCACTCGCTCGGGCATGGCTTCGCCATTTTGGCCCGATCAAGTGCTCCGTGCTGAATGCTGCTTAGCTTGGCGTTAGATGCCAAAAATGGCGAAGTCCAGTGCGTTCAGTAAATCGTCGCGGATATGGGAAAGTGAGCCTATCGGCGCTTTCAGTTGCTTCTTGGAAATGGCGGAGACCTGAGGAGCAAGTAGCAAAAGGTGCTCGTCCTGAAAGGTAACCTCTGGGGTCAATC
>JAGQOW010000057.1 GCA_020427155.1 Planctomycetales bacterium | reverse complement strand
TACCGAATCAGCCAGCAGACAGGCATCGACCAATCAGCGCTAAGCCGCTTCGTGAGCGGCGAGCGTGCTCTCCAGGAAGCTTCGCTGAACAGATTGGCAGAATACCTCCAACTGGAAATCGTGGTGCGAAAACGAAAGTGAGGAGTTCCGATGGCATCTCTAGCAAATGATCCCGGTGGTCGACGGCGAATCCTGTTTGTCGATGCCGACGGCAACCGTAAGACCATCCGGCTGGGCAAGGTGAGCAAGCGGCAGGCAGAAACGGTGAAGCTGCGCATCGAAGACCTGGTCGGGGCCAAGCTGTCGGGCGGCACACCCAGCGACGAAACGAGCCGTTGGCTGGCGACGATTGACGATACCTTGCATGACAAGCTGGCAGCGGTAGGGCTGGCTGAGCGCCGTGCTGCGGCGCAACTGGAATCGTTTATCGATGCTTATCTCGAAAAGCGCCAGGGAGTGGTAAAGGAATCGACGATCATGGTCGACCGTCTGGCGAAGGCATCTTTGCTGAGCTATTTTGCTGCTGATCGGTCGCTTCGATCAATCACTGCTGGTGATGCTGCAGACTTTCGCAATCACCTGTTGGCAAGCGGCTTGGCCGAAGGGACGGTTCGCAAACGATGCTCGGTGGCAGGCAAACTATTCCGCTACGCCATGCGTCATGGACTGGTCGAATGCAATCCTTTTGAAGAAGTGCCGACCAACTCGCTTGCAACAGAGCAGTTCAGCTTCGTCTCTGAAGTAGACGCCCAAAAAGTGCTGGCGGAGTTGCCAGATTGCCAATGGCGATTGCTGTTTGCCTTGTCTCGCTGGGGCGGTTTGCGAGTTGGTTCCGAGGTACGACAACTGACTTGGGACGATATCGACTGGCAAAAGCAGCGTTTTACGGTGCGGAGCCCTAAAACAGAGCACAACCAAGGTGGCGGTAGTCGTTCGGTGCCTATCTTTCCAGAACTGGCCCAACTGTTCGACGAACGCTTTGAAGAAGCCCAAGTGGGGGAGACGTTGGTACTGCCAATGCTCGCCAAGTGTACCGATACTGCCCTTCGCCAACTGTTGGTGCGCGCTATCGTGCGAGCTGGCGTAGAGCCTTGGCCGCGACCCTGGCATAACATGCGAGCGACCCGGCAGACGGAACTCGCCGACCGTTTTCCTGGACACGTGGTTTGCAAATGGCTGGGCAACAACGAAACGACTGCCATCAAACACTACCTTCGCGTCCGTGACGACCACTTCGAAAAAGCGGCGCAGAATCCGGCGCAGTCTGTGCACGAACAGCCGCGCAAGGCAGCGCAAACGGATTGGGGTGAAAGTACAAAACCCCTAGAAAAGCAGGGCGATGCGCTTGCACGCAATAGAGTGCACAAGTGTTCAGTAGTCCGGGAGGGACTCGAACCCCCGACCAAGGGATTATGAGTCCCCTGCTCTAACCAACTGAGCTACCGGACCGTTGGTTGATACTAGTATTGCGAAACGACGGGGTTCTCGCAATTGGGCCTCTTTGTTGTGAGTCTGTGAGTCGGGGCGGCAGGAGCTAGGTTGCTAGGATTGTTTTGAGAGGTCACTAAAACGAAACAGTGAGTGTCGCCGCGTTGCGGTCGGGTTCCGATTTGATGTTCTTGAAGACTTGGACTTCTTTGCCGGCGGTTACTTGGATTGTGAAATTACCTTCGCGGAAGACTTTGGGTTGCCAGGTGTTGCCGCGGATGCGGAGCGTGTAGACGACCTCGCCAGTTGCGTCGTCGGTCACACGTACGACAGGGTCTTCGGAGCCGTTAATCTTGAGCGTTGGCAGCCAAGCGACGGCGGTGCGGCCGTAGTTGTCTTGTTGGGCAATCGTAACTGGCCAGCCGGGGAATTGTTTGGCATCGGGTTGGGTGACGTCGACATAGCGAGGCCAACACTCCAGATTGATTTCTCGCGCCGGCTTGTTGAAACGTACCAGGCCGTAGCCCGCTGCGTTGTCGTTGTCATTGGTCGGATTGGCATAGGCGTGCATAGTGACTTTGTTTTTGAAGCCATCGAAGTAGCGTCCGGTGTAAGGGAGCGGGTTGGAGTCGTCGTGATCGAGGGGCGCCTCTAACGGATGCCACCAGCGGCCGTAGAAGTTGACGATCGAGGGAACGCAAAACGAGTAGCCGGCGTCTTCCCACGAGTTGATGCCGTGGTGGATGACGGTGGCCAGATGTTGGTCGCCGGCAAGGTGAAAGGCGAAGCAACATCGCAGCTCGCGAAGTGCGCGAGCGCGGCCAGCTTGGGGCCAACCGTTGGAGTCGAGATCGGCGACGAGCCGCGCATCGATTTTGCCGTGGATGTGTGCGCCGCCGGCAAAAATAGTTTGCGAGAGGACAGCTTTCATTTCGGCCCTGGTCCAGTCTTGGCCCCACTGGTGCAGAAACTCGAGTTGCCGATCGCCGAGGAGCCGGGCTTCGGGAACGTCGACGGCTTGGGGGTCGTAGTCGGTGCTGGTGATGTGGTCGGGGCGAGGGCCTTGTTTGGGAATCAGCCCTGCGGGGCCGGTTTTGAATTTGCGGTCTTCGATGATTGCGAAATCGATGCCGCCGACGTTGAGCGACGTGTAGTAGACGTTGATGCCCTGTTGAATTGGCGTGGGATCGTAAGGGTCGGGCAGGTGGCTCGTTTGAGCGCGTTCGACCATGCGCACATAGTCGGCGGGCATGATGTAGCCGCCGTCGGCGCCGCCAGGGAGCTTGCTGACTTTGCCGTTTGCGCCCCAGAGATTGCCTTGACCGACGTCGTGATCGTCGGGGATGGTGACGGTGGGGCGATCGCGAATGATCTCGCCAAACTGCCGACCGAACAGCAGCCAGGCGGCCGTGTGAAACTGGTGGTCGTAGCTTTGGTCGCCCGAGAAGAAGAGCAAATCGGGGTCTTGCGCACGGATGTTGGCGATGATGTCGGCGCGCGGACCTCGGTCGGAGTTGGAGTTGCCCGTGAAGGCGGCGACGACAATTTCGTGCTTGTCGATCGGGTCCTTGCGAATGAGGCCTTCGTAGCTAGCGCCGCCTGAATGGGTGACTCGATAAGGCGTATCTTGCGAGTGATCCCAGTTTTCGACACGGAAGGTTGCGAGCCAGCCAGCGGAGTCGATTTCGCTACGAGCGACAGTCTGCCATTGATTGTCTTGTTTGATCTCTAGAACCGCGTTGCGTTCTTCGCTATCGAGGAGCGGATAGAATTGCGCGCTAAGCTTCAAAATGTTGTGCTGCACGGTGTAAAGCGCAAAGCAGATAATCTGGTCGCGGGGGACGTCGGGGATCATTTGCCCGCCGCCGCGCCAGGTTTTGAGGGGCTGTTTGCGTTTTTCCTCGGCGGCGTTGGCAGGAGTCGCGGACCCGATTGCTGTCGCCAGGAGGAGAAGCAGGGCGAGTATTCTCTTGGTGCGAACGGAAATGTGATGAAGTGACATGTCGTGAGATCTAAGGCTACTTGGACTTGTGTTGGTGAGGAACGCTCATCTTCGCTAATACATCGCAGAGCTACTTCGGTTGCTTTTCGCTGGGGAAGAGGGGAAAGAGTTGGCTGGGGACGCGGACCGATTTCATCAACTCGTCGAGCTGCGCGACGCGATCGGGGTGCTGTTTGGCGAGGTCGCGCTGTTCAGCAATGTCATCGGCCAGGTTGAATAACTGGATTTCCATGTTTCCTTGGGAAATGTTCTGGCGGACCGCCTTCCAGTCGCCTTGGCGAATCGCCTGCTGTCCGCCGTAGGCGGGGAACTCCCAATAGAGATAGTCGTGAGTGGTTTGCTCGACGTTGTCGAGCAGCGTGGGGGCGATGCTGAGGCCATCGATGCCGGCTGGCGTGGGGAGGTCGGCGATGTCGCAGAGGGTGGGTAAAAAATCCCAGAATGCGGCTTGCAGGTCGCTGGTCTGGCCGGCGGCAATGTGGCCGGGCCAACGGGCGACCAGTGGTACGCGGATACCGCCTTCGTTGACCGAGCCTTTGCGGCCGCGCAGCGGTCCGGCGGAGTTGAAGAATTTTGAGTCGCTGCCGGCGAGTCGTTCCTCGGCGGGGCCATTGTCGCTTGTGAACATGACAATGGTGTTTTCATCGAGTCCCAGCTCTTTGACTAGCTGGGTGATTTGTCCTACTGCGCCGTCCATATGCGTAACCATGGCGGCGTAGCCGGCACGGGGGTAAGGGTGCTGGATGTAGCCCCGGTGTTTGTATTCTTCTTCAGGAATCTTTCCCTGGTAGCGGGCGAGCGATTCGGCAGGGGCCTGAATGCCCAGGTGGGGAATCACAAACGGCAGAAAGAGAAAAAAGGGCTGGTCCTGGTGGTCGCGAATAAACTCGGTGGCGACCTTAGTGAATTGATCTTGCGAGTAGGTTTCGCCATACAGAGTGCGGGTGTTGCCCGGCTGTGGTTCTTTCACCCGGTTGCGCCAGAGAAAACGTGGATAGTGGTTGTGGGCGTGGCGCTGGCAGTTGTAACCGTAGAACAGGTCGAAGCCTTGGAGGTTAGGATCGCCGGTGGTGCCGAACTGGCCGAGGCCCCATTTGCCGGCGGCCGCAGTGGCGTAGCCGGCGTCTTTCAGTAATTCGGCAATCGTGACCGCCTCGGCAGGCAGCGGCGTCTGGCCGGGGAATTCCCAGCCAATCTGTTGCTTGAGTTCTTCAGCGTTTTTCAGGTCGCCGTTGTTGCGCACGTAGGCGTGGCCCGAGTGATAGCCGGTCATCAACATACAGCGAGCGGGTGCGCAGACCGGCGCGCCGCTGTAAAACTGGGTAAATCGCATCCCTTCGTTAGCCAGCCGATCGATGTTGGGCGTCTCGATAATCTGCTGGCCGTAGCAACCAAGTTCGCCGTATCCGAGATCGTCGGCCACGATGAGAATGATGTTAGGCCGCTCAGCCGCGGCAAGGAGGGTTGAAGTGTGAGTAAGCACAAGGGCGAGGATAGTTTTGATGTAGAGCATAACCGGATGTTTGATGTGTGATGTTTGATTGCTGATGTAAGAAGCCAGATCGTCAGCATCCACTTTCGGCTTTCCGCCTTCCCCTTTCCACTATGTCCCGTCTCCTGGGGTCCCAACTTTTGGGACAACTCCGGGGTTTTGTCTCGGGCTGTGCGGGGATGTTGCGGTGGCTGCAGGCTTTAGGGTGAATCGTGGGGGCCAAAAAGGTTTGAGTTTAGGATTTGTTGTGTGGGTTGCGTGGGACAAAATACTTCTCGTGGAAAGGGTAGCCAAAACAATGACTGCGCAGTTCGACGAACAAAGGGCATTATCGCGAATGCGATTTGAGAATTCCATAAGGAGATTTGGCCATTTCGGGGAGGGGCGATACAATCGAGAGCGGACAAGTCAGCACCGGCAGACTGGAAGAATGCTGGAAGATAGGCGTTTCTTCCGGAGGTAGCTTGGAGCGAATGTCAGTTCGATGAAAAACATTGGCTGAGAGATGAAACGTAGCGTGTTTCTCTGTTTGGGTATTGCGTATCTTTGTGCGGTTTGCCTGCTCTCGTCGTGCGGGACGGATAGTAAGGTCGAGCAGATTGAAAGGGGCGTTGAGAAAGTCGACAACTATACTCAGGAAATCGAAGATCAGGCGCAGCCGTGATTTTGCGCAGATTTGAGGAGATAAGGGTTTAACTACAGAGGCCTCAGAGTTGTCAGAGAGAGTGGCGAGTAGGAATTGACTTGTTCAGTGTGGCGATTGAGCGTGGAAGCGCAATGGCTTGGGTAGTTGTTGGTGGGTTTGTCGCCATGTAAGGTTGAGGTTTGCACAGATGAGGAATGCGCGACACTATAACCTTCGTCAACCAGGGCTTACTATTCTTCAGCTAATCCTCTTCATTGTCATCACTGGTATGGCTATTGGTTTTCTGCTGCCAACTGCAGAGCCAAGTCGCCATCCACCGCGGCTACTTCAATGCAAGGAACAACTCAAGAAGATTGCGTTAGCAGTTCGAGCTTACGCAGAAGCGAACGGTCGGTTTCCTCCGCCTTACATATTAGATGACTTCGGAAAGCCCAGTCACAGTTGGCGAGTGCTTATCCTGCCGTACCTAGGCAGTCGTGATTTGTATGATACCTACCGATTTGATGAGCCATGGGATAGCCCCCATAACCTAGCTTTAGCTCCGGCTGTCGCTAAGCTCTTTCAGTGTCCCAGCGATCTGGCAATTGATCAAGCAAGTTCCTCTACGAACTACTTGGCTGTAATTGGAAGCGACACAATATGGGCCGATGAAGTTGGGATTCCATTCTCGGAAGTAGAGGGACGACTCGATGAGGTAGTTGTTGTCGTG
Organism: Planctomycetales bacterium; assembly: GCA_020427155.1. Classification (GTDB taxonomy): domain Bacteria; phylum Planctomycetota; class Planctomycetia; order Pirellulales; family Lacipirellulaceae; genus Bythopirellula. Next base: position 22,765 of record JAGQOW010000057.1, on the reverse strand, counting down.
GAAACCACATCGGTTGTGGGGAAGGAAGTCAACGTATTGGAACCGCGAGACTTGAGGCTTGACCAATTGGATGGAGGCACTAACCGTGGGGGCGATCTGACGATCTCCAGCAATCATCCTGGAGGTGCGAATGTTGCTTTCGCTGATGGGCATGTCGAGTTTGTTATGGATGGTGAGGATGCGAGAGACCTCAAGCTGCAACTTATGACCGCCCTCAATGGCCAGTAGCGTGAGTGGCTTCTTGGGATTGGTGAAGTACGTGGGTTGGTTAGCGCGTTGTTAATTATGCGTTTTGAGCAAGAAGCCGATTCGCCTGAAACGGTCATAGACTGGTTTGCCGCTCGCGCCGCAGCGCTGTGGAGCGGGTGACGCGATCATTTCTCCATCTGACGGCAATTGATCGTAGAAGTTGCCAAGAAATGGGTTGGGCGGACGAACAGGTTGGCTGGGGCATGGTTTCGGTGCGCAACCGGGAACTTGCTGCATTTGGCCGTTTCTTGCTTCCGAACGAGATAGCCGGGCAATGGTGTCTCGTCGTATTGAGGGGCAAACCACCGTTCTTGTTTGCTATCGAGGATCGTATATGTCGGGAAAGACAAGGTTGTGGGTGATAGTTGCTTCATTGGGGTTGTGCTGCACTGGGGCGTCAGCGATGGCGAAGGAGCCGACTGTAGAGGGAGATGCGAAGGAACTGGAGGATTTGGCCGGGCGATTTCAGGCGGGGCTCGACTCGATCTGCCAGAAGTATGCGCTGCCAGGGATGACTGGGGCGTATGTGTTGCCCGAGGGAACGGCATTAGCTTTTGCGAGCGGCCTGGCCGACAAAGAGAGCGGGACGAAGATGGCAGTCGACTCGCGGATGCCAGCCGGCAGCATCGGGAAGATGTTTGTAGGGGCGGTGGTGCTTGGGTTGGCGCAAGACGGCAAACTTTCGCTCGACGACAAGATCGAAAAGTGGCTTGGCGCAGAGGACTGGTTCGACGATCTGCCCAACGCCCATGAGATGACTATTCGTCACTTGCTGATGCATCGAGGAGGCATTGCCGACCACATTTACGATCCGCAATGGATCGAGGCGGCGCGGCGGATGGTAAGCGCGCTGGATACCGATCCTGACTACTACTTCAAGCCCAGGGAATTGGTGAGCTACGTCCTGAACCGAGAGCCGCTGTTTGCAGTGGGTGAAGGATTTCAGTACACCGACACGGGCTACATTCTGCTGGGGCTGATCATTGAACGCGCCGGGGGAGCGAGTTACTACCAACAGATCGAGGAACGGTTTCTGAAACCGTGGCAGCTGACGCTGACCACGCCTGCCAACCGGCGCGAGATTGCGAAGCTTGCTTCTGGGTATGTGTCGGCGGAAAATCCTTTCGGTTTGCCAGAGAAGATGACGGTCGAAGGCAAGTTGTGTTACAACCCTGCCACCGAATGGACCGGCGGCGGGCTGATTAGCAACCCGCAGGACCTGGTTCGCTGGGCCAAGGCCTACTTCGAGAGCCAAGTGCTGGACGAGCCTTACCTGGAGGAACTGTTAGCTGCTGTGCCCGAGGAAGCAGAGAGGTCGAGTCGTTATGGCTTGGGAGTGTATGTGAAGAAAGATGACTTGGGCACAAGCTATGGACACGGTGGGTGGTCGGTCGGCTATCTTTCGTACGTGGCTTATTATCCGGCACAGCAGGTGGCGGTTGCCGTGCAAGTGAATACCGACGTGAACGATAACTTGCTGGGAGATGTGTTGCGGCTTATTGGCGACGTGTTGCGTACAGTAGAGAAGGCTGCGGCTGAGTAGCGATTGGGGGCAGGCTGCAGCCCTGAGTTTGACTCCCTACTCGTCTTGATTGCGGAGGTTGGCCAGCACGGTGTAGTCTTCGAGGGTGGTGGTATCGCCGACGGTCTCTTTGCCGGAGGCGATGTCTTTGAGCAGGCGGCGCATGATTTTGCCGCTGCGGGTTTTGGGAAGCGCGGCGGTGAAGCGGATATCGTCGGGCTGGGCAAGCGCGCCGATTTCTTTGCGGACGTGCTGTTTGAGCTCTTCGCGAAGCTGGTCGGAGGGTTCAACGTTGCGGACGGTGACAAAGGCGGCGATAGCTTCGCCTTTGAGCTCGTGCGGACGGCCGACCGCGGCTGCCTCGGCGACGTGGGGGTGCGAAACGAGTGCGCTTTCGATTTCGATCGTGCTGAGACGGTGGCCGGAGACGTTCAACACGTCGTCGATGCGGCCCATGATCCAGTAGTAGCCGTCGTCGTCGCAACGGGCGTTGTCGCCGGCGAGGTACTTGCCGGGGACTTTGCTCCAGTAGACCTCTTTGTAACGGGCGTCGTCGCCCCAGAGGCCGCGAAGCATGCCGGGCCAGGGGTGGGCGATGGTGAGCATGCCGCCATGGTTGACTTCGACCGGGTGGCAGGATTCGTCGACGATGGCGGGAATGATGCCTGGCAGGGGCTTGGTGCAACTGCCGGGCTTGGTGGGAATGGCGCCGGGGAGCGGGCTCATCATGATGCCGCCGGTTTCTGTTTGCCACCAGGTGTCGACGATGGGGCAGCGCTGCCTGCCGATCTTGTTGTGATACCACATCCAGGCTTCGGGGTTGATGCCTTCGCCCACCGTGCCGAGCAGCCGGAGGCTGGAAAGGTCGTGTTTGTCGACGTGGTGGTCGCCCCACTTGATGAAGGCGCGAATGGCGGTCGGGGCGGTGTAGAAGAGGGTGACTTTGTATTTCTCGACGATCTCCCAGAAGCGGCCTTCGTCGGGGTGGTTGGGCGCGCCTTCGTACATCACACACGTTGCGCCGGCAGAAAGCGGGCCGTAGACGATGTAGGTGTGGCCGGTGACCCAGCCGCAGTCGGCGGTGCACCAGAAGATGTCGTCGTCGCGGTGGTCGAAGACCCATTGGAAGGTTTTCTTGGCGTAGAGATTGTAGCCGGCGGTGGTGTGCTTGATGCCCTTGGGTTTGCCAGTGGAGCCGCTGGTGTAGAGGATGAACAGGGGGGTTTCGCTGTCGAGCGGTTCGGCGGGGCAGTCGTCGGAGGCATCGGCCATCATTTCGTGCCACCAGAAGTCGCGGCCTGCTTGCATGTCGACCGGATGGTCGACGCGGTTGAGTACCAGGCATTTCTCGACAGAGGGTGATTTTGCTAATGCCTCATCGACGATTTCTTTCAGCGGCAGTGCCTTGCCGCGCCGCCAGCCGGCATCGGCTGTGATTTGCAGCTTGGCACTGGCATCGTGATTGCGGTCGGCAATCGCTTCGGCGGAGAAACCGGCGAAGATGACCGAGTGGATGGCGCCGATGCGGGCGCAGGCGAGCATGGCGATAGCCAGTTCGGGAACCATCGGCATATAGATCGAGACGACGTCGCCCTGGCCGATGCCGAGTTTCTTCAGGCAGTTGGCGGCTTTGCAGACTTCGCGGTGAAGTTGGGCGTAAGTGAGCGTACGGCTGTCGCCGGGTTCGCCTTCCCAGAGGATAGCGATGCGATCGCCCAGGCCGGCGTCGAGATTGCGATCGAGACAGTTGTAGCTGGCGTTGGTTTTGCCGCCGACAAACCATTGGGCATAGGGCTCATTCCAGACGAGCGCTTCGTCGAAGGGTTGGAACCAGTGGAGTTCTTCGCGGGCGAGATCGGCCCAGAACTTGGGCGGGTCGGACTGGGCCTGATCCCAGAGGGCCTGATACTCATCAAGCGACTTGATGCGAGCCTGAGAGGCGAACTCCGCGCTGGGCGGAAATAAGCGTTCTTCGCGCATCACGTTGTCGATTTGTCCGCCACTTTCACTCATCAGTTCAAGCTCCTTGCCGGGGAAGAGAAGAATAGGCCGAACCGGGATTTTACCTGACTGAGGCTGTGGAGCAAGTTGCCGAGGGGAGTGCGGGAATGGAAGTGCATAATTGTCGAGAAAAAGTAGTTTGCTTGTCGTCGAGTCCTGATGAGGAGTATTTTGTAAGAGTGGGGGGCCTGGAGGCCCAACCGTGAGTGATTATAAGTATCTGGTGTTTCCTTCTGCGAAACAGCCCACCGTGGATGAGATGGCGGAGTTTCGGGACTCTGCCTATGTGCTCGAAGGTCGTTTTGCGATCGGAATCTGTCGGAAGACGAGTAATTTGGTGTTCGCGTTTGCCGCCAGCCAGTATGAGAACGCGCTGGCATTGCGGCACGATTTTGCGAATCTTATCGAAAAGTGGACCATGCGCGGTTGCGTGGTTGTTGATCGTTTGGCGTTTGTTAAGGACTCTGCTGCACTGCGTCCGATGCAACCGAAATCGTGGCTGGCGGTCGATAATAGAGCACACTGCAGAGAGTCGCTATCCAGCAAAGATCTGGCTGCCAAAGAAGCGATCGCTCGTTCGCGGCTGGGGGTCAGTCGGACTCTTGATCGTTACGACGCATTGCGGCGGTTTGCGGTCTGGGTGCCTTATTTACTGATTGCGTTAGGAGCTTTGATGACGATCGCTGCAGGTTTCTATGTCGGCAATCGACTGTTGGAGGGGAGGATGGAAAAACGCCGCGAGACGACAGAGCGTGTGATTACAAGCCCCATGAAGCAAGCGTTGGAACCGCAGCCGAAGCAACCTGACCAATGATAGTAAGTAGGCAAGCTTGGACTTCACGTCTGACTGAGTCGCTTCTTGGGCTTTTCGTAGAGCGTGGCGTGGGTTTCGCGGAGCCAGGTGGGGATTTGCTCGGCAAAGGGCGAGTCTTTCAGTGCGGTCGTGAGATCGAGCTGATCGACGTGTGCCGCGTTGAGGCCAGGGAACCAATGACTGCCGTTTCCGAGCAGGTTGTAGCGCATCTTGGCGTAGTCGACCATGTCGTAGGCCAGTAGCAGATTGCGCAGCCAGAGGATGATGGGCAGATTCATATAGCCTGGGGCGTTTTCCCAGGTAGGCAGACCGGCGGTGATTTGATTGGCGACTTGCTCGCCGACCGCATCGATCGTTGCCTGCTGAAGCCGCTGGAGAATGGGAGTAAGGAGAAGGTTGGCGTCTTTTAGCATGTCGAGGGAAGTAAGCTGCAAATCAAAATCGCTTGGGCAGCTGGCGCCGAGACTGAGCGTGTGAATCTCGGGCCGGGAGAGGCAGAAGAGGCAATTGAAAACCAACGGGTGCAACGGTTGGCAGAGTTCGACGAGTTTTTCCGACGGCTGGTAGAGCATGCCTCCCTTGTCGGCAGGGCTGATGATGAAGACGCCCATGTCGCGTTGAGTGGCCGCTTCGACGGCGGCCCAATTGCGCTGGTAGATGTAGTACCAGTGGAGATTGACGTAATCGAAGCCCTGGTCGTCTTCATGCTCGATCGCGGCAAGAATGATGTCGGTCGCTGCATGGGTGGAGAAACCGACATGGCGCACCAGGCCTTCGGCCTGCAATTCGCGAGCGATTCTTAAGCACCCGCCGGGGCGGATCGTGTGCCAGAGCAGTTCGTAGTTGTTGATTCCGTGAATGCCAAGCAGATCGATGTGATCGAGCTGCAGGCGTTCGAGCGAATCGTAGCAAAGCCGTTTGAATTCTTGAGCGTCGGCTTGTGGTTCGACCTTGGTTTGGACGATGATCTTTTCGCGCGGCAGCTTCGGAAGCACTAGTCCCAGCTGGCGCTCGGAGGAGCCGTAGCTGTGGGCAGTTTCGATGTGGTTGATCCCCAGTTCCAGTGCTCGGTGAATTGTCGCTTTGAGGTTGGCTTGATTGTCGGGCGGCACCTCGTCGAGCGGCACATCCTGCCACTTGAACTGATAGCGCATGCCGCCGCAGCTGAAAACGGGGAGTTGAAGTTCAGTGCGGCCGAAGCGTCGGTATTGCATAGGTAAAGGTCGTTAGTGGGTGGCGAGCACAAGCGACGACTTGTGCCAGCGCCAGAAACCAGTCTCCAGCTAAGGTAGCTCACGCAGAAAGATGTTCTTGAACAAGAGCACGCCGTCGTGTTTTTGCAGTTCGATTTGACCGGTAGGATAGATGGGCTGGTCACGTTCCCAGTAGTTTTCGAGCACGGTGTTGTCGACCACCAGTTGATCGTTGAGCTTGATAGTAGCACTGTCGCCGACCATGCGGATATGAAAGGTGTTCCACTCGCCGGCGGGATTGTCGGCGTGGACGAGAGGAAAGCGGGGGTGTTTCTGGTTGTTCCAAAGCGATCCCGAGCCCTGATCAGCGCCGTTTTTGAAGAAGGGTTCATGCTGGGTGTCCCACATCTGCACTTGGGGCGAACCTCGCAGGTAGACGCCACTGTCGCCGGTGGGCTCGATTCTCCAATCGAGAGTGAGTTCAAAATTGCTGTAATCTTTCTCTGTGCAAAGATTTGCTCCTGCGCGCGAGCCGTCGTAGGCCAGGACATTGTTGACGACGGACCAATGTTTTCGCATCAGTTCATCGGCGGCCGCTTGATTCTTGGCAAGCTCTTCGGCCGACTGGGTTGCGCGGGTCTTGGGGTTGCCTACTAGTCCCTTCCAGCCAGTGAGGTCTTTGCCATTGAAGAGCGCGATAAAGCCCTCCGGCGGAAGGTTGTCTCCCTCCTCGGCAGCAACGTCAGGAAAGACGAACTGCTGCGAGAACTCCTGGCAATCTTCCACCGTGGTTTCGCCTTCGAGCAGGATGATGCGGTAGCGAACCTTGAGCGGACGGCCAGGTTTCAGGTCGTGGACGAAGTAGGACCCGAAGCGGCCGTAGTCGCGTTCGCTGTAGCGAGCCGGTTTGGGGTTTGCAGGATTGTCGAGGTAAATGGCCGTGTATCGTTTGCCGTCGACCACGAAGCTTTGGGCGTTCCAGGGGCGATCGACGCACTGGGAGTTCATAGGGTCGTCGAGGTCTTTGTGGTTCCAATTGCGCGTTTCGCCGGGCGCGCCTTTGCCATCGGTGCGCAAGTAGTAGGTTTGGCTCGCGTTTTCTTTTGCCACGCTATCGATTGCGCGAAATTGGACTCCCGCATGCTGGGGGTCGCCGTCCAGGTGGATGTCGCCATCGACAGCCGACTCCAAAGTCGAGACGAAATCGATTTGAGTGTATTGGGGGAACACCTTTGCCGAGACTTCGCGTAATTCTTTGGCGAAGACGTTGCCATCCTGGCCTTGCCAATTGATGGCAAGGCGATGGCTGCCATAATCGGGGCCAGTTTCTTCGGCAAGTATTTCGACGTGCTGTTGCGATTCGCCGTGGTTGCAATGCCAGGTGTCTGCCTGCTGGCCATCGCCATAGGTGATCTTGTTGAAGCCGTAATAGAGGCCGCGGTGGTGTGGATAGAGGACTTCCTGGGAATAGGGCTCCTCGCCTGTGGGACCGTTGGTCAGCAGTTGGCCATTGGACGGGGCGAAAAGATGGTGAAAGACCTTGTAGGTTTCAAATCGGCTTTGCTCGGTCGATTCGTCGAGCGGCTGGAGCATGTAGCGCAGAACGGGCTGGTCGCCGAGACGCAGTTCGGCGTACTTGCCTGGTTCGTGATGCCAGGACATCGAGCGCAAAGCCTCGACGGCCAAGGCGCTTTCGCGACCGAGCAGGGAGATTGCCGAGATTGCAAGCAGTAGATAGAGCGGGCGCGTCCAAGTGGAGATTCTCATAACAAAATGGCCTTTCGATCGCACAGGGAAACCGTACAACGAAAGGCCATCGTAGCTGCTGGAGAGAACCCGCTCAACTGGTTGGCAATCGATAAGAACTTCAATCGATGAGCCAAACGCGCCAGCGTGGGGCTGCGGCAGAAAGAAACTGATACACTTACCGCTCGAGGCTCGTGCCGTCGGCTGAGGAAATCAGTCTCAGGAACTGCCGGTTTTGCCTAGGATTGGGCAAGTGCTTCTTCGGCGGCGGCTTCAGCGAGGTCGAGTACAAACTCGGCGTCGAGTTCGATTTCTTCGGCCGTGCTGACCTCGGCAGGCTCGGCTCGGATGGTAAAGGCGCGCTCGCCTGCCACCTGGTCGCCGAAGCTGACGCCCAAGGCGCGTGCTGCTTGGACGGCTGATCCGTTCGGATCGACCTGTCGCAACTTATTAACGGCTTCGATAATCGGTACGCTGCCAACCTCGGGTGGGTGGTAACAAACCATATCGCCGAAGCGGCCCTCGACAATCAAGCGCACTGCGTGGGCTCCGTATTGGGTGGCAAGAACCCGATCAAAAGTCGTAGGCGCTCCGCCGCGTTGTAAATGTCCCAAGACGGCGGTGCGTGTTTCTTTGAGCAGACGCCGCTCGATTTCGGCAGCAACGATTTGACCGATACCTCCTAAACGAGCCTGGGCGCCTTGGCGGTCTTCGCTGACCAGTCCGCCGTCGGGCAATTCAGCCCCTTCGGCGACAACCACGAGAGTGAATCGCTTGCCTTTGCTCTCGCGATCGAGAATCTTGTGGCAAACGTCTTCGAAAGTCCAGGAGATTTCGGGGATGAGGATGACGTCGCCACCGCCGGCAATGCCTGCGTGAAGTGCGATCCAGCCGGCGTGGCGTCCCATCACTTCGAGAACCATGATTCGCTCGTGACTGGCGGCAGTGGTATGCAGTCGATCGAGCGCGTTGGTTGCGCAGTCGATGGCGCTGTCGAAGCCAAAGGTGAATGCCGTGGCGGAGAGGTCGTTGTCGATAGTCTTGGGAACGCCGACGACCGGAATGCCGAATTCGTGGAATTGCTGGGCGACCGCGAGCGAGCCATCGCCGCCGACGCAAACCAGGCCTTCGATTCCTAACTGATCCACGGTGGTTTTGACCCCTTCGAGCAGTTCAGGATCGAGTTCCACGCGATCGGCAACGCCCACAGTAGCGGCAAAACGGCCCTTGTTGGTTGAACCGAGGATCGTGCCGCCCTGATTCAGGATGCCGGTGGTGTTCTTTTGGGTGAGGTTAATGTACCGCACCGGATCGTACAGCCCCTCATAGCCTTTGAGAAAGCCGACGCACTCGTAGCCGAGTTGGCTCGAGGTTTTGACCGCGCCCCGAATGACGGCGTTGAGACCTGGGCAGTCGCCCCCGCTGGTAAGAATACCAATACGCTTCTTGGACATGGCGCAAGACTTTCTGTGAATACGATCCGAATGGCAGTAAGAAGAGTTTGTGCGAAGCGTCATTCCCAGGGCTCGAACGGCTGTCGGGAGTAAGCTTCTGTAACAACCCTAGGTCGCAGAAAGGCGCATGAGGAAATTTGGGAAGAGTTTTTTGCCGTTACGATCGTTGCAATCGGTAGCGGATCGGTCGTTTCGCGCTATGTCGGGGAGGGCAGACAGTTCTACACTCATGCCATGCCTGGGAAATGTCTCTTGCAATGGCGCGGAGACGCAGAGTAGATGGTTAAGCGAATACTCTGGCTCACAGCCGTCGCAGCGAAAGCCCACCGTCGACGTAGATGACGTTGCCGGTGGCGTAGGTGATTTCACCACGAGCGAGGACGGCGACGGTGCGGCCGATGTCTTCGGGAGTGCCCCAGCGAGGTTCAACAGTGAGGCCCTCGGCAATGAGTCGATCGTATTTTTCGGTAACGCCGGCGGTCATGTCGGTGCGCGTGATGCCGGGGCGGATTTCGTAGACTGCGACGCCGAATTCGGCCAGCCGGGCGGCCCAAAGCTTGGTGGCCATGCCCAGACCGGCCCAGGAGATGCAATAGTCGCCGCGGTCGATTGAGGCGATTTCGCTAGAAATTGACGAGATGTTGACGATCGTACCGGCGAAATTGTCGTTCTGCTGATGCTGCGCTGCCATGCGTCGAGCGACCAGTTGGGTCAGAAAGAAGGCGCCTTTGAGATTGACGGCCATGACGCGGTCGTAAGATTCTTCGGTAGCGTCGAGAATATCTTGCCGACCGGGCGAAGTGATGCCGGCGTTGTTTACCAGGAGGTGCAAGGCGGCGAAGTGGCTCTGCACTTTGTCGACCATCGCTTGGCGGTCTGCTGACTGGCCGACGTCGCCACGGCAGTAAATGGTTTCGGCCCCGATCGCTTGCAGCTCGGCAAGCACCTGTTCCACTTGCGACTGCTCTCGCATGCCATTGATTGCCAGGCTCCAGCCTTCGGCGGCCAGTGCTTTGGCAATGCCCAGCCCGATGCCGCGGGAACCGCCGGTGATGAGTGCGACGCGTTTGGTTGGTGCGGACACGGTTTGCGATTGCTTTCTTCGGTTGTGCGTTGCTATTCGTTGCACGCAGCCTACGACTGAAGGACTAGGACATTCCAAAGAACGTATAGTATGGTTCTTGCTTGGCGAGACGTCCAACATAGAGTGCTGCTTCACGGGCATGGTAATCGCCCCACATACTCGATTCGTTGCAAGGCACTGATTGCCCAGCGGGGATGTGGTCCCAACCGTTGGGCCGGTGATAGACACTGTGCAGGAGGAGGCCTTGGTGCTCTGGGTCGGTCGATAAGTACGGTTCGTTGAGCAGGGTGTTGAGCACCGTCAGTCCAGCTTGCGTATAGCGAACGGCAGGATCGCCCTGCCCTTGTGCCTTCAGATAGGCGCCAAGTCGGATAAGCGCTTGTGCGGCAATCGCTGCGGCCGAACTGTCGACGGGCTCGTAGCGGTTGAAGGGCTCGGCTGGCCGTTGGAGGTAGTCTCCCAGGCAGGCGAGCCCAGGAGCGCCGGTATCCCAGTAAGGAATCCCGCAGGTTGGAGTTTGCTCGATATAGAAATCGGAGGTGGCGCAAGCAGCCCGTCGAAAAGTTGCCTCGACGACATCGCGTCCTCCCGCTGCTACAAGTTCTTCGTCGTCGCGGGTGGCGAGCCATTCGAGTTGCTCGGCGAAGCCCAGCATGGCCCAGGCGAGGCCGCGAGTCCAGGTGCTGAAAGCGGAGTAGCCCTGTTGGGTCGAGGGACAACGGTAATCGCCGTTGTTGGTATTGAAGATCGACTCGTGTGCGGTTCGGCCTCGAACGTCGTAAGCGTCGCGGTCTTCGTCGTACCAGATGTTGAAGCGAGCCGAATTGGTCGCGTGCTCGACGAGTCGCTTGAGCAGACTGACGGGTTGGTCACGTTCAGCCATCAGGCGATGGCCGAGTTGGTGAGAGACTGCCAGCGCGCGAAGCGAACGCATCGTATCGATAAACAACGAGTGCGGGCCATTGAATGAATAGATGTAGCCTGAGCCATCGGCGGTAACCGACCAGCGAGCCGCCTGTACGGCGCCAGTGACTTTGAGTGCCAACTCGTAGAAATCGCGCTCCCAGCGGTTTTCGTCGATGCGGCCCTCGTTCATCAGCCGCCAGAGACTGCCGTAAGTGCTGACGTTGTTGAAGCCGTGGTCGTGGACCCCGACGTGGGTCAAATGCGAGGCCATGTTGCTGACAGTGCGGCTGCGACCGATTTCCAGGAACCTGGGGTCGTCAGTGGCGTCGAACTGCAGAATGGCTGAACCGTATTGGAAGCCCTGGGTCCATTCGGACCAACTCTTGGCCGTATATCTTCCTGCGACAGTAAAGACGGGCGTAGGCGAGCCGGGGAGGCATGTGGCCTCGATCGAATCAATGGATTGGGCCGATACCGACCAGAAACGCTGAAGCTTGGGAAGCAAGTCCGCAGGGGTGAGTTGTTGGTCGATGTCGATCATGGGGTGGTTCAGGGTTTAGGGTTGGGAGTATCGAGCCAGAAAAACCGGCGAGAACAGAGTTCTGACTCGGGACTCTCGACTCACAGCATTTCCCCCTGTTGCTAGCGAATGATGCGTGCGGATCCGCCGCCGGCAACGTGTTGAAGTTCACCAAGAGTGATTTGACTAGTGTCGCCGCGGGTGCTCATCAGCATAGCGCCGTGGGCCACCCCGAGGTTGACACAATCTTGCGGTTCCATGCCAGAGAGGAAGCCGTAGGTGAAACCCGAGGCAAAGCCATCGCCGCCGCCGACGCGATCTTCGATTTCGAGGTTAGGATACGACGGTCCGTCGTAAAAGGTGCCGTTGTGCCACATGATGGCCGACCAGTCGTTCACGAGCGCAGTTTTCACGCCGCGGAGCGTGGTGCCGACGACTTTGATGTTGGGGTAGTCCTTGACGACGCGTTGGACCATCGAGCGGAACGCGCTGTTGTCGATTTCGCCCTTTTCGACATCGACCCCCTCGACTTCGTAGCCGAGCACTTGCTGGAAGTCTTCTTCGTTGCCGATGAGACAGTCAATGAACGGGACCAAGGGCTTGGTCGTGGCGATCGCTTCCGCTGAGGACCAGAGCTTGGAGCGGAAGTTTAGGTCGTAGCTGACGATCGTACCGGCTTCGTGGGCCGCTTTGACGGCCTCGGTGACGACGGCGCGGGTGTTCTGGGAGAGGGCAGCAAAGATGCCACCCGTGTGGAGCCAGCGCACTCCGCGCTTGTTGAACAGGGTGTGCCAGTCGACTTCGCCGGGCTTGATTCCTGCAGTAGCAGAATGGCCGCGATCGTAGAGCGTCGTGGACCCGCGTTTGGAGGTGCCGACTTCGGTGAAGTTGAGACCAATGCGGTCTTTCGCTCCGACGCCATCGTAGGGTCGAGTGATAGCCTGAGAGATGTCGACGCCAGCCGAGCGGGCATGGTTGGCAATGATCCGACCCATGGGCGAGGTGTTGAGTCCCCCGACCCAGCCCGTTCGCAAGCCGAGTCGTGCGAGGGCGTAGGCGACATTGTATTCTCCACCGCCAACCCACACTTCCAAGGAAGGGGCAAACTCGATGCGCCCGTGCCCGGTGGGCGAGAGCCGCAGCATGCATTCGCCAAGTGAGACCAAGTCCAGTTCACAATCTGACGCCGATTTTACGCTAAGACTCATGGCCCGATATTTCTCGTTGAAGTTGCCTGAATTGGAAAACGTTTATCGTAAAGAGTCCCGGGGCGAGAGTCGAGAGTCTATGGCCGGGCAGGATGGTCAAATGTGCTCGAGGCGGTTAGCGAAAGCAGAAGTAGCTGTCGAGCCAGTTTTCAATTCCGGACTCGGTTCACTGCCAACCTTGCCAGAGTGGCAGCAGCGCCTTGGACATCTCGAAGACTGATTTTCGACTCCCCGGCGCGGCGGTCGGTGAAGGCGATCGGCACCTCGGCGAATCGGCAGCCTAGCTGGCGGAGATGATAGAGGACTTCTTCGAGGTAGGCGTAGCCATCGTCCTGCAGCTGTTTCCAATCGAGTTGTTTGAGCAGCTCGGTGCGGTAGAGCCGGTAGTTGCCGCTGCAGTCGTGAATCGGCAGGCCGAGCGAAAGGCGAGACGCCCAATTGATTGCCCTGCTGGCGAGTTTGCGCCGCCAGGGCCAACCTACAATACTGCCGCCCGGGCAATAGCGAGAACCGATAACGACGTCGGCTGCCTCCGAGGCGTAGATCAGTCTGGGCAAGGCAGCGGGCGGATGGCTCCAGTCGGCGTCGAGCGTGATGAGTCGGCAGTAGTTTTTTTCGATCGATGTCTGCATGGCGGCACGTAGCGCCGAACCGAGTCCGAGCTTTCTGGGACGATGAAGTGTGGTGAACCAAAGATTCTGTTCGCCAAACTCGCGACACCAGTCTCCCGTGCCGTCGGGTGAGTTGTCGTCGACGACAAGGACATGGGCCAGAGGAAGCTCGTTATGAATCGCCGCGACGAGCGAGGGCAGATTGTCGATTTCGTTATATGTAGCTAAAGCGACAAGAATTGCTCCCTCGTCTGCCATCGCGGTATTTCTGTTTGGGCGGTGAAAGGGAGTTCGAAAGGTCGCGAAACGCTGCGGCGCTGCACGGTGCTATTGTAAGCACAAATAGCTGCTGGGTGGGCATTGCCGGCCGCAGAAGCGCCGCAGATGCGACCTCAGCCCATGCAAGAAACACTACTGCCGGATTCGAGGCTGCTGAAAAGGTGGCGAAGCTTGTCGGCCGGCACGACTGACACATCGGGGCGGCGCAGGTCTTCGATCACTAATAGGTCGCCAGGTTTTTTTGGCTCCGAGTCCACGGCAAGCTCCGCCACCTCGGCTGCAGGATCGTCAGAAGTATAGGTATGGGAAGGTTCAACTTTGGGAGCATCGCTCAGCGGCTCGATCCACAGAGGAGATTCTTCTGCTGGTGCGAGAGCCTCATCGGCAAGCGCGCTGACTTCCGGGGTCTCGTGAACTTCGAATTGCCGGAGTTGAGTAGCGAAAGTAGTATCGACCTGGTTAATGACCCGCTGTGCGGCGGCGAGCAACTGGCTCTCGTATTCCGCATAGTGGTCAAGAACGACTTCCTCGGTATCGAAGACCTCTTCGAACGGATTGTGCGACAAAGGGGCGGTCGTTGTTTGTTGCGGAATCGAGACGCTTCCCTGAGCTTCGATTTCGCGAAGCTGCTCGAAGAGTTGTTCGGTTACATCGATCGTTTCAGAATAGTTATCGATGGAAGCAGATTCTACCGCTGAGCGCGAGCCGTGGATCGGGATTGAGGCCGGCATGTCATCCTCGGCGTCGTCTACAAAGTGGTGCTCTGGCAACTCGTCTGCTTCGCCGGGTAGTTCGCCAAACTCGACGGCCGATTCTTGGACTGTCGGAACGGGAGTGTTCCAAGGAGCGGGTAATTGCTGAAGTTCCGACCATGCTTGTTGCACGATCTTGCCGTCAAGCGGCGAGTAGCCGGTCTCTTGAGCCATCCACATCAATTGGTCGCCTAATTGATTTAGCAGTCGCGGGACGCCGTCGGTCGCAGCGTACATGGCTTCAAGCCCGTCGGCAGCAAACAGCTCGTCGGGTTGCTGGCCGGCGGCGGCGACTTGAGCGCGAATATATTGGAACGTTTCTTCGCGCCCGAAAGACGCCAGGTAACAACGAGTTGAGACGCGCTGGCTGAGAACTTCCATCTGGGGCTCGGCGAACCGTTCTTCCAGCGCGGAGCTGCCGGCCAGTACCAAGTTGACGAGGAGCCGCCCATGCTCGGTGACATTGGTCAGAACGCGCAGTTCTTCCAAGAGTCGACCAGGCAAGGAATCGGCTTCGTCGACCAGGAGCAGCATCTGCCGGGCGGGGCCATTGTGAGGTCGCAAGTAGCTGTGGAGCGAAACCCGCAGCTCGCCTTCGTCCATGCCGCGGAAGGGGATTTCCAGCTCAAAGAGAATCATTTGGAGAAGCGCCCGGCGGGAGCAGAGTTGGGCGCCGGGCAGAGAGACGATTATTCTCTTGCCGCGAAACTGTTGGGCGAGCACTTCGAGCAGCAAAGTTTTGCCGGTGCCGGGGGCGCCGACGATCAAGGCCGGCCCTTCGCCGCGTTCGATCGAGCGGGCGATCTTCTGGCGGGCTTCTTCAATCACCGCAGCAGGGTAATAGCGAGTGGGATCGGGTGCGACGACGAAAGCACGGAGAGCAGTGTTGACGGAGCATGGGTCGTTCATTCGCGCGACTACCTCTTGGCGACTAGTTGGCTAGGGAGATTCTGAGAAGCTCGGCCGGCGCAGGAGTTCCACCGCTGCAAATACCGCTACCTCTATCGACCTCCATCGGCAGCCGAGGGCTGGAGGCTTTAGACCGGAGGAGTTAGGCTGGAAGTGCTGGGCAATCCTTGACACCCTTGGGCGGGTCCTGTGTTTCGTATCAAGATTTGTGGAATTACTTCAGTCGAAGATGCGCGGGCGGCAGTTGATGCTGGCGCAGATGCGCTGGGGCTGAATTTCTATGAAAAGAGCCCGCGCTATGTTGCGACGGAACAAGCACGAGCAATAGTAGCTGCCTTAGACGATCTGCCCCTTTGCGTAGGCGTATTCGTCAATTCATCAAGAGAAGAGATAGAACGTATTCGCCGAGAGGCAGGTCTTCGCGGCGTTCAGTTGCACGGCGATGAACCGGCAGAGTTTCTCGTCGGATTGGGAGCTTGCCCTATCATTCGTGCGCGACGGATGGATGAGCGGGGCGCGAAGGCGCTGGCAGAAGATGTAGTTGCCTGTCAAGCGGCAGGTCGGCTTCCTGACGCGATTCTGGTGGATGCCGCGGCGCCGGGACATTACGGCGGAACAGGCAAGACGATCGCCTGGTCCGAATTGTTCGATTCTGAGCGTTGGCTTGCTGGCAGGCCGCTGATCCTGGCAGGAGGGCTAAATCCACACAATGTAGCCGAGGCGATTCGGGTGGTGCGTCCCAATGGCGTCGACGTGGCCAGCGGGGTCGAAAGCTCGCCGGGAGTTAAGGATCCTGAGAAGATGCGGTTGTTCGTCAGTGCGGCGAAAGCGGCATTCAGCGGGTTTCCTCGTTGAGGGGCGGTCCGTATTGCCTCTGGGCACTGCCCCGGGCTAGAATCGTCAAAGTCGGTAAAATCAGCAGAATCGGAGCACAGCCCTTGCTGTGCTTCTTTGTTCTTCGAGCAAGCATCTCAATCTCAAATACCCCAGGAGTGTTATCGTGGCGCAAGTTGAAACGCAGCTTCCTTATAAGGTCGTCGATTGTTCCCCCGAAGAGTTCGAGCGACTGGCCGACTGGGGTCGCAAGGAAATTACTCTGGCCGAGAAAGAGATGCCCGGCCTGATGGCTCTGCGGGAGAAGTATGGCAAGGCGAAGCCTCTGAGCGGCGCCCGGATTGCTGGCTGCTTGCACATGACGATCCAGACGGCCGTGTTGATCGAGACCTTGAAGGAACTCGGGGCTGAGGTGACCTGGAGTAGCTGCAATATCTTTTCAACCCAAGACCATGCGGCATGTGCGATCGCCAAGGCAGGCGTCCCGGTCTACGCTTGGAAAGGGATGACTGAAGAAGAGTTCGACTGGTGTATCGAGCAGACGCTAATGTTCCCCTCGGGCAAACCGTTGAATCTGATTCTCGACGACGGCGGCGACCTGACGGCGATGGTTCACAACAAGACACCCGAGTACCTGGACGACATCCGAGGCCTGTCGGAAGAGACGACCACCGGGGTGCATCGTCTGTATCAAATGCATGAGCGCGGCGAGTTGAAGGTGCCTGCGATCAACGTCAACGACTCGGTGACAAAGAGCAAGTTCGACAATCTCTACGGTTGTCGTGAATCGCTGGCTGACGGCATTAAGCGGGCGACCGACATTATGATTGCCGGCAAGGTGGTAGTCGTGGCTGGATACGGCGACGTCGGCAAGGGCTGTGCCCACTCGATGAGCGGACTAGGCGCGCGGGTGGTGATCACCGAGATCGATCCCATCATCGCGCTGCAGGCGGCGATGGAGGGCTACGAAGTCAAGACCATGGAAGAGGCAGCCGTCGAGGGAGATATATTTGTTACCACGACCGGCAACCGCGATATCATCACCGGCGACCACATGCTGCAGATGAAAGACGATGCGATCGTCTGCAACATTGGGCACTTCGATCTGGAGATTGACATGGCCTGGCTCGAGGGCGAAGTTGCTGCCGGTCGAGCGTCGGTTGATCGGATCAAGCCGGCATCGGTTGGGGCGGTCGACAAGTACACGCTGTCCAGTGGACGCTCGATACTGGTTCTTGCCGAAGGGCGACTGGTCAATCTGGGATGTGCGACGGGCCATCCTTCGTTTGTGATGAGCAACTCGTTCACCAATCAAGTATTGGCCCAAATGGCCTTGTGGAACGAAACGGACAAGTACCCCCTGGGAGTCCACGTGTTGCCCAAGTTACTAGACGAGGAAGTCGCTCGTTTGCACTTGGAAAAGCTCGGAGTGAAGCTTACCAAGATGACCAAGGCCCAAAGCGACTATGTTGGAGTTCCGATCGAGGGACCGTATAAGCCTGACTACTATCGCTATTGAGAGGTCTGGAGTCAGGGATAGGGGGGCAGTTGCTAAAGCCTACTCAACCGCCGGCGGGAGCCGGCGGTTTTTTTATGCGCTCTGATCGCATAGACTTGGGCGATGTTTGGCCATGATCCTGGCAGGGACGGCTCGGCCAGATGACGCCACATCCTAGCTGAGTATCCACTAACGAACTCTGATTTTCCTATGCCCGATATTGCCGCCTTCCGAGGCATCCGATACGACCTTGGCCACGTCGGCTCGCTGAGCGACGTGATTGCCCCTCCGTATGACGTGATCGACAGTGAGTTGCAACGGCGGCTTTACGCCCAGAACGACGCCAACTGCGTGCGTCTCATCCTAGGGCTCGACGAGCCGGGCGACGACGAGTTTAACAATCGCTATACCCGTGCGGCCAGGTACCTCAAAGAGTGGTTGCGAGACGGGGTGTTGTTCGCCGAGGCCGACCCCGCCCTCTACGTCTATCACCAAGAGTTTGAGGTAGCTGGCCAGAAAGCGCTTCGGCGCGGGTTCATGTGTCGAACTCGGCTCGAGCCCTTTGGCGAGGGGAACATCCATCCGCATGAGGAGACCCATGGCGGAGCGAAGGCCGATCGTTTGAAACTCTGGCAGAATTGCCGGGCGAACCTCAGCCAGATCTTCGGGCTCTACCCCGATCCAGAAAACATCGCCCAGGATCTGTTGGAGGAAGCAATCGCAGGCCAGACGCCGCTCGAGGCCACCGATCATCTTGGCGTGTTGCACCGGCTCTGGCCTGTGACCGACATTGAGGTCATCACTCGGGTAACCGCGGCGATGGGAGGCAAGCCAGTATATATTGCCGACGGCCACCACCGATACGAAACGGCCTGCACCTATCGCGACCAGCTGCGGACCGAGGCAGAGGCTCGAGGGGAGAAATTTGACGAACAGCATCCGGCCAACTTTGTGCTGATGATGTGCGTCTCGATGAGCGACCCGGGGATGATCGTGCTGCCGACCCACCGGTTGTTCCGAGGGTTGCCGCCAATGACGTCTGATCAGTTGTGTGAGAAGCTGGGTCCGTATTTTGAAATCCAGCCCGCGGGCGCGGGCCCTGAGCGAGCCCCGGAGTTGTGGGAAGAGATTGAAATCGAGGACAGCCAAGAGACGCTTGCTCTGTTTACTGCCGTGGATCAAGAGTGGATCATGGTCCGACTGAACGATGCCGGGAAGAAGCAGATGGCCGAGGTGGCCAGCGACCAGTGCGGCCAGTGGCAAGGGCTGGGCGTGAGCTTGCTGCATCGACTGATCGTCGAAACATTGCTGGACCGGCCAAATCTACAAGCACCAAAATACGTGCGCGGCATCGACGAGGTGGTTGATGGTCTCAAGCACGGCGACTCGGTTGGCCGCGATCACACGGGTCAGGAGGCCAGTGGCGGGAGATTCGAATT
This sequence comes from Planctomycetales bacterium, assembly GCA_020427155.1. Taxonomy (GTDB): domain Bacteria; phylum Planctomycetota; class Planctomycetia; order Pirellulales; family Lacipirellulaceae; genus Bythopirellula. The sequence goes on along the minus strand of JAGQOW010000057.1, from coordinate 3,746 downwards.
GGCCGCTTTAGTGATGCCAGCCACTCTCGAGCACATCCGCGCAATCAGCAATGCGGCTGAGCGGATGCCAGCGAAGAGCACCTATTTCTATCCGAAGCTCTTGAGCGGTCTGGTGATCAATCCGCTTGAGTGAGGGCCAAGGTGGAAAGCGGAATGGGGAGGCTGGCGAGGTGCCTGCTTTCGGCTTTCCCGTTTCCGCTTTTCCTTTGGCCTGTTTCACGTGAAACTGGCTGGGTTGAGTTCGGCGTCGGCGTCGACCTGGCAAGCTGCGTGTTTCACGTGAAACACGGAAGGCATAGCGGTTGTTTCACGTGAAACGATTTCTGGCGGAGATTGCGACCGATAGTTTTTCTAGGTTCGTCGTGTGCTGCGTGGCAGCACGGCTATGGCGAGAAACATGGTTATTCAGTCTGCCACCTAGCATTTGTTGTTGCCCATGGGTCGAGTCATTTGTATCGCCAATCAAAAGGGGGGTGTTGGCAAGACGACCACTGCGGTGAACCTTGCTTGCACGCTGGCGATGGCTGGCCAGCGAGTGCTGCTGGTCGATTTGGATCCGCAGTGCAACGCGACGACAGGGCTTGGCCAGTGCCCGTCGGCGCGGCATGCGTTGGTCGACACCCGGCCGCTACGCGAGTCGTTCAACGAAACCTACCAGGCGGGGCTGTCGCTGCTGCCAGGTTCGCGCAGCTTTCAAGATGTCGATGCGTTGGCCAATTCCTCGGATTCGCATTCGACGATGCTAGCAACACACCTGTCGGGCAGCCTTGGCTCGTTCGATAGTGTTTTGATTGACTGTCCTCCTTCGCTGGGGCCGCTGACGCGCACCGCGTTGGCAAGTGCCAGCGAAGTGCTGATGCCAATCCAGTGTGAGTATTTCGCCATGGAAGGGCTGACACAGATGATTGAGGTGATTCGCCAGACGATCGAGCGGCCAGCAAGCCGGCTGACGTTTGGCGGGATTTTGCTCACCATGTTCGATGCCTCGGTGGAACTGACCGAGGAGGTGGCACGTGAAGTGCGAGAGTTCTTTGGTGAGATCGTTTTTCATAATGTAATTCCACGAGACGTAGCTGTTTCGGAAGCGCCGAGTCATGGACGCTCGGTGGTCGACTACGCTCCTCGTTCGAGGGGTTCGCGAGGTTACGTCGAGTTATGCCAGGAGGTGTTGGAACGTGTCTAAAGAAAAACGTCTAGGTCGAGGGTTGGAAGCGCTGCTGGGCCGACCAGTTGAAAGCACGCTGGAGCCACACACCCTGGGGATCGTGCGGGGCGATGATCCCGAGGCGATCTCTCGCGACGGAGACGGTCAGAAATGGCTAGACGTCGCATCCATCGTAGCTAATCCCTACCAGCCGCGTCAGCAATTTGACGAGGCCGAGATTGCCGATCTCTGCGACAGTATTCGCACCCACGGTTTTTTGCAGCCGATTGTGGTAAGGCAAGTAGAAGACCAGTTTCAGATCATCGCTGGCGAGCGCAGGTTTCGAGCGGCACTCCTTGCGAATATGCAGACCGTTCCAGTGCAGGTGCGCGAAGTTGCCGATCGCGAAATGGCTGAGCTGGCTATTGTCGAGAACGTCCAGCGGAAGGATCTCAATCCTCTGGAAAAGGCGGCCTCTTTTCAACGTTATCTGCAGGAGTACGGTTGCACGCAAGAAGAGCTGGCAGTGCGAGTTAGCATCGATCGATCGACGGTTGCAAATCTGATTCGACTTCTTGAGCTGCCCGAGCACGTGAAACAAATGGTGGTCAACGGCGACCTTTCGCAGGGCCACGCTCGCGCGTTGTTGCCGTTGGGCGATGAGGAAGAGCAGAAGCAGTTTGCCGCCCAGATCAAGCGGGAGTCATTGTCGGTTCGTGCAACCGAGCAATTAATTCAAGACCATATCCATCGGGCCGACGCCGAACCTTTTGCGGTCGTATCGCCCGAAGGCATGGTCAGTGCTCCAAAGCCCTCGCGTAGCGAGCACCAGCAACAGCTCGAGGAGCAACTTCGGTTGGCATTGGGTACCAAGGTCGATATTCGCCAGACAGCCAAGGGGCGAGGCCGAATTACCCTTCACTTCAATAACCTCCAGGAATTCGACCGGCTAAAGGCGATCCTCTGCGGGAGCGAAGAGCAGTTCCGCGATGCCGGATAGTGTTCATATGTACACATATCCATTGTCAGGTGACTGCCCATTGATTAGTATCACCGCTTCTGGTTTTGTCTAGCTGACAGCTGAAAGCTGACCGTAGTTTCGGGGCGTGGCGCAGCCTGGTAGCGCGACTGGTTTGGGACCAGTAGGTCGCACGTTCGAATCGTGTCGCCCCGACTTTCTGAAAAACCGCTGATTTCCTGTGTGAATTACCTGTCGATGGTCGGCAGTGCAGCCTGTTAAACCGGAGGCGCAAAACGGTATCTACCGTTTTGGCCCCCCAAATTGCAGGAGTCTGTACTATGCCAAGGCTATCGAATTCTGTGCCAAAGTACCGGAAACACCGTGCCAGCGGTCAGGCGGTACTCACTCTGAATGGCCGAGATTACTATCTGGGCCCCCACGGCACCAAAGCCAGCCGGCGCGAATATGACCGCCTCATATGAGAATGGCTAGCCAGCGACCGCGCCCCGCTGGTGGGCAGCAATTCTGATCTGACAGTCAGTGAGTTACTGGCTCGATACTGGAAGTACACCAACGGCTACTATCGCAAAGACGGCAAGCCAACCAATGAGATCAGTGCTCTCAAGTCCGCCCTGCGGCCTGTCAAAGAACTTTACGGCAAAACACTTGTACGCGAATTCGGGCCTTTGTCGCTGAAAGCCGTTCGAGGCCGTATGATTGCCGATGGCTGGAGTCGTACCGGTATCAACCGCGCTATTAGCCGAGTCCGCCGTATATTTCGCTGGGGTGTCGCCAAAGAACTGCTCCCCTCGGCAATATTTGAATCCCTTCGATGTGTCGACGGTCTAAGAAAGGATCGGACCAAGGCGAGAGAGACTGCCCCGATCTTGCCAGTACAAGATAGCTTGATTGATGCGACTTTGCCTTACCTGCCTCAAATTGTGGGAAATATGGTTCGCCTCCATAGGCTTACTGGCATGCGTCCGGCCGAGTTGTGCATGATGCGTCCCTGCGATCTCGACCGCAGTAGCGATGTGTGGATCTATAGGCCACAATCGCACAAGATCGAACACCGGGGGCGAGAACGTATCATTCCTTTAGGACCCAAGGCACAAGGCATCCTGCTGAGATACCTGGTTCGTGACGGGCAGACCTACTGTTTTCGTCCCTGTGATTCTGAGGCCAAGCGACGAGCGGCGCGACATCAGTCGCGTAAAACGCCGCTGTCTTGTGGAAATCGGCCGGGAAAGAAACGAAAAAGAAATCCCAAGCGGCCCGCAGGCGAGGCGTACACAATCGACAGTTATCGACGGGCCATTCATCGTGCCTGTGACAAAGGCAACTTGGAGAAGTGGAACCCAATCCGTTTGCGCCACACCGCAGCCACAGAAATCCGTTGCGAGTTTGGTTTGGAAGCAGCGCAAGTAATCCTGGGTCACTCACAAGCCGACGTCACCCAAGTTTACGCCGAGCGCGATATGGCCAAGGGCCTGGAGGTTGCACGACAAATCGGGTAAAGGCCCTGAAACATCGGCCTGAATGCTGAGGTTTTTGGTTAGACCCCACCCCCTCGAAACGCAGGTACCGGGAGGATTAGTCTCGACATGCATTGACAGCATCTCCGGAGTATGTGCACGGGTT
>JAGQOW010000586.1 GCA_020427155.1 Planctomycetales bacterium | reverse complement strand
GGGAATGAGGGTTATCAGATGGTCGCCGACAGCGACGCTGACGGCACCTCTCCCGGAAAAGAGGTTCTCACTGAACTGATCAGCAAAGCAGCCCCTTGCGTGATTCTGGTAGATGAGCTGGTGGCGTTTATTCGCCAACTGGAGCTCGGCAAGCAATATAAGGCTGGCACATTCGATAGTAATGTCAGTTTTATCCAGGCGCTCACCGAAGCCCTAAAGGCAGTACCCAATGCCATTCTATTAGCATCGCTGCCCGAATCAGAACTGGAAGTTGGAGGCACGCAAGGGCAGCGCGCCCTTAACTCGCTGGAGAAGTACTTCGCCCGTGTTGAATCCGTCTGGAAGCCGGTAGGCACAGAGGAGGCGTTCGAAATTGTGCGTCGCAGATTGTTTGAGAATCCGGGTGAACGCGCAGAGGTGGAGGGTATCAGCCGTCAGTTCTCTGACTTTTATCGTCAGAACGCCGAAAAGTTTCCGGTTGAAACTCAATCCAACGAATACTTTGAGCGCCTTTGCCGGTCTTACCCGATCCATCCGGATTGCCCAGCGGCAGCACCGCCGGCTCGGTACGCA
>JAGQOW010000585.1 GCA_020427155.1 Planctomycetales bacterium | reverse complement strand
AGTTGGCACGACATCAGCGTCCGGCCAGACCAGCCCGCTTCCGAGTACTTGTGCGCCGCTGTACTCGCGATGCCTGACGTCGAGGCGGTCTTTGCGGGCGACCTGAGTAGGCTGGTCGCCCTCGGCCCTGGCGCCGAGGGCCCGAAAGATCAGTTCTCGCCTTCTCCCGGGGGCTGAGCGTCACCCGAGGGCGAGGAATCAGTGCCCGCCGTGGGCTTACCGGGCACCCTGACGCTGCGGCCGAACGGCACCGGGAACAGCTCCGTCCAGTGCCCAGACACGTCCGAAATGGCGCGCCAGCTTCATCGAAGGGCCATGTCCACAAGTGCAGGACCCTTTGCCTGTGTCAGCGCGCAGTGCCGGTGTGACGCTCTTGGCGGCGCCATCGAAAGGCTCAGGGAAGATGGTCAAGTCAGGGGCCGCCTGACCGATGAACGACGCATGGCGTCTCATGCGCCGATGGGTGCATGCCCTCCTTCATCACAGCCTTCCAGGACAGTCTCATCGCCCGCCGGCACTGGCAGAACGCGCAGTCCGACGGTGCCGTGGCCAT
>JAGQOW010000584.1 GCA_020427155.1 Planctomycetales bacterium | reverse complement strand
GACGATGACGTTCCTGTACAAGGTGGCGAATGGAGCCAAGTCGCATCTGCTGGATCTGCTGGCGCTGCTGATCAATGCGGGCGTGTTCTACTTCGTGTCGCATCAGCTCGTTTCGCAGGCTTACAGCCGCGAATGGGTCGCCGCAGTGACGCTCTCGCTGGCGGGGTTCTACACGCTGCACGTGTTCGCGTTCCTGAGACGCAAACTCGTGGACCGCGAGCTGCTGGTCTGCTTCACGGGGATGGCGGCGTTCTTCCTGGCGGTCACGATGCCGCTGCTGCTCTCGGACGCCTGGATTACCGTGAGCTGGTCGCTGCAGGCGCTGGTGATGCTGTGGATCGCGGGCAAACTCGGCAGCGAATTCCTGCGGCACGTGAGTTACGCGCTGTATGCGCTTGTGCTGATCCGGTTCGGCTTGCTGGACCTGCCGCGGAACTTCCTGCGGGCGCCGTCGGCGGCCGATCTGCCGCTGGCCGGGTACTTCGGACAGCTTGTCGAGCGTCTGGTGATGTTCGGCGTGCCGATTGGATCAATTGGTGGAGCGTATTGGATGCTGCGTCGCCAGCAGGCGCAGGGG
>JAGQOW010000583.1 GCA_020427155.1 Planctomycetales bacterium | reverse complement strand
ATTCGGCGAAACCCCTGGTTCCCCTGCTTGTCCGCCGTAGCTTTAGCGAAGGAGGAAGCGAGCGAAAAGGAGCGACGAGGCAACGCCGAGCTAAGTTCAACTCAAATTAATTTGAGTTGATAAACGTGTAGAGACTATACACCAGCCTCCTGCGAAGCTTTGGCAAAGCAGGATGAAGACATAGTCCAGACCACAAACTGAATCGGATAACCGACACAGGCAGTGAAAGCTGTAGCGAAGTCCCGCCGAAGCGAAGAGAGTTCTTTGCAGTGGCGAAAGGCTTCTCCGCGAAGGCGGAATGGTACGAAAATCCTGTGGGGAGTAATCCCCGTGCGGGTTCGATTCCCGCCCTAGGCATTATTTTAATTCTTGTTGAAGGTTGTTTTAGTTCAATTTCGGTTGTTGGAATCACCCTGCGGCTCTGGCGCCGTAAGCTAAAAACTCCTCCTTCCAAGCTCACTTCGCATCAAAAGAAGTTTGATATTACAGGGATACGTATCCTGCTTGTCGAACTCAAGTATTAGTGTTAGCCTTCCGAGTAATTGCATTGAGAACTGCAATTCTGTAAGAGAATGAAAA
>JAGQOW010000582.1 GCA_020427155.1 Planctomycetales bacterium | reverse complement strand
CCCATCACTCCACCGTCACACTCTTCGCTAAATTCCTAGGCTGGTCCACATTACAACCTCTTAGTACTGCTATGTGGTAGGCCAACAGCTGGAGCGGAATGACCGATAAGAGCGGTGTCAGTGCTTCTTCTGTTTCCGGTATCACGATGACATGTTCTGCCAGTTCGCTGATGGCTTCGTCCTCTTCGGAGACAATGGCGATGACACGTCCTTTCCTGGCTTTGACCTCCTGGATATTGCTGACGATCTTCTCATAAGCGCTGCGGTTGGTGGCCAGCACCACCACGGGCATGTTCTCGTCTATCAGGGCTATGGGACCGTGCTTCATCTCGGCCGCAGGGTAACCCTCGGCATGGATGTAGGAGATCTCCTTGAGTTTCAGGGCGCCTTCCAGGGCAACGGGGAAATTGTATCCGCGACCCAGGTAGAGGAAATGGGCCACGTCTTTGAATTCTTCACTCAACTCCCGGATGAGGGGCTCGGTGGCGAGTACGTCGGCCACTTTGTTGGGGATGGCACTCAGCTCTACAGCTAACTGCTGGTATTTACTCTCAGGTATCGCTCCCTTCTTGCGGGCGA
>JAGQOW010000581.1 GCA_020427155.1 Planctomycetales bacterium | reverse complement strand
AGCGGTTTCGGATGCGCGAAGCCGCTATTCAAGAAGTCAGGAAAACTCGCACCCGGCGAGAGGATCGAGCCGTCAGGCGAGCGCTGGACATGCGGACGGTATTCGGCGATCTTCTTGCCTGCTTTGAAGACGGGCATCTTGCCCCCGCCGCCGGGGTTCTCAAAAAAGTACGTCCAGGCGAACGGCTTGCCGCCGCTCGAGACCACCAGGTCCAGGTCGCCGTCGCCGTCGTAGTCCATCGGCAGCGGCCAGGACCACAACCCCGTGCCCAGATCCACCGTCAGACCGGGGTTGTTGTAGCGAACGCGCTCCAACTGCTGCGCCGGCAGCGCCGCCGCCAGCAGGGCCAGCCCGAGAACGGCGCGTCTAAAACCGCAGAGGGACTTTGAGCAAAACCGAGCCATAGAAGTAGAGTTCCGCATCGAGCGCACGCTTGATGTTATCGGCCTGCCGGAATCCGTGTTGTTCGCCATCGAACAACAAGTATCCAACGGGCAGGCCGCGTCGGCGCAACGCCTCCACCATCGCATCGGCCTGTTCGGGCGGCACCACGCGGTCTTCGACGCCCTGCAGAAAGATC
>JAGQOW010000580.1 GCA_020427155.1 Planctomycetales bacterium | reverse complement strand
ATGAACCTCCCCCCTCCCTGGACGACGACGCTGGGGACGCCGGCCGAAGCCCCGCGTGGACGGAGCCGATAGCGCTAGAGCTTACTCAGCCCTGCCGACGGCGCAACCGCTTACTGGCTGACCTGACGGCACCATCAGTGCGGTCCTTTCGCTGGTGACCTTTCGGACTGGCTCGGCGCTCGCTCGAGGGCGGGCGCGGACCAAGGCCGCCAATTGATTCACGACGTGCTTCGAGCGAGCACCTAACAAAAAATATCTCGCGCAATATAACGCCGCAATAACCTGCGCTTGACGGCGACCGACCGGAGCGGCAGCGAAGGGAGAAAGCGGTCAAGCGTCAGGTTCATTGCATTGTTAGAAAGCGATTCCCCTTCCATTCTGAGGCACGCAGAACTACCTAAGGTTCTTCAATGTACGTAGTACGGAAGAGGGAAATCTTTGACCATGGATAGAAAGCAGCTTGTACGGCGAAGCCTTTCTTCGTATCTGTCCGAGTTAGGAATAATCCACCGGATTGATACGTATTAAGTAGGCCGGCAGACTCTGTTTTGTCACCGATCACTATCTCGTACTTAAGGGC
>JAGQOW010000579.1 GCA_020427155.1 Planctomycetales bacterium | reverse complement strand
GAGGTTGTAGCGGGCGTCATCCAGACGCTGCTCTGCCTGATGCGCGGCGACCGCTTCACGGCGTGCCGATACCTCGGCCGCGTCACGTTCACGGGCGATCAGGACCGTGCTCACCGTGAGTCCCACCAGTACCGTCAACAACACCACGGCGGCGGTCGACAGCCAGCCGCGGTTGCGCCGCGTGAACTTGCCGATCAGGTACACGCTCGACGGCGGACAAGCATCGACCGGTTCATCGTTGAGATAATGTTCGACGTCGGCGGCCAGCGCCGTCGCCGTGGCGTAGCGCCGTGCCCGGTCTTTCTCCAGCGCCTTCATCACGATCCAGTCCAGCTCACCCCGCACCAGCGCGCTGAGACGCTTTGGCTCGATGTGCCGGTTGGTGGCCGCTTCGGGAAGTGTGGCGCTCGTGCTGATGCGGCTGCTCGGCCGCGGCGGATCTTCTTCGCGGATGATCCGCAGCACGTCGTCAAATGCCGCGCTTCTCAAGCGCTCGCCGTCGAACGGCGTCTGGCCCGTGAGAAGCTCATACAACAACACGCCCAGCGAATACACGTCGCTGCGCGTGTCGATGTCGAGCTG
>JAGQOW010000578.1 GCA_020427155.1 Planctomycetales bacterium | reverse complement strand
GCCGACCGCGGGGCCAGCATGCGCTCCAAACCGGTGGCTGCGTTGCTGGTGGATCTGGACATCGCCAAGAGCCACAGCCGTCCCCACGTCTCGGACGACAATCCGTACTCGGAGTCGCAATTCAAGACGATGAAATACCGGCCGGATTTCCCTGCGCGCTTCGGCAGCATCGCTGACGCCCGTGCTCACTGCCAGCGCTTTTTTGCCTGGTACAACACTGAACACCGCCACTCGGCTATCGGCTACATGACGCCGGCCAGCGTCCATTACGGCTACGCTCAAGCCGCGCGGGCAACAAGGCAGGCTGCCCTGGATGCCGCATTTCGGACCAAGCCAGAACGCTTCAAGGGCCGCCGGCCGATGCCCCCTGAACTACCTGTCGCAGTCTGGATAAACCCACCAACGACGGAGAAGGCCGACGAACCCGACTCCCTCTCTTCAACAGTAAATTCCTGATCCAGGGTGGCGCAGAATCATCGACACGTTCCGCATTACAGCGCCAGCCAGCCCTCCCACAGCCAAAGCCGATGAAAAGTTGGTTAAAGCGCTTGCCTTCAGTCAATATGCTGAATAACTCTACGC
>JAGQOW010000577.1 GCA_020427155.1 Planctomycetales bacterium | reverse complement strand
GCCCAAACGAGATACCGTGGACTGACGAACCCTGGGTTATCGTTGCCAGAATCCCGAGCCCCATCATGTGTCCCGATCAATGCAACGAAGTACACACAAGTCTGCAATCGAGTGGTATATTCTGGGTCAGCGGAGGCTCATTGTCACATCGACTGTCTGTTCCAAAATCACAAGCTGATCAAGCCCGTAAACTAATACTTGGGGCAGGACATGGGGCAAGGTTAGTAGATGAGTAACGGGCTGTGTAAATCGGGTAAGGGTCGTCATTGCTGACGACCCTCCCCACACCACCTAGCATGCGGGTCCGCACTAGGCGATTCCTCGAAGTGGAGCACGGTCGCACCAGAGTTGTTTGAGCGAAAGAAGTCCCAACTCTTCATGCAGCCATTTGTTGGGCATGGCAAACCGCATGGCGGGCGTTCTTGACAGACGCCAGTAACTTTTGCGGCTCATCGCGTGTTTGATCGCGAAGTCGAGGTTCACCCCCAGACGCACGAGGTTCTTCACCTTCGTGCGCGGACGACGCCACTGTTTTTAGAAGCACATCCTAATTCGGCTGTGGTCTTTTTCTTCTTGTTTTTC
>JAGQOW010000056.1 GCA_020427155.1 Planctomycetales bacterium | reverse complement strand
ATAACTTCGAAGCTCGCCAAGGCTATTGTTGCAAGAGTGAAGAGGCTACAGGGCAACCAGGAGAAACAGTCATCTCGGAGGCGTGGCCGGAGGAACATTCGTTAACTACGAACTAACTAAGCCGGAACTAGATGAAGAGTACGTGCGGCAAGGGCTCGACTTGGCTCGCCAGCAGATTGAACGTGGCAAAGTTGCCGAGCGCGACATCGAGGCGGTGATCGCCGAGGCAAAGCGACGAAACGCATCTTCAAGCTGAGTGGGGCATGCTCAACATCATTCGCTGAGTCCCTGATCATCATCGATACGCTCAGCCTACCGCGTCGAAATTCTGTCCTTTGCCCAGGGCTCGGCTTAGTTGGGCGGTGGCTTCGAGCAGTTGGATGGCGGCCTGGCCTTGCTGCTTGGCGGCAGCTTGAGATTTGGCCAGCAGCGCAAAGCCGATCTGCTGCCGAGTGGCAGCTTCTTTGGCGGCGAGAACCGAGCTGACGGCGTTGTCGACATTGGTCATGGTGGGGGTGCTCCAGGCAGAGTATCGGTCGCTGTGACGGTGCGGTGACCCCCAATTCGGTGATTATGGCCGGCAAGGTTCCTCCAATGGACGGAAGAAACCTCGCAGGCGTCAAAGTCCGCATGGTGGCGGGCTTTGTGTCGAGCCGGTCTCGGCGCACCTGCCATGGCGGCAGCACAGTGTGTCAACTCAGCGCTGCACGGTCACGCTGACCAGATAGTTGGCGACCCAAGGAGTGGCGAGGAAGCCAAGCCCGAAAGTTGCCAAGAAGAAGGAGCCCAGCTCGATTTCCGCCATAGTGCCGGCGATGCCCACGAAGCCTACCACCGCCATCGCTATGGCTAATACCGTCATCATCTGGCGCGGCCAACCCGGATCGCAGTGATAAAGCGTGGTCAGCGGCAAGGCCATCCCAGCTCCAAAAACAGCCAACAGAAAACCATTTTCATACGGTGAGAAAAGCCACAGGGCGAGTCCCGACAGGCAGGTCAGCAGGCAGAGGCCAAACCAGTTGGAGGAGATCCGCTGATCGCGCGAAAGGACATGGCGTCCAAACTTGTTGAGACGCAACATCAGGTTGAAGAGAGGTTCAGAGAACCAGGTGAGCAAAACGAAAACCAGATAAAGGACGAGAAAAGGGGTGATCCAGGTTTCCCACTCGGGATAATTACGGGCTATTCGATGAAGAGACCGATACGCAACGTAACCGGCAATAATGGCGGTCCACTTCTCGCGATCGGTAAGTCGAGCCATCCAGAGAAAGTAGGCGAGCATGTAACGATAGATGGGGTTTCGGGCCTTAAGCGCTTCAACGATTCCTTCCCGCGCATAGTCGTAATTGGGATCAAGCCGCAGCGCTTCGCGAAAGTGATCTAGCGCTGGCTTGGGTTTGCCGGCATGCAAGAGAGCCCAGCCTTTGTTGGCGTGGGCCATTTCATCGTCGGGATCTCGGGCAAGGGATTGGTCTACGGTAACGATAGACTCTTGTTGTCGACCGAGCTTGGTCAGCGCGATGCTTCTGAGGTTGTTACAGTCGCTATGCTCGGCGTCGTAGCGTAGTCCTTCGTGGCAGATATCGAGGGCTTTTTGCCACTGCTTTTGGTGGAGCAGGGCAATCGACAATTGGGCGTAGTAATCTGGCTCGGACGGCTCGAGGCGGATTGCTTCACGAGCCGACTTTTCGGCTTCGGCGAACTTGTGGCGGTGGGCCATGACAATCGACCGACAATGATGAGGATAGGCGTGGTCGGGAGCAAGAACGATCGCTTGCTGCGTTTCGGTTTGGGCCTCGACCAGCTTGTCTTGCCGCATCAGGCAGAGTCCCAGCAGCGCGTGTGCAAAGGCGTTGTGCGGCTTTTCGTTGAGCAATTGGCGCACTTCGCGCTCTGCGCTGTCGTAGCGAGCCTGGTTGTAGAGCAGTAGTGCGCGTTCGAGATGGACGGTCATGGCATCACTCACTGATGAATCTTGCTGATTGAATAGTTTTGCGCTCGTCCGCTAAGCTTTTCGCTGAAAAAGGTAATCAAGAAGAAGAATGAAAGGACCAGGTAGCCCAGTACGCCATCCTCGAACGCTACTATCAAGACCGCTAAGGTTCCGAGAAAAGTCAACGGAATCAACAACAGAAGACGCAGAATGGCAAACAAACTACTTGTACGAATTACACCAAAGAGCACTGTCACTCGACTTTGCACGATCCCCAGTATCAATGGATAGCAGGTACTAAGTGCAGCAAGTATCGCGAAGACTTCAGGTGTGAAGGCAAACGCCGTGGCCATCAGCGTTGCCACCCCATGCAAAAGACATATCCATACAAGATTTGCTGGTTGAAAAATCCACGCCAGCCAACCAAAACCGATCTCTCGCCTGGCAACCATCAGAGCAGTTGATCGCGCAACTTTGGCGAGTGTATAGGGCAGCACGAGGTAATTCGTCATAAGCACACAAAACAACCACCAGATTCCTTCAAAGAGAGTCGGATTGCCACGATAAACCATCTCTGTATCGATAAACTCGGTAGCAATGCAGAGAACAAACGTGATTGCAACAGCAACGGCCCATTTCCTGAAGAACTGCCAATGGTGCCAACGGATGACATACCGATTGAGCGTGCGAAACACGGGCAGGTTCAGACCATAAGCTTCAGCGAGGGCCAAGCGGTCGTTGACGTTCAGCGGGTCGAGTCGCCGAGCTTCTTGTAGGAGCCGCATGGCGGAGTCGGCATTGCCCGTCGAAAGTTGCATTCTGCCAAGCGCATGGTGGGCTTCGGCGAATTCGGGATTCTCACGCAGCGCCGACGCAAAGAGTTCGTTGGCCTCATCGAGTCGGGAGAGCTCCGCAAGTTTTCGGCCACGCAGCAAGATGCAAGGGACGTGATTCGGCTCAAGTGCGAGTGCGGATGCCGTCGCATCGAGCACTTGATTCCGGTTTCCTTGCCAATCATAGAGTTCAGCTAGTCGTAAAAAGTAGTCGGCGGTCGGCTCCAAGCGAATCGCCTCAAGTATCGCCTTTCGTGCTGATCGAAAGTCGTTTTCTGCCTGCCGAATATGACTAATGATACAATAGCCGTGCGCAGCTTCGGGATCGATGGCTATGGCTTCGGTGATCGCCACATTGGCGCTGGTCAAGTCGCCCTGATTAAAGCGAGCGGCGGCGAGGTTGATGTGGGCCCAAACGAATTCCGGATCGTCTGCCAGGACCGCGGAGAACTCCTCGGCAGCCTGCGAGTATCGCTTCAGATCGAAGAGTGCCAAGCCGTACTCGAAGTGTGCTCGCATGAGGCAAAGACCAAGTGAATATCACGACAACTTGAGGTATTTGAGGATTTCGTCATAAACGCCGCCCTGGTTGCTGTAGAGAGCGTAGTTGCGTGCTGTGGCAAACCACTCGCGCGTCGAAGGTTTTACTTGGCCTGCTGCCGCGACGAGATCCTTAGTTCGGAGCGGCTGGAGAGAACCGGATTTCATGGCATCGCGGAGCTTGGCTTCGACGGCCAGGTCGACAATAGCTTTGAGGTCGGCGCCTGAGAACTCAGGGGTTTTCTTGGCGATTTTGTCGAACTCGATGCCATCGGCAGGCTTGCCAGCGAGCATCAATTGCAGAATGCTTGCCCGGGCGGGCAAGTCTGGTGGCGGGACAAACAAGATACGGTCGAAACGGCCAGGTCGTCGGAAAGCGTTGTCCAGATGCCAGGGAGCGTTGGTGGCGGCGAGGATGAGCAGCCCTTCGTTGTCGTCTTGGACGCCATCAAGTTCCGAGAGAAACTGATTGATAAGATGGCGTCCGCCGCTGTGACGCATGTCGGAACGACTTGCACCCAGGGCGTCAACTTCGTCGAAGAACACGACGCAAGGCTTGTTCCGCCGGGCTTGTTGAAAAAGCTCGTGCAGGTTTTTCTCACTGTTTCCAATCCACATGTCGAGGACATCGCTAATTCCGACCGCCAAGAACCCCGCTTTGACTTCGCCGGCCGTGGCGCGCGAAAGGAAGGTTTTGCCGCATCCAGGAGGCCCATACATCAGGATCCCGCCGCCGGTACTCTTGCCATACGCTTTGAAGAGATCGGGTTGAGACATCGGCAGGATGATCTTCATGCGAATCTCTTCCTTGACGTCGCTCATGCCTCCTACCTCGGCGAAAGAAATCGAAGGGCGTTCGAGTTCGTATTCCGCCAGATTCGTCGGGTAGTCCCCAGCCGGCAGACGCATCTTTCCGTCAACCGTGTCGCTATCGGACTCATCAGCATAGCCACAAACACCTAACTCGTCGGCGAGATCTTTATCGGCACAAGCAGGGTCAGCTTCAATCGCCTCGCGATACTGATGTGCTGCTCGTTGGACATCTCCTGCTCGCAGAAGCAAGCGTGCGTACAGCACGCAGGCTTTGGCAGGTGGGTCGCGCTGTCGGATTAGGTCTTCGACGATTACCAGCGATTGGGAGTTCTTTTGCTGCTGATAATAGTTGTAGGCCAGACCGAGCTTGAGTTCAACATGGTGCGGGGCGGTAGCAAGTGCGGTACGATAAGCAGCTTCCGACTCTTCGAGTCTTCCCAAGGCTTGCAAGCTCTCCGCCAGGTGTTGATGCAAAGGTATGTTTGTGGGCGAGACTTCAAGTGCTTTTCGTAAAGCAGTAATCGCATCATCAGAAGGTATCATAAACACCTCAGGTGAAACATGCACCAGAAACGGCTAACGTAGTGTAACAAGGTGGCAAGCGAATGCCAGGAGAAAAAGCCTCAGGTCATCGATCCAAACCAGTTACCGCGAGGCCCGGGCGCTGAGCGCGCCGCGGCGGTGTTGGGATATTAGCACTAGGGCGTTGGCGACCAGTACAAGCCCGGCGCCGAAAGACATGCGGCCGGGAAGTTTTTCTCCTAACGCGAGAAAGCTGACCATGAGGGCCCCGGGCAAATACAGGTAGGTGAGGATGCTAAGCGTGGTGGTCGAGAGAACGGTCGAGACGCGCGTCCAGGTGGCGTGGCCGAGCCAGGCGACAACCAGTCCGAGATAGAGAATTAGTCCTGTGTCGCGGGCGTGGAACTCCCACTCGGCATAAGGCCACAGGATGAGAAACACGGCCAGGCCGATGCCAAACTGTCCCCAGATGCGGAGATCGGCGTCGACCGCGATGTGGCGTTGATGGAGCAAGGGCAGGAAGGCGGCAAAGGTGCCGCTGAGGATGCCAATGGCCAAGCCGACGGTTTGCTCGTTTTCGAGACTGAACGCGGGAAAGAGCAAAATCGAGCCGACAATCGCGAGCAACAGGCCGACGAGATCGAGCGACGTCACCTGGCTGAATCCAAGAAGCCATCCGAGCAGCAGAAGTTGGACACCGACGCTGGAGAAACCGATAGCGCCAACCGCAGCGCTCCCGATTTTGATGCTGAGAAAGAACAAGACCCAATGGCAGCCAAAGACCAGTCCGACAGTAACGATCGCTTTCCAAGTTTGGCGCGACCAGCTGCGCAATTCGGCGAGTGTCAGTTTGCGCTGGATGAGCAGTACGATCGTCATGGCGGCGCTGGCCAGTCCCAGGCGTGTGATGCCCAGAGAAATCGCGTCGAGATGTACGGCGCGAATGCACGAAGGGGCGCTGGCGAAGACACAAGTCGCCAACAATGCGAGGATTAATGCTTGCTGAGGATTCAACGTCGGCTCGGTGGGGGGCGGCTTGGGTGGGAGTTGTGGCGGGAGCATCGGTGGATGGGCTTCAAAAACCCAGCGCGAGGCAGGATTTACGATTATCTCGCAAGGGGGTGCGAGAAGCTAGGCCCGACCTGCGATAGGTAGCGTAGTGTTGGTTCTCATGGCGAACCTGCCCTGTGACAGTTAAAGTAGGGTTTCGCGGGCAGACGTCCGCGAATCACTTCCAGGAATCATCATCTCTGTTATTGCGAATTGAGCGAGTAGATCGAATGAAGTTATCTCGAAAGGCCAGGTTGGGTTCGATCGTCCTGGGCTTGCTAGTGCTGTTTGCAGGGAGTGCTTTTGTCTTACCCCGCGAGTACCCGACCGAACAGACGGCAACCCTTTCGTTTGTCATCGAGGAAGACTTTACAAAGGTTCGTAAAATTATGGTCCGCACGGATGCGGCGAAAGAGATAGTGACCATGGGCGGCGGCAGCGAATTCGTTGAGCAGACGTGGGAGGGCGGGAACGTGGATGCGGGCGCAGAGAAGCTTGGGGAAGCTTTGCTGCGTGGGGTGCTCTCCAGCGATCCCGATTGGCGGTTGGAACTCAACGGCAAATTGAAGGTTCGCACGCTCGACGAATACGTGGGGCAAAACGTGGTGACGCTCCAGCAGAACGTGGAGATCGTGCCAGATCACATCCAGTCGGACACGATACTTCTCGAAGGTTCAGAACGACTCTTGGGTTACGAGATGACGACGCGACTGGAACGTGAAGGCGAGCACAGCCGAGTCACTTTGAAACTGACTCAGGAGATCAAGACCGAAGCGCCGTGGTTTGCTCACGGCATTGCCGACAGGCGGGTCAGGGCCTCGGTCGAGAAGACGCTGGCCAATCAAGAAGCGGCAATGCGCAAGCTGATCGCAGATAACCGCGACGCGAATTGGCTGTTTCCGCTGTATTAGGCGCGAGGGATTAGGCTAGCAGTTGTAGGGAAGCAGCGGTTCGTGTGCCGCAAACATGCCAGCCTAAAGTCTAGGATCTCCATCCTATTTCCTTCTGGTGTAATTGACTTCCATCATCTTCCACCAGTGGCCTTCTTTGCCTTCGACTGGGCCGAACATCTCGAACTTCTTGTGGTTGTCGTCGACATAGGTGGTTACCATTTTGCTGACGTTCTCTTCCCCGGTTTGAGGGTCCCGCCCTTTGGAGAACACCGTGAGGGTTTTGTGGGCCTCGTCCATGGCGCCTTCCATGGTACTGAGGAAGGGACTCATCGTGTCGATCCAGGTGCCGACAAACTTCTTGGCAACAGGGTCGTAGCCAAATTGACCGTGTCCTTCGAACGGCACACCGCCCAGGTCGCTTTTGTACTGGGAATTGATCCAGAATTCACCCAGCATGGTATTGGTTTCGACGGCTTTGCTTTCGAGCGGATCGGTTTCGGGGGCCATCCAGAATTTGGATTCAGCGTCCCAGACTCCCACTTCGCTGGCGAGTGCCCGATGTTCAGCAGTTGGCCGACTCTGCGCCAGAACCGCTTGGGAAGTCGAGAACGCCAGGGCGACCATTACTGAGGCGGTAGAAAACTTTGTGATCGTGCGAGTCATAGTCAGGGAGCTCCTCTCAGTTCAGATAGTGCATGTGTCTTTTGCTCGCGTTTTCGCGAGGAGAGGAATTGTCGCGAAAGGCGACGGAGCGCGCCATTGATGCATCGCGACATCCCTCCGAGTGGCGAATTGTCAGACGCCGAGGATTATACACGATTCTCGATCGACTGGTTCGTAAGATTTTCAATGAAGCAGGCACGCCAACCATTTGGAGTGTAGCGGGATAAAGGTTCGGCGGGTTGCTAGCTCGAAGCTTTCACCGGCGATACGGGCATTGACCGGTATTTGGAATCTTTCTACGCTTCCGGCCCCAAATTCCCCCCCCCGAGGTTTGCCGAGGAGTACTGATGGATACGCGCCCCAAGTCGACGGTCCCCGAAACAGCCGCAGCTAGCAGTGCCGTGCCGATGCTTGATGTGAACCGTCAGAACCAGCAACTTCGTGATCAGATCGGCGCAGCGATCGACGAAGTCTGCCAATCGGGCGCATTCGTCCACGGGCCGGCATGCCAGGAGTTTGAAGCGGCAATGGCTGCCTACTGCGGAACAAAGCACGCCGTCGGTTGCGCCTCGGGCAGCGATGCACTGTTGCTAGCGCTGATGGCGCTGGGAGTAGGGCCGGGCGATGAAGTGGTGCTGCCCAGTTTTACGTTTTTCGCCACCGCAGGCGCAGTTTGGCGATTGGGAGCCAAGCCGGTTTTTGCGGACATCTTGCCGGACACATTTAATCTCGATCCGGCCGAAGTGGAACGCAAGATCTCAGGCTCGACCAAGGCAATCATACCAGTTCACCTCTTTGGCCAATGCTGTGACATGAATCGGCTTGGTGAACTCGCCCAAGCGAACGGCATCCCGCTGATCGAGGACGCGGCCCAGGCGATCGGAGCCGAGTTCGAAGGGAAACGAGCAGGATCGTTGGGAAAGCTGGGTTGTTTCTCGTTCTATCCGACCAAGAACTTGGGCGGTTTTGGCGACGGGGGAATCATCACAACCGACGACGAAGAAGTAGCAGACTCTCTGCGAGTCTTGCGCGATCATGGTCAACAACCGCGATACCATCACGCGCTGGTGGGAATCAACAGCCGGCTCGACAGTTTGCAGGCGGCCGTGCTCAGCGTCAAACTCTCGAAGCTTGAAGAATGGACTGCAGGGCGTCAGCGCCATGCCGCCAAATATGCGACCGAGTTTGCAGATTTGAAACTGGCGGCCCAACTCGTGACGCCAACGGTACCCGTGGGATACCGAAGCGTCTGGAATCAGTACACAGTGAGAGTGCGCGACGGGCGGCGAGGCGAGTTCCAGAGGTATCTGGCCGGACGACAGATCGGCTCAGCCGTTTACTATCCAATACCGTTGCACATGCAGAAGTGCTTCGCTGAGTTGGGCGCCAAACGAGGAAGTCTTCCAGTCTCGGAGCAAGCCGCCGAGGAAGTGCTCAGTCTGCCGATCTATGCCGAGATGACCGTGGCCGAACAGGATTGCGTGATCAGGGCCGTAGCTGAGTTCTTCGGCGCAGAGGCTGCACGCGACACGAAGCAACTGGCGGCCTAGCATTCTGCCGCTGTCGAGTTAGCCGTCCGTCTTGGGCCGTTGAAAATCTTTGGCGCGGCCGCTGGGACGCAGTGCTCCAAAAGCGCCGAGAATGAGGCACAAGATGACAAGTCCCCAGGCCATGGTAAGTCTGCTTTCATTAAGTTGAAGTTTACGGCTAATCGGCTTGGGGCGCATCGTTCGCCAGCCCACCCTATTCTAATTGGCGGGTGCAGGCATGCCAACCGGCAGATCGACGGCTCCTGCGAGTTTGTCGCCCAGGAGAGAACGATTCTGCCAGCCTACGATCGAATCGAAGGGAATAGCTGCCTGGCGGAAGAGTTGGGCCGGCATCGAAACAGTTTGCCAGCGGGCAGAGAGCGGCTTCGAGAATTGGATGTAGTCGGCGACGCGAACGGCGAGAAATGCATACCAACGGTCTCGAAATGCAAACAATCGCTCTGCTTCCACCGGCGAGCGGTCTCCTACGACCTGATAGGCAAAGACCAGCAAGGCACAGCTGCTGCAGCCAAGTCGATCTTGCCAGCAGGCCATACTGCTCAGGTCGTCCCATCTCGACCAGTTTTTCCAGTACTGCTTGTGCTGTCCTCCTGATGGAAAGCGCCGCCCTTTGATGTCGATCAGTAGAGAGGCCGTATCCGAGAGAGAGACGATGAAATCGAGGCTCTTGAGCGATCCCTGGTGAGTCAGGCTGCGTCGCTGCTCGTTGACGGCTACATAAGCTACGCGATGCTCCCGCAGGTAAGTTTCAAAGGCCAACTCGTAGTGGTTGCATCGTTTGGTCATTGCGGTAAACGAATCTTGCTCGTCCTGCCAAAGGATGTGAGCCTAATCTTTCTGGCTATTCTATCGATAACCAGAGAGAAAGGGCGAGACGGAAGCTGGCGGCAGGAGTGACAGGCGGATGTCACTCAAGACTGCAGAATGCAGCGGACGGCAGCGATGAGATTGGCGTCGTCGTCGCCGCGAGCGACGGTTTGGCTCTCGCCTGTGGCCAGGTTTTTCACTTGACATTCTCCAGAAGTAAACTCGTCGTTGCCGAGAATCAGGGCCACGCGGAAACCGCGACGATTGGCGTATTGCAGTTGTTTGCCAAGCTTTTTAGCATCGGGAAAAAACTCGACGCCCATTCCTGCAGCGCGAAGCCGAGCTGCCAGAGACAAGTACTCGTTGCGACGATCCGAATCGAAGAAAGGTAGAAATACCTCGGCGGGGGTGTGAACTTGTTCGAGTCGTCCCAACTCTTCCAAGGCGGCAAGCAGCCGATCGAGGCCCAGCGAGGCGCCTACGCCTGGCAATTCCTGGCTCGTGAAGAGGTTGGCCAGATTGTCGTAGCGTCCGCCGCTGGCGACGCTGCCGATTTCGGGTAGATCGTCGAGCGTGGTTTCGACGACGATGCCGGTGTAATAGTCCAAGCCTCGACAAATCGAAGGAGCAAAGCGAATGCGGCCCATGGCCTCGGAACTCAAGGTTGTCGTGACGCTGCCGATTAATTCTCGTAGTTGGGCAACGCCACGTTCTCCGACCGGACTTCCGATTACTAGCTTTTCTGCTTCGGCGAGCATCTCGTCGTTCGAGCCCTCGAGCGAGCTGAGCTTCAAGAGCTGTTCGATCTGGCTATCGGTTGCGCTGGCCGCGCTGCGGAGTTCCTTGGAAACACCCTCGGCACCAATCTTGGCCAGCTTATCAAGCGAGCGCAAGACAGCGGTGGCCTGGTCGGCGAGGCCGAGCTTTTCGAGCAAGCCATTGAGCAGGCCGCGGTGATTGACGTGGATGGTAAACCCGCCCACGTCCAAGGCGGTCAGCAGATCATTGATTACCAGGACCATCTCGATATCTGCCGAAAGCGACGTCGTGCCGATCGTGTCGAAGTCGCATTGCATGAATTCGCGATAGCGACCCCGCTGGGTATTTTCTCCCCTCCAGACATTGGCGATGTGGTAGCGTTTGAAAGGCGTGCCCAGATCCTGGATGTTTTGAGCGACAAAGCGGGCGAGCGGCACGGTCAGGTCGAACCGCATTCCTACCGGCCGGCCCCCATGGTCTTCGAACCGGTACAACTGCTTGTCGGTTTCATCACTTCCCTTGCCGATGAGGATTTCGAGATGCTCAAGCGCCGGCGTATCGATCGGGCTGAACCCATATAAACGATAGACGCGTCGGGCAGTTTCGATAATCCATTCCCGGGGGATCATCATAGCGGGCGGATAGTCGCGAAAACCTTTGAGCGTACGGGGCGTGATGCGATCAGACATGAAAGACGAAAGCAGGATGATGGATGTGAGTTTCGTGAGGTCAACAAGCCGCTGCCCAACCAAGCGAATCGCGCGGCCTCGACTCGGGAGACGCGCTTACACTACCGGCAAGAGCGCCGGCTTACGGCTGCGGATACTCTTGCCCTTGGGCTGGATGACGGCCTCGGTGTAGTCGTGTACTTGCTCGGCGGTTTCTAAGTAGAACTCGTAGGTCCACTCGTCGTCGTACTCGCAGTTCTTGGTGGTGTAGTCGCGGCAGATTGCAGGCCGGGTGTCGTAGATGCCGCACATGTTGTTATCCAGCAAGTGCTTGCATTTGGTGTGTACCAGCAGATACCAGTCGTCTTCTTCTTTGAAAACAGTGGCTCGATCGTGCAGCAGGAACCAGCGCAGATACTCCAGTTCGCTGAAGGTGTCGGGCGTTTCGATCGGCATCGCAAAATACCTGCAGCACTTGGCCGTGCAATACTCGCAGAGTACTTTGCCTTCGGGAAGGTTTTTGCGGTCGATCTTTACGGTGCCAAATGCTTTTTCCATGCCGAGATTCCCTCAAGAACTATGCCGTCTGGCGGCGGTGGTATCAGAGCCTTCGACGCTAATCTATCACGATCAAGAGAGAGGGGACAGGGGAGGGGAATGGGGCGACCCTTGCCGGCTGCAGGCGATTCAAGCTTGCGGGCCCGCTTTGCGTAGCATTCTGAGCAAGCTCTCTTCGTCGGCGATCTCCAGAACCTCTTCATGGGTAAACCACCGAACGTCGTTCGATTCCTGGCTCAAGACAAGTCGTTGGCCAGCGTCCGCACGCAGAAGAAAACGGATGTCGTGATGGTCGTGAGCAGGTTCGATGACGTTTCCCGTGGCATCGACACGAGGCGGAATGAGATGGACGTCGAGATCCAGTGGCGCCAATTCGTCGTTGGTCGGCATCAGCTCAAGCTCGACCAGCCCTGTCTCTTCGCGTACTTCACGCACGGCAACGGCCAAGAGATCGTTGTCGCCCTCGGCATGCCCTCCGGGTTGGAGCCAGCGGCCGAGCTTGCGATGGTGTACTAGCACACAACGACTCAGGTCGTGGGAGAGCACCCAGGCGGAAGCGGTGATATGACCTGGCCGACAATCGCGTTGGAAGCACTCAGGCGAACTGGCGACGAGCTGCCGGATGCGCTCGACGACGTTAGTTTCCTCGGGGTATTGCTCGGCATATCGCGAGAGCATTTCTAGCAATGGTTGGCGGTGCATGGACTTTTTCGCGATGTTAAGAGTTCGAGTTGAGAGAAGGAAATATCGGCAGCCACAAAAAACGAAAAAAGTACGGCGGCGGTTCTTCTGGCTAACAAACCACAAGATTCGGCTTCTTAGTGGCCTTCCTCCTTATGACTGGGGGTTACCGCTGGAAGGATCACTGCACGGATGAAAGAGCGTCCAATTGCTATCGGCGTCATATCGGTTTTGGATTAAGGTCTCGACACGACTGCGAGGCCAAGTAGAGAGGGCAGGATGAGCGCCCCAGCCCTCGATCAATGCGAGCTCGATCTCCTCGCGATCCAGGGGCAAGTTGGTCACAAACTGAGCGTGAGATCGATCTTGCCGATAAGCTGGCTGGCGCGATGGCTTGACGAGCAACTTGCTGATCAGAGGTAGCTCGAAGTCGTAGAGCAGCGTGCCGTGATAAAGAAAATGGGTACGCTTTATTCGCAGGGCGTTTCCCGAAAACTTTTGTAGCAGGCCCGATTCGATTTGGGCAGCTTCGAGATCGACGGTCTGCATGACCAAATCGCTCGTTCCTGCAAAAGCGACGGAAGGTACTCTGGGGGTCAAGCTCTCGGCCAGCCGCCCGAGGACATGCTTATGGGCCAGATCGACTGCTCGTAACTGGGGGTAGTTCGCGTAATCGAGAATCACAGCGTACATCAGGCAGCCTGGCCCGGCGACGATCGCCCCTCCGCCGCTGCTGCGGCGCAGCACCGGGACGTTCGCTTGGCGACAGGCGTGCAGGTCGACTTCGGCGGCAGTATTTGAGGATCTTCCGAGGATGACGCAGTAATCGGCCGGTTCCCACAAGCGGAGCACACAGTGACTGATCTCTCGGGCTTCCGCCGCGTCGAGCAGCGCCTCGTCGAGGGCGAGGTTTTCGGCGGGAGTTCCCAGGGTCAACTGCAGGTGTTTCATGAGAAATACTTCCGGCTTTGGGAGGGGAGAGTATCGAGGCCATGGCATTTTTTGGCTCTGGACTTTAGACTCTCAGCCCTGGACTTCCCGCCCCATCTTGCCACGAATCGCCATGAGCTCCAAGTCGCACCCCGAGAATTCAAACTCTGCCAGTTCGGGCCCCAGAGAGGAGGGCTCGCAGCCACTTTCTGCCGAGCAGCTGCTGCCAGCTGTCGAGCCGCCGAGTGCGGGCTTTATCCTGCAGCTGTTTGTCGTGCCGGGTCTGATCGTGCTGGCGGTTTTTTTGTTGGTTTCGGCCATTGGCTGGATGCGATCGGCCCAGGAGGATCCGCTTGTGAAGGTTGAGGCCTTGCGACGCGGCAACCAGGCGCGCTGGCAGCAGGCATTTGAGCTTGCCCAGATGCTGATGAAAGAGGGAGATGATTCGCCGGCCCTGAAAGAGAACGCCCAGCTGGCCAAAGAAATCGCATTGCTGCTTAAAGAAGAGCTCGATGCGGCCAACACCGACGAAAACTCGATCAGCCTGCGTTATTATTTGTGCCGAATCCTTGGCGAGTTTCGCGTGGACGAGGGAGTGGGAGTATTGCTCGAGGTGGCCCGCATCGATGGAGAGCGCGATGTGCGGCGCGAGGCGGTCAATGCAATGGCAGTATTAGGCGATACGTACAACTCGATGGAACCGCCGCGGCTACTTGCGCACCCGAAACTTGTCGAGTCGCTGGTCGAATTGGCCAGCGACCAAGACGACCTCATCCGCTCTCAGGTAGCTTACGCCCTGGGAGTGATTGCCTTGCAAGAGGGAGCCGACGAGCGTCTGCTGTTCGAGCTGGAGAAACTTGTCGACGATTTGTATGCCGATGCGCGCTTCAACGCGGCGCTTGGGCTCGCACGGCGAGGAAATCTGCGCGCGGTTGACGCCTTGACCGAAATGTTCGATCCGCAAGCGATCGAAATCAGCATCGCCAACGAAAAAACGGCGGCGCTACAGGCTTTCAAGCGGAACACGATTCTAAAGAATGCTTTGGAAGCCACGGGAATGCTACTGGCGAAGAATCCCCAGATTGCTCTCCCTGAAGTTACCCAAGCGCTGCGACGATTTGTCGAAAGTGCCTCAGATTGGCAGGAGCCGGCGCCAGTTCCTGCTGATCTTGTCGAGCGAGCTCAAGCATTGCTTGAAGCAGCTGCGCAGGAGCAGCCATGACGCGCGTCGAGGAGCGATTTCAAGAGTCGACGTCGCGCGGGCTCGAACGAGACCTTCCCAAGCTTGTCGTTGCAGCTGGCTGTTAAACCGTAACGACTGCAACGATTGTAGCGGCACGGTCTAACACTTTTCCCATTCGACGAGTTTTCACCCTTGCTGGCGGCACCTCTAAGGGCACACATTGGAGTTAGGCCGATGCCGCTGTAGTCCGCAATATTACGAGAATGGTGCTATTGCTAGCAGGGAAATCGGGGATGAATCCATTTGCCGCGCGCGCTTTTGTCCGCAACACTTGAATCAGAGGGATCTTTTCAAGGGCTGGAGAGGCTCGCATTACGCTGCCCATTTTCTTTTCGAATAACCGATGGGGTTGAAGTTATGAACGGCATTCGCTGCTCGTTTATGTTGTCGTTGTCATTGGCGATCTCATGTTGGGCTGCGCCGAGACAGGCGTCTGCTCAGTGTGACACTTGTGCACAGCCAGCTTATCGTCTGCAGTGCCAGACAGTCTATGAAGAACGCCAGGTCACGGCCTATCGCATCATGCAAGAAACCGAATACGAACAAAGGCAGGTAACGAGGCAAGTGCCGGTCTGGGAGACCCAGACGCGAGAGCATCGTTACAAAGTGGTGCGACCGGTGCGAGAAACGAGCGTTCATGAAGAGAGATACATGGTTCAGCGTCCGGTCTGGGAAACCCAGCTGCGCGATTGCAGCTACAATCAGGTGCGCAACATTGTCGAGACCTCGCAGCGGGAAGAGCGCTACACCGTTCAGCGGCCGGTTTGGGAGACCAGTGAACGCGAGGAATGCTATACCGTCATGCGGCAAGTGACGGAGACCATTGAGCAGGAGCGACGTTACTCGGTGATGCGTCCTATGGTGACTTACGAAACTCGCTACGCCGATCAAGGTTGCTACGTGGACCAGGTATCGTATGTACAAGGTGCTCCGGCCCGACGTGGATTGACCTGGATGCCTGCCACGCCCGTGATCAATCCGATTACCGGAGCGACGCAGTACCAGCGGCCGGGATTGGTGTGGGCCAACGTTCAGGCGCCACCTCAGCCGGTGGTCACCAAAGTGTGGAAACCCAACCTGGTGGCCGTGCAAGTGCCCGTGACCAAACAGTGTCCTGAGGAAGTTGTGCAAAAAATTCCGGTGCAAGTGTGCCGGCAGGTGCCAGAACGGGTAGTGCGCAAGGTGCCGGTGCGCGTTTGTCGCATGGTGACTGAGGAGCATGTGCGGATGGTTCCCCACACCACTTGCCGCCAGGTCACCGAACGAGTCGAGCGCAAAGTGCCCGTGCGAGTTTGCCGTATGGTGCAAGAAGAGCGCGTGCGGCAAGTGCCGGTCACGGTTTGCCGATACGTGCAGGAAGAGCGAGTCGAGCCCTATCAGGTTCGCGTCTGCCGCATGGTCGAGAAGCAAGAGACGGTCAATATTCCGCGCACGGTTTGCCGAAAGGTTCCGGTTACCTATACCTACCGCGTGCCCCGGACGATCATGCTGCGTATCCCTGTCGAGCAGCCTTGCTGCGACCAATCGGCCCAGCTGGAGAAAGCTGCCGATGCGTTGCAGCTTCTGGCAAGCAAGGACTAAAATGCCGGGCTGCTGAAGAGGTTGAAAAAGTTTCTTGCCTGAAGACTCTTTTCAGGAATTTACGCTGCTGTATTGCGGCTCTGGGAGGAATTGCGCACCAGCAATGTTCTAAGCGACTCGGCAGTTTGCAGCAGCAGCGATCCAACCGTTGACAAGCCCCGACTCTTGCCAGACATTACAGGTTTGTTTGCCTGGCTCCTCCCCGCAGAGTTCGACATGGCCGTGCTTCCAGACAATCCGGCAGACAAGGCGGTAGTCGAGCAAGGATTGCGCGGCGAGCGGATTGCCTTGGTAGGAAGGCTCGAGGGCATGACGCGAACAGAAGCGAGCAAAGCGCTCGTTGCCGCCGGGGCCACGGTCGTAACCGACGAAGGCGAATCTCCTACGCTCATAGTTCTCAGCGACAACCTTACCAGTTTGGCCGACGACGAGGCAGCGCATCGACGTTATGCCGAAGGGATCTCTACAGGTCGAGCGGCGCTGTGGCGCGAATCGGAACTCTGGAATCGCCTAGGCTTGGTGGATGAACAGCGTGGTGTAAAACGCCTGTACACGCCGGCCATGCTGGCCGAGCTGTTGGGAGTGCCGGTGGCGGCAATTCGCCGCTGGCATCGGGGCGGCGCCCTGGTGGCGTGTCGCAGTGTGCGACGTTTGCCCTATTTCGACTTTGCCGATGTGGCGGCGGCGCGGCATCTGGCAGAGCTGTTGAAAGCGGGCTGCTCGCTCCACACGATCGATCGGAAACTGCTGGAACTTAGCCGGTGTATGCCCGACGTCGAGCGGCCGCTTTGCGAGCCCTCGATCTTGGTGTCGGGCAGGCGGTTGTTTATACGTCGTGGCGAGGAGCTGACCGAACCGGGCGGGCAGTTGCTGATCGATTTTGATGCTCCCGCCAATGTCGCTGTGGAAGAAGAGCTTCCTGAACTGCTCTTGTCGATCAGTGGCCGTGGCGCTGAGACGCCTGAAGATTCGACAGCGAGTTTCTCGACACTGGAACGATTGCAGGATGAGGCCCAGCATTGGGAAGATCAAGGAGAATTGGAGCGAGCTGCAGAAGTGTATCGCACGATTCTCGTGGCGGGAGGCCCCGTGGCGGAGATTCATTTTGCTTTGGCAGATTTGTTGTATCGCATAGGTGATTTGTCGGCTGCCCGCGAGCGGTTCTATGCCGCAATCGAACTCGACGAGGAGTATGTCGAAGCGCGGGCAAACTTGGGGAGCGTCCTGGTCGAGAATAACGAACTGGAGCTTGCCATCGCGGCTTTTCAGGGGGCTTTGGCGTTCCATCCCGATTATGCCGACGTTCACTATCACCTGGCTTGCACATTCGATCGGGTCGATCGGCCAGCCGAGGCCCTGCTGCATTGGCAAAACTTCCTGGCCCTGGCGCCCGAGAGCCCCTGGGCGGAAACTGCCAGAGCTCGCCTGGGATGCGAGACAGTTGAGGGGTGTGACGACCAAGCTCAGTTGCCCGCCGGGGTAACGTGGCGGGATTGAAGTGGAGTTATACAACGGCCGAAGGGAAAACGACAAACGCGCCGAAGACGTGGCGGGTCAACTGCAGCGTCTTGTTATACAGCTTGTGTGCCGTTTCAAACACACTCCGACTATCGCCAGCGCCACAATACAGGCACTGGCTGGCTCCGGGACCGTTCGTATCGATCCCAGAGAAATCTCATAACCTGGCTCGACTCGAACTGCATTGACAGAAATCTCCAGGACTTCGGTAAAGTCAACATTTGGAAAGTCAGAGAAGGGGATTCGGACAATGCCCGGGCCATTCAACGCAAACAACTCTTGTGCAAAGTACCGCACTGCTGAGCCGGACGAACTTCCCAGGTTCATGCTGTAAGTGCCTCGGAAGAGGCCGGGAGTTACATGAGTGAAATCCAACTCGAATGCGTCAGCACCATCTGCCGAAAGGTCGACATGCAAAGGGGCTTCGGTCCCATAAGCTAAATTGAAATATCCGAAGCTACTCACCGCATGGAATTCAAACAACTCGCCGGTCGAATCAATGTCGAGCGTGGCATTGCCACCCGACAAGGTGCCCGCGTGTGCGCGACGAACACCGCCAACCACTGAAGATGTATCCAGGCCACCTTGTATCGCAGTTTCACCGGACAGGCTGAAGGCCGTCAACGACAAATCTCCGTCACCGAAGTTATCGATGACCAGCGCGGACGCAATGTCGGAGAGCAGAATGGTTGACACGCCAATCAGCAGAATTCGGATGGACATGAGCGTTCCTCAAGATAGAGCCTAGTTGAGCAGTATAACGAAAAAGCTCAGTTGCCCGCCTAAGTGCGACAGGCTCGAACACGAGTGTACACTGCCCGAAGGGAAAACGCCAAACGGCCGGAGGACTGGCGAGTCAACTGCAGCGACTCGTTATCTGGCGTCTTTCCCGGCACGTTTATGCCACTTCTCTGGATTACTAGCCGAATGAAAAACGCCCAAAACGTACGCAGTTTCTGAGAGAATCCGATATTGGACCAAGTAAGGAAAACGAGAGACACGCACAATCCGGACATCATCGAACACAATACCGTATGCCTCAGGATGTGCCCCGATCTCAGCAAAAGACGATCGGACTGCACGTCGAAATCGGTTTACAACGTCCGCCGAGATGTCTTCATACCAGGCAATCGCCTCTGCTAAGTCGTTCGGCACTTTTGGGTGGAAGCGGACGGCTTCATTCATTCGAGAAGTTCATCCACGCGTTTCCATACGTCGTTTTCCGAGATCGCAATCGAAGGATCGGATTCAATCTCCTTGGAACGACGGCGTGCTTCCTCAATTTGCCATTCTTGAAGCAACTCGGGCGACTCGTGAAGCCCGTCCCAAATCTGCTCCACGATAGCAAGCTGCTCAGCGACCGGGAGCTGTCGTATCTGATCAATTGGTGTAGCCATACCTTTAGTGTACCAAATGGGTTGCTGGCTATCTACGGGTTGATGTTGGCTCCGGATTCTAGATTCGCCTTCAGCCGCGCGGCATATCGTTGCTTGTTTTCGCCGCTGCAGGCGAGTGAATTGTTGTTGGCGAACGTACTCCATTCACGGGCCGCCGCCAGCGAGGTTGATTTCTGATTCGGCCCGGACGGCAACTGCGGTGCATTGTATTGTTATGCAGTCACGGGGTGAAGGTGATATTCGCGACCAGCTACAGGTGTTGTATCGACGCCGAGTTCATCGAGTGCATTGTACACGAGAAGATGTTGGCCGGAATCAAAGTGGAACTGAACGCCAAATGCACCACGCCCGAAGTCGGAATCGTAGTCAACCAGTTGGATCTGTTGGACTTGTTGCTGGAAGACCGATGCCCACGGTTTTGTTGCTGCAAGCTGCCATTTGAGGTCTTGGCTCCAACAACCGAGCCAATTGGCTGGCGAGTTGGTATCGACGGTGTCCCATGTGAGCGCCAGTAAGCCAACTTGGTAAACGCCAATTTCCAGTTGGCGACGGTTAGCGAATTGAAGGAGGACAGGTTCGTCATTGAACCAGTTCCCGTCGGAGTCAGTCGCGAGCCAAGCGGCTTCCAATTTGGCACCGATCAGCTCAGAAAGATCCTGTGACTCGGAAGCAAGTGCCTCCGCAGCAGATTCATAGAAACGCTGTTGATGATGACTTATCACTTTGCTGCATGAACGACCAAGGTATGCCGCATTTCGGATGACGTTCAATCATCATCTTCGCCGGGAGCGAGGCCAGCAACAAATTCGGTAAACGAGTTCGTAAGCAAAGACACATTGTCAGCGGTCGCAACAGAGCCATCCCATTCCTCGGGATCAGGTTCTTCTTCGTGATCCCAGAAGTAGATCTTGCCGCGCGCATCGCCTTCCAGACCAAGACAGATAGCATTGCCAAACGGATCATCCATTATCCAAATCAGTTCTTTTGGGATGCGGTCTCCGTAGCAATCACGGGTCCATCGAAGCGAGAAATAGCTCTCGTCACGGAACCCGCCAATGTGGTGAATCCCAGCATCCCCTTCGTGATACCAGAAACGCCCGCCAAGAAATCCGCCATTGCACCCGGCGAGGAATCTGCGGTAGTCATCAGGAAGTGGGTGACCGATTTCAGCTTCAAATGCCGCGATGTCGTTTTCAGACGCGGGCGGACTCTTCGATTCGATCTCGGCAAGCAATTCGTCGATTGTCATCAGTGTTCGCGTGGATTTGCGGCATAACGTTCGAGGTAACCGGGCGGCGGGCCAACAGGACGACGCCCGAAACACCGAAACCTCTCGAATAGTTTACGCGTTGAATCGCCGGAAATGTAGCCGCTCCGGTTCACCGATTTGTTCGGCGATTTCCAGCACGTCACAGCCCCATGGACTTTGCGATCGCCTTTGCGGCAACAGCAGTTCCGATCTTTGTCGCGGTATCGAAGGCCAACTTTCCGGCAGCCTTTAAGGAGCCTAAGACTGTTTTGGCATCTCCTTTCCTTGCAGCCTCCTCAGCTTCTGCGATGGCAGCAACTGCAGCATCCTGATCGGCGGATTTGGATTCGGACAGCAGAACTTCGCGAAGTTTTTCAAGATCGCTTGCCAAATCGGCCAAGCTGTTATCCCCGATTCCTTCGCGCAGGACTTGGACAAAGCTCATGTTCTCGGCCTCTGCATTCGGTCCCATTGCTCCTGCCTGTCCAGCCTGAAAATTATCGCGCATTTCCGATCCCTCAATCACAGTGCAATTCTGGTAGACTCTTCGCTCAACGGCTTCATCAACTTCAGTTACGCTGATTTCATTAGCTGCTTGGTCACTGTTTTCGAGTTCAGGATATCGTTCGCGCAGTTCGAGAAGAAAATCCAGTAGCCGCGATCGGACGCTAGAAAGAAGCGCTGCTAAAGAATGGTTGGAGACGCGCTTGAAGACGCGATTAAGAATCATGTCGCTGATTTGCGTACCATTTTCACGCAGATAGTTGACCGCTGCGCCATCCATCCACATGCCCATGTCACCGGACTCACCGCTGACCAAATCTTCGACGTAAGCGACTCCGTTCGGGATCTTGAGTGTGGTGAACGCTTCTCGAAGACCGCCATCGAGATGGCCCGTGGACATAGGCACCCCAGTTTGGTAGCTGCCGAAGTATCCTCCGAACGATCCTTCGATGGTAGTGCCGACAACTCGGTATTCTGGTAGTTCCTGTCCGTTGCCGTAACCATTGATCTCAGCGTCGACCCATTGCCGGAACTTCCGACTTCGCAGGCGACTCGCGAGGACCTTCGCTTTCATCAACACGTCGGATAGAGAATGACCCTGCTGATCTGCGACCTCCTCGATCAGTATGGAGAACTGACTCATGGCATCTCTTGTCGCCTAACAATAAATGGACAGAAAGAATTCTGTTTATCTCCCAACTATCCTACAAATACAGATTCCCCAAAGTCAAACCACCAAAAGACTTGCGGCCAGATTGCTACTTATTTCGGTAGATATTGCTGAGATGGGCAGGAGCGAGGTGGAGGCGTTTCTTGCTCATCTGGCCTTACGAAGCGGGCAACTTGCCATACCTTGCGTCATTCTTTTGCTACGCATCTCCTGGAATCCGGTGCCGATATCTGCACCGTGCAGGAACTACTCGGCCACAAAGACGTCTCGACAACGATGATCTACACGCATGTTTTGCAACGCGGAGCATGTGGCGTGCGGAGCCCGTTGGATTCCCTCGACGTTGCCACCGCTTAGGCGCAGAGGTCTTTCTCCCCGCCTGCAAATCAGGCGGCTTCTAAGCCGCAGCGGCTGCCCAACCTCAGTTCTTACAGCCTGCAGGGATGTGGACATTCGACGCACTTTGGGCCTTAGCATATAATCGCGTTCCATTGGTCGTCGCACCCTGTTGAAGAGCATCGGGCCACGACGACTTAACGGCCAGAGTCACGTTTGTGGCGACGCTTTGCACATCTCGCCCGAGAGCTTATCCTGATGGAATACCGGCGCTGGCCGGACGCGAGGCACAAGCTCCCTGCATCTTGCTCGACTTTCTCACCCATGCCAGACATCTTATTCCACTACGAGCGGGTCAATCCAACCAGTTGGGCGTATTTGTCTTCGCTGCTGATGTTGGCGTTGTTCTTCAAATTCAATCGAATCTGGAGCGTGCGGAATATTGATTTGTTTCTGCTCATCTCGATTGCTCCCGGGTTGCTGTTGGTGCAATGGGCTTGGGAGAATATGGGAATTGCTGAAAACGCCCAGACGATCGAGTATTTTGGATTTGTCTGGCTTTTTTCATCGGGCGGCATGCTGTTGCTACGGTTGCTGCTCGATTCGGCGATGGTGCGCCGTCCGCTGCTCGAGCCGAACCTCAACGCAGCCGGGTTGACTTTCATGGGCGGTGCGTTGCTGTTCTTCTTGATGGCCAACGTGGTGACGGGCAAGCCCAGCGCCAGTGATCTTTCGCCAGCTCGGACCGTCGAAGACGTGCGCGCCGAGCAGACCGAGGAAGCTGAGGTTGGCCAGCCCGACAGTTTTGCCACGAACGGACCTGGGTACTGGTTGCTTTATTTGCTGCCTAGAATCTCGACGCAGAAGGTGGTCGAAGCAGGACCGCATGACAGCGACGAAACTTTTGCCGAGCAAGTTCAACAGGAGCAGTTGGTGGCCCAGGCGACTGCCCGAGTCATGGCGATCTTGTCGCACACGATGATTGTCTTTGGCATGGTTCTGGTTGGCTATCGGCACTTTGACAATCTGACAGCCGGTCTTGCGTCGGCAACTATGTATCTCATGATGCCCTATACGGCGCTTTGGACCGGTACGGTCGATCACGCGCTGCCGGCTTCGCTGCTGGTTTGGGCGGTGGTGCTCTATCGGCGGCCGATGCTGGCAGGCATGATGGTCGGCCTGGCTTCGGGAACCATGTATTACCCGGTATTTCTGTTGCCTCTCTGGATTAGCTTCTACTGGGAACGCGGCTTGAAGCGTTTTGTTTTCGGTGTCCTGCTGATGATTGCTGTCTTGGTGGCCTCGATGGCATTTACCTCGACCAGCACCGAAACGTTTCTTGCCAATCTGGTGCAGATGTTTGGCTTGCGGGTGCCCGTGAGCACCGATCTGGAGGGCATCTGGAAGACTTGGAGCTACTATTATCGATTTCCGATCATCGCAGCGTTTGTGGCGCTATCGATAAGCTTTGCCATCTGGCCGGCGCGCAAAAATCTGGCCACGCTGATTTCAGGTTCCGGAGCTTTGATGCTTGCCGCGCAGTTTTGGCATCCGCATGGCGGTGGTATCTTCGTCGCCTGGTATCTGCCGCTACTGTTGATGATGGTGTTTCGACCCAATCTGGAAGATCGCAACGCCCTGACCAGGCTTGACGAGGGTTGGTGGATCGTTCGCCAGAAAGCCAAACGGGCGGCAGCTGCGGCGTAGCCGGCTGGTTGGGTTAAGAATCGCTCATCTGGCCAGGGCTGAGGCCCACATCGACAATGCTGCAGGCGAGGATGGGATCGAATCCTAGTTCCCGCGCTTTCTCGAGGAGTTCGTCGCTTTCGCTCCCCGGATTGAGCCATAGCTCGTCACATCCTTTGGCAGCGATTTCGTCAAGCAACGTCAGCCCAATCGCCGGCGGAACATAAAGGCTCACGCGGTCGAGTCTCTCGACAGGCACGTCGGTTACGCTTGGGTAAACACGCAGGCCCTCGATCTCGCCCCCCTTGGGGTTGACCGGAAAAACTTCGTAGCCTTGAGCCGCGTGCGCGCGCACCGACTTGTTGCCATATTTGCTGCGATCGGCGGTCGCCCCGATGATTGCCACGGTGGGTTTAGGCATCCCTGTCCTCTGGAGATAGGAAAAGAACGAATTGCAACTCTTCTAGTGATCGCGTCGGGCGTCGACGAATTCTCGCACTTGTTGGTTCACAAACCAGCGTCGCCAGGCTCGCTTGTCGAAGCCAAAATCCTGGCCGCCGGAGAGCTCGACCAGCGCCTGACGGACATCGATGTTTTTTTGGTCGACGCTGACAACCGGTGATTTTCCTCCGACGCTCAGACCTCCGCTGCCGCCGCTGGGGTCAAATGTAGGGTTAAGGTTTCCCGGCGGAGCGTTGGTATTCACATACTTGTGTCGAGTGATCAGGGCGTCGATCAGCGGGCTGAGTGCGGCCGGGTTGCCAATGGTTTCCAGCGCCTCGGCGGCACGGTTCACAATCTCGTTGTCCTTGTCGCGCAGGGCGCTCACGTAGGGAGTCAGCTGCAGCGGCGCATGGTATCTTACCAGGTAGTCCAAGCACTGCAGGCGGACCTCGCGGTCGGGATCTTCCAGCGACAGATCGACCAGCGTGGTGACGGCCAGCGGATGCTGCAGACCGGCCAGGGTTTTCGTCAATAAATCGCGAACGCGCAGATCTTTCTCTTGTTCGAGCAGTTTGACAATTGCGTCTGCCGCGTAAGGGTCGTCGATTGCAGCGATCTGCTGGGCGGCCTCGGTCGAACGGCGTCCGTCGAGCCAATCTCGCCAGCGGCGCAGCGTGCGCAGCCATTCGGCCTCGGCCTCTTCGCGTTGCTTTTCGCGCTCCCGCAATGCGATATCCTGAGGAGTCCGGTAGTCGCCTTCGTGGAAGACGAGACCTCGCTGGGTCATGATTTCGTCGCGAGTAAGCCACTGCCCCTGGTGTTTCTGATAGCCCAAACTTTCGCGAGCTTGCTCGTCGCTGGGGTCGAGCTC
Organism: Planctomycetales bacterium; assembly: GCA_020427155.1. Taxonomy (GTDB): domain Bacteria; phylum Planctomycetota; class Planctomycetia; order Pirellulales; family Lacipirellulaceae; genus Bythopirellula. Next base: position 4,444 of record JAGQOW010000056.1, on the reverse strand, counting down.
GAGGATGCGCTGTTGATGGTGATCGACCAGCTTGCTGAGTCTCGCCTGCTTGCACCACTCGCTCAATTCGCGATGCGCTGCGACCGTATCTGGCATCGAGCGGCTGCGAGTTTCGTATTCCTGGAGTAGCGGGTCCTCGTGTTCGACCCGCTGCACTTGTTGTTTCGTTAGCGTGACCAGCGCTCCGGCGGTTGTCTTGACGACGAACTCGCCTTTCTCGCCGCGATCGACGATCTCGCCCGTTATCGTGCCGCCGGTATTCAACTCAAACCGATCGGCTAGCGCGCAGTCGCCCCAGGCGATCGGCAGCAGTGCCGCGGCGAACAAAATGATGCGAGTCAAGGCCATAGGGGTCGGTACCGAAACGGTTGCTTCGCAAGAGGAGCTATGCTCAATTGGGCTATGTACTATTATAGGCCACAGGTCGATTGAAAAATGGTGTAAAATACGCCGATGAGCCGTCCTTTTCAGAGTCCAAGTGCCGATCAGCACCGCCGGGAATCTCCCGCTCGCGTGCGCTGCGCTGTCGTGACGGTTAGCGACACGCGACTGCTGGAGAACGATTCGAGCGGGCAAGCGATCGTCGACGCACTCGACCAAGCCGGTCACGCGGTCGTGGAGCGCGAGATCGTGCCCGACGTGCCCGAGCAAATCGAACAGATTGTACGTCGACTCGTTTCGGCAACCGAGGTCGATGCGATTCTCATCACCGGGGGCACAGGCATCGCGGCCCGAGACCAGACGCCCGATACCTTGGTCAGGTTGTTTACCAAAGAGTTACCCGGCTACGGCGAGTTGCTGCGCATGCTCAGCTATCAGGAGATAGGCCCGGCCGCGATGCTTAGCCGTGCTTGCGGCGGGCTCGTGGAGCAGACGGTTTTGCTCACCATGCCAGGCTCGACCGCGGCCGTACGGCTGGCGATGGAGAAGCTGATCGTTCCCGAGCTAGGACATCTGGTTTCTCTTGCCCAGAGCTAGCATTGTGGAAGGCGCGTGCCAGCAGCCAGCTAGCATGCGAACTCATCTGGCTTCACTAGTTCATTTCCAGTAGTGTCCCGCGTCTATCGTTGCGCACTCCAGCCGCGCCGAAGCTTTTTCATGGACTGAAACATCGCACCATGCCCAAGGAGGGGGTCAGTGCAACGTTTGCTTTCGCTTGCGACGCTCGCTGTGATGGGTGGGCTGGGATTTCTCTTTCTCAGAGGAGGCGGACTCGACCAGATTGCCGTCGGTCCGCGCAGCGGGCAGCAATCGTCGGCGGCTGGCAATCAAGATCGGTACTATGTTCCCGGTTCCTGGTCGGGAGCTTCGGATATTGAAGACGACGTCGCTTCTCGCGGGGGCGCTTTTCCGTCGCAGAGTTATCAACCAGCTTCTACCGGACAGGGCACAGGCGCTCTTCCCGCGGGCGCTGCCAATGGACCCACGATTCGCATCGCCTCGTTCAACATTCAAGCCTTTGGCAATACCAAAGCAAGCAAGCCCTATGTGATGCACACGTTGGCAGATATCATTCGCCAGTTCGATGTGGTGGCTGTTCAGGAAGTTCGTTCGCAGGACGAGTATTTGATACCCGGCTTTGTGCAACTGGTAAGTAAGACGGGTCGCAAGTACGACCATGTCATCGGCCCGCGACTGGGGCGGACCACTTCGAAAGAGCAATACGTCTTCATTTACGATACCGCGCGAGTCGATGTCGATCCGCAGAGTATCTACACGATCGGCGATCCCGACGATATGTTGCACCGCCCGCCATTGGTGGCCACCTTTCGTACCCGTCAGGTGCATCCCGACGAAGCATTTACCTTTACGCTGGTAAACATTCACACCGATCCCGACGAGGTTTCCCGCGAGCTCTCTGCCTTGGCCGAAGTTTACCGCGTGGTGCGCCGTTCGAGCCGCGGCGAGGACGACATTATTCTGCTGGGAGATTTCAACACCGACGATCGCAACTTGGGTCGTTTGGGCCAATTGCCGAGCATCTTTCCGCTGATCGCGGGCGTATGGACCAACACCCGCCAAAACCGCCAGTACGACAATCTCATCATCCACCAGCCTTCGACCACCGAGTACTCAGGCCGCTCGGGCGTGTTCGACGTGATGCGTCGCTACAACCTGAGCCAGAATCAGGCCTTGGAGGTCTCGGATCACTTTCCCGTCTGGGCCGAGTTCAGCGTATACGAACGCGACTACGCAGGGCGCATCGCAAGCCGCCGGCGTAGCGTGGGAAGGTGACCCTTGTTGCGGCGAGTCGTGCATGGGGTGAAATAGGGATAGAGGCCTCAATGGTGAGTTCCGCTTCGCTGCACTCACCCTACCCGCCCACCTTACAAAGCTGCTCAATCTAACCGTGGCTGATAGCCAGATTGATTTCTGAATCGATCACAGCGCCCACCGGAACGCCGGGGCACCATTTCTGGCGGTCGTATTCTTGATTCGAGTTGGCTGGCTGCTGCAGGGTCATGTCCTGGTCCATGTAGATGACGGTCAGTACTTCGCGGCAGCGGTCGGTATGGTTGGCGCCGGCGCGGTGCAATGTCCAACCCTCGTGAAAGCTGACCTCTCCCACCTCGTAAGGCGCCTTCGCCACGGGGCAGTTGGCCTCGGCCAATCGCGCTTCGGTAATCGATTCGTCAAGTTGAATCATTTCGGTATCACGACTGTAGTTTATCTTGTGGCTGCCGAGAGCAAAGTCGAGCGGTCCCATATCGGGGGTGATCGCCACGAGCGGAACCCAGGCGGTAAGCACCTTTTCGGTAGCCAGGGGCCAGTAGTAGTGGTCGACGTGCCAGGGAGTAGCTCCCCCGCCTGCTTCTTTGAACAACGCCTGGTCGTGATAGACGCGCACTCCCGAGACGCCCATCAACTCGGCGGCAATTCTTGCCAGGCGGCCGACGACAAATGAGCGGATCAGCTCGCTATGGGTCCAAAGATTGAAGACTTGTGTAAAGGCCTTGCGGTAGAGGTCGACATCTTCGCTGGGGTATTCCTCTTTCTTGTTCTCGTTGTCGATCGACGAGCCGAGACGCGTGACATTCGCTACCACTTCTCGGCGCAGCAACTCGACGGTCGCAGCCGAGAAGACTTTCGGTATCTTCGCCACCCCTCGGTCTTGGTAAGCCTGAACATGAGCAGCTGCGAGAGGGAACGGCAGCTCCCATTCCTGCTTGAGTTGATCGTTCGTCGTCACCATGGGTGGCGATACCCTTTCGCTAAGAGAGTTCGGCAGACCTGTTCGGAAGCGGATATTCAGGTTAGCACGCCATACGCGGACGGTCCATACAAAGAGCCGCTTCCTGAAAGGCGAACTATTTTCGTTGAAAATGTGCCACGCGATGCGATAGAGTTGCGTTTAACCTAAAAGTATCTGATAGAGCCCCGTAACCGAGGGTATCTGGAGAGCCCGCTGCCGGCCGAGTTGTTATGCACTTGGCCGGCAGCGGGCTCTTTTTGTTTCTGTGCCCGTGGAGAACTAGCAGGTGGATGTCAGCAATCGCAATCTGGTTCGACTGTCGCAAAGCAGCTCGCTGATTCGCGACGGCGATCTACTACTGTTTCGCGGCCATGGCATTGTTTCGCGGCTGATTGGCACGGCAGGACGTAGTCGTTACACCCACGCTGCCCGGGCGGTCTGGTGGGACGATCTGTTGTTCTGCTGCGAGGTGCGCGAGTTGAAAGGGGGCCGCGCCGTGACGCTTGCCAGTCAAGTGAAAAAGTACCCTGGCTTGATTGACGTGTTCGAAACCAATCCGGGACGCCGCTGGCGCAATTACGATCGTTGCGGCGCGGTGCGATATACGCGGCGGCTGGCTGGCTGCGACTACGGATATTTTGGCGTCCTAAAAGCGACGTTACGACACCTTCCGGTGTGGCGCTTTCTGGTTCGCCCAGATATGTATGACAAGCGAATGTCGAGCCAGCCGCCGTTTTGTTCTCAGGCTTGCGCCATGGCCGACCGGATCGGCGGTCGCGTCGACCCGGTACCCCACCTGGCCGATCGACTGACCGAGCCCGCCGACCTGGCCCGCAGCCCGTTCTACCGCTACCGATTCACCTTGGCTGGAGTTTGAAATGCAGACGGTATTTGAAGATGCGAACAGCCGCCGATTGAGTTCTTTGGGGTGGTGCTGGTTGGCTGGTTTGCTCATGGTGCTGCTCTGCTGGAGGCGAGCGTCTGGCATCCAGCCGATCGCCACTGCCGAACTGCAGTCCGCCGTTTGCCGAGTGCACAACCAACTGGGAGGAATTAACAACCTGGGCAGCGGGACGCTGATCGACAAGTCGAGCGACGGACGCGAAGGATTGGTGCTCACCTGTGCCCATTTGTTCGACGAAGGCACAGGCGACATTCTGGTGACGTTTGCCGATGTCGGCGCAAACATGGAGTCTGCGGCTAGGATTGGACTACGACCAGGAGCAGAAGAACATTGCGATGCAAAAAAGC
>JAGQOW010000576.1 GCA_020427155.1 Planctomycetales bacterium | reverse complement strand
TGTAGCCGATGAAACTCCAGTTCGAGCCGAACCTCGACTACCAGCTCGCCGCGGTCGAGGCTGTCTGCGACCTCTTCCGCGGGCAGGAGATGTGCCGCACCGAGTTCACGGTGACCCTCATGCCGGAGGAGGCGACTCTCTTCGACCAGGGGCGGGCGTCCGACCTCGGCCTCGGCAACCGGCTCTCGCTGCTGGACGACGAGATCCTGAAGAACCTGAACGACGTCCAGCTCCGTGGCGGACTTGCCCAGTCCGGCACGCTCGCCTCCGGCGACTTCACCGTCGAGATGGAGACCGGCACCGGCAAGACCTACGTCTACCTGCGCACGATCCTCGAGCTGAACAAGCGCTTCGGGTTCACCAAGTTCGTGATCGTCGTGCCCTCGGTTGCCATCAAGGAGGGTGTCTACAAGGCCCTCCAGATGACCGAGGAGCACTTCCGGAGCCTCTACGCCGGAACCCCCTTCGAGTACTTCCTCTACGACTCCTCGAAGCTCGGGCAGGTGCGCAACTTCGCCACGAGCTCACAGATTCAGGTCATGGTGGTCACCGTTGGCGCCATCAACAAGAAGGACGTCAACA
>JAGQOW010000575.1 GCA_020427155.1 Planctomycetales bacterium | reverse complement strand
AGCTGGGCTCGGTCTATGAATCGCTCCTCGAACTCGTCCCGCGTCTCGCCGAGAACCACACCCTCCTGGACTATGCCGGCGGGGCAGAGACACGGGGCAACCAGCGCAAGACCACCGGATCCTACTACACGCCCGACAGCCTGGTGCAGACTTTGCTCGACAGCGCGCTCGATCCGGTGATCGCCGACCGCCGGCGTGGGATCGGCACACCGAATGGCGAAACCGGGGCCGAGGGCATCCTGACCATGACCGTCTGCGACCCGGCCTGCGGATCGGGACACTTCCTGCTCGCCGCCGCCCGCCGCATGGCGGACGCGGTGGCCCGCACGCGTGCCGAGGCCGAGGGCGAGACCTTCGACCCCGCCGCCTTCCGCCATGCGCTGCGCGAGGTGGTGGCGCGCTGCATCTTCGGGGTGGACCGGAACGATTTCGCCGTCGAACTTGCCCGTGTCGCGCTCTGGATCGAAAGCGTGGAGCCAGGGCGTCCCCTGGGATTTCTCGACGCAAACATCCGGCATGGCGATGCGTTACTTGGTCTGTCGGATCTGACCATGCTGACCGAGGGAATACCCGATGCGGCATA
>JAGQOW010000574.1 GCA_020427155.1 Planctomycetales bacterium | reverse complement strand
GTTCTCATGCTGTCCGCGACACCCGTGAACAGCAGGATGAACGACCTCAAGAATCAGGTAGCGTTCATCACCGAGGGTGCAGACGACGCGCTCCACGACGCCGGCATCGTCAGCGTCGAGCAGACCCTCAAGCGCGCCCAGACCCAGTTCAACGCTTGGCTCAAGCTCGAGGCCGAGCAGCGGACGACCCAGTCTCTCCTCGACCAGCTCGGCTTCGACTACTTCAAGTTGTTGGACCTGCTCACCATCGCCCGTTCGCGCAAACACATCGCGAAGTACTACGACGTCGGTGAGATCGGGAAGTTTCCGCGGCGCGAAAGGCCCATCAACGTCAAGGCCGACATCGACACCGCAGGCCTCTTTCCCCCGCTCCGAGAGGTGAACCGCGACATTCGGCTGCTGAACTTGAGTGCCTATGCTCCGCTCCGCTTCGTCAAGCACGACAAGGTCGCCGAGTACAGCCGTAGGTACGACATGGAGCTGGCCGGAGGCCGTTCGTTCCGACAGCTCGATCGAGAAGAAAGCCTCATTCACCTCATGCGCGTGAATCTGCTCAAGCGCATGGAGAGTTCCATCAGCTCCT
>JAGQOW010000573.1 GCA_020427155.1 Planctomycetales bacterium | reverse complement strand
GAGGTCAAAATTTACTTTGCCCCCTTTGTCGCGGCTTTCATGGCAAGACCTGCCCCACTTCCACCAGCCGACTTCGCATCGGATGTGCCAGTGATGAAGCCGCTAAGGATGTTCCCCGTCCTGACTCCGGCCCAGCTCAGTGCAACAACCCAGAATCCAGGCAAGATGATGAACATCGCCGCCATCACAAAATTCAACAACATGTCGCCGAAGGCGTTGTTTAACCCCATCAACGGATTGAAGTTACTGTGCGGGGAATCCCAGCCGTAGAGCGCGTTGAGGATGGTCGAGTCCACCCAGCGCGCGAGTTGGAACCAGAAATCCACGAAGAACAGCGCGAACTCCACGGCAGTCACCGTGACCACCGTCCGCAAGTCGTAGGTGCCGAAGATCAGCACCAGCGGAATGACGATGACCATGGCCATCTTCAGGAAGGAGAGCACCATCGGCAGTGCCTGACGCACCACGTCCATGGCTGGGAAGAAGCCGAGTGAACCTACTGTCAGGCCGAGGTCGGATGCAACGCGGGTCGTGACGTTGGGAAGTGTCACTCCAATCTGGCCACCGTAGTCGGTGTAGACATG
>JAGQOW010000572.1 GCA_020427155.1 Planctomycetales bacterium | reverse complement strand
CGTCTACCACCCCACTGGAGAATGGGAGATTTTACACACATGGGCGGTGTCAAGGGCTTGTTTTTTTCCCTGGATCACTTAGAATCGAGAACGTGTGTGTTTACGTATGGCAATTGTTGGTTGGAATCGACCGCGAACCCCATGACGCACATATTGCGATTTTGCCGCCTAACTTCTTCCGTTTTTCTTCCTATTCTGGTTTTGGAGATCGAGCTATGCGAACTGCCTTTCCTTCCTCACGTCCCAAGGGGTTTACCCTAGTTGAGCTGCTGGTGGTGATTGCGATCATCGGCATCTTGGTTGGGCTGTTATTGCCGGCTGTTCAAGCTGCTCGCGAAGCTGCTCGACGCATGCAGTGTACTAACAACCTGAAGCAGCTCGGTTTGTCACTGCATAACTATCACGACGCCCATAAAGTGTTCCCGGCTGGAATTTATCATCAAATGAATGCGACCGGTGGTGCTATAAACCGTGTGTCTGTGTTGGGGTGGGGAGTCATGGTTTTGCCATATATCGAACAGGGGAACGTGTACAACCAACTCAATACGTCCGCCAATAACCTGAGCGCCATGGTCAACACCCCGG
>JAGQOW010000571.1 GCA_020427155.1 Planctomycetales bacterium | reverse complement strand
AGCGATGCCGGCAAAGAATTGGCCGTTAAACGCATTCAAAGGAACATGGAGGTCGAGGTGCGCGGCGTTACGCAGTGCATCAACTTAAAACATCCCAATTTAGTTTCGCTGTACGACATCAAGTATGACGATGAAGGTCAAGCTTGGGTTGTCATGGAGTATGTCTCAGGCGACAGCCTGAAGGATGTACTCGATCGCAATCCCAATGGCATGCCTTTCTCGGAAGTCTATGATTGGTTTCAAGGTATCGCTCGTGGTGTGGCGTACCTTCATGACCAGGGCATTGTTCATCGCGACTTGAAGCCGGGCAACATTTTTCTCGATGGGGATATCGTCAAGATTGGCGACTATGGGCTGTCGAAGTACATCTCCTGCAGCCGTCGAAGCGGTCAGACCGAAAGTGTGGGCACGTTCCACTACATGGCTCCAGAGATTGGCAAGGGCGTCTACGGCAAAGAGATCGACGTCTATGCACTCGGGATCATTTTGTTCGAGATGCTTACGGGGCGCGTGCCATTCGAGGGAGAGAGCAGTCAGGAAATCATTATGAAACACCTGACGGCCGATCCGGATCTTTCCCCGGTA
>JAGQOW010000570.1 GCA_020427155.1 Planctomycetales bacterium | reverse complement strand
TGTCACCAATATGGCATAAGAGCCATTTAAGTTGCCAGATTTGCACAATCGTTTGTGCATTTCAGGTATTTTTTGATTATATTGATTAGAATGAATGTAGCTGGGGAGATCCTTTTCGATTTGCGTCGTGCCAAGCTGCTGCGGTAAGTTCGGGGCCAACAGAGTCCATTCACCCGCTGCATAAGTTCACGTCACTTTGGAAGGCGACCCATCCCCAGCCGCCTAGGTTAGTATCGACCGGGAGCTTGATAGACCAATGAGACGACGCAATGGATTTACACTCGTCGAACTGCTTGTGGTGATTGCCATTATCGGGGTGCTGGTGGCGCTGCTGCTGCCGGCCATTCAAGCCGCCCGCGAGTCGGCTCGCACGGCTACCTGTAAGAACCAACTCAAGCAGATCATGTTGGGGGTGTTGAATTACGAGAACACGATGGGGCAGTTTCCCAACGGCGCGAAAATACCAAATCCAAAGAAGGGTATCGGCCAGTCGCCTAATGAGGGAGCGATGCTCTCATGGCATGTCAGGATACTTCCCTATATCGAGCAGCAAGCAGTCTACGATCTGATCAATTGGCAAGCTGAAT
>JAGQOW010000569.1 GCA_020427155.1 Planctomycetales bacterium | reverse complement strand
CGCGCCGTGCGATCCTCGGGTGCCAGTTTTGACCACTGGTTGAAGACAGCTTGGGCATTACGGAAGATTTCTTCCACCGATCTGCCCGTGCGAAGCTTCTTGCTGAGATTTTCAGAGTCGCCCTCATAAGCCAGCGCGAGCTGGTTGCGAAGATCATTGAAGCGGTTGTTAACGGGGGTGGCGGACAGCATCAGAACCTTGGTTTTAACGCCCTGGCGAACGACCTGGTTCATCAGTTTCTGATAGCGGGTTTCCCGGTCTTTAACGGCATCGTTGTTGCGGAAATTATGCGATTCATCGATGACGACCAGATCGTAATTGCCCCAGTTAACGCGGTTCAGAGGAATGCCGAACGACTCTCCCGAGGTGCGGGACAGGTCGGTGTGGCACAGAACGTCATAATTGAAGCGATCCCTGGAGAAAATGTTGGTTGTCAGGTTGCTGTTGTAATTCAGCCAGTTGTCCGCAAGTTTCTTGGGGCACAGAACAAGCACCGAACGGTTGCGCAGTTCGTAATATTTCACAACGGCCAGAGCCGTGAATGTTTTACCAAGCCCCACGCTGTCGGCCAAGATGCAGCCGTTGTAG
>JAGQOW010000568.1 GCA_020427155.1 Planctomycetales bacterium | reverse complement strand
AAGATAGGCTTTGATCGGTTCATTCAGCTTGATTGGGCGGCTGCGGCACTGAATATTCGTGCGGGCGTGGCTGGACTAGATGATCTGAATGCACTGCTCGATGCAGCTGAGCTTGGCGTGGAAGCCAAGAAGAAAACACGCACCGTATTGAATCGGCTGTGGCTGGACCCGCGCGCCGAACTGGTCGATTACGCGGATCGCGGCGTGGCCATCCACAAGACTCAGCCGGACATTCCCGTCTCAGCACTGTGCTGGGGCATGTCTGTAGCGACCTACCCATTTTTTGGCAAGGTGGCCGAGCTGGTGGGCCGCCTGTCCGCCATCCAGGGCGACTGCGCGTCCGCTGAAGTGCATCGCCGCATGAGCGAAACCTACGGAGAACGTGAAGGCACCCGGCGCATGACCAACATGGTGATCCAGAGCCAGGCGAGCTGGGGCGCTGTGGAGCGGGTCGAGAAAGGCAAGCGGGTCATTCGCTTACCACAGACGAGCATCGACAACGATGCGCTCACTGCGTGGCTGATCGAAGCTGCTGTCCGCTACGCCGGTAAGCCCGTTTCAGTGCCCAGTCTGCAGTCGCTGCCTGTAC
>JAGQOW010000567.1 GCA_020427155.1 Planctomycetales bacterium | reverse complement strand
GAAAAGTCTAAGGGAAGTGTCGAGTTCGCCCAACTATTCGATCGTATGAAGGTTAGTAACCTCATCGTCGCGGATCGCCCGCGTGCCGTGTAAAGAAGTGAGCCCCGCCGCGCGGCACAAAACGATTGAACACGGTTTCGAACGGCAGAATCCAGGGTCGAAGAGTGAAGACGACGGTTGAAAACGGAACTCGAACCTCGGATCGCCTGCGGCGGAGAGCGGGTGCAGGGTCCTGATGCCGACGGCAACGACTTGATTTTCACGGTGGGCGTGCACCGCGAACGCAGAATCGCAGTCGACAAAGCGGCAACCAAAGCTGGCATCACGCCGCCTTGCCATGTATCGACTTCATCCCGCATCCAGCTCCTCACGGCATGCAACGTCTTCGAGCTTGATCGTGGTCGTCTCCGGCTGGCGTTCTAGTTTACACGGTGGCCGGTCGCCGATCCCAGGCTACACCGCTTTCTGCTTGACCTGGGCATCGAAGCCCTGGGACATTGAATCCTGGGAGATGTCGTCAAAGCGGGGCAAACGAACCGTGTGAACTTCGATGGGGGACTGCTGGTCCATTCAGTTCCTCGACCGTCGTTCTG
>JAGQOW010000055.1 GCA_020427155.1 Planctomycetales bacterium | reverse complement strand
GTGATAATGTCGCCAACGCCAAGCCGGTCGACCAAGGCTCGCACTTCCGCCCCGTAGGCTGGCGTTTCAAATGGTCCAACGGCTCGCAGCCTGACGTCGAAGTCGCGAGACCGTAGCATGGCGAGAGACTCCAGCAGCACTTCGATCCCTTTGCGAGGGCGAAACAGCGCAGCGATACCCAGAGTCCAAACTTTGTCGGGCGGCTGACGTTGTCCAACGGCTTGACGTGGTACGCCGTTGGGAACATACGTGACGCGGTCGGCAGAAAAGCCCTGTGCTTGCATCAACCGCTTGAGACTGGGTGAAACGGCAATCAGTCGTGCGGCATATCGAAGACTCCAGCTTTCCAACATGGCGTTCACCAAGTTTTGAAAACGCCTGGTCGAATCCCGCTTCGTGGGACTGTGGACATGATAGATCAACGGCACGCCGGCATGCCTCGCAGCGAGGCCGCCGACCAGTACCGACCGTGGTGTGTGAGCGTGAACTAGCGCAAACTTTTCATTTTGAATCAGTCGCGAGAGCTGCCTGACGCAACGAATATCAAAACGCCAACTCATGGGCGTGTTATGGATCGCTGCGGCTCGCGATTGTCGCACCAGCGGAAATCGGTCGGGCTTGAGGCAGGCAAACTCAACTTCGAAGCCGAACTGCGGCAGTTCCTGGGCAAGCAAATCCTGCACTCGTTCTGCGCCCGAGTAGTGTTCACCGTTAATGACATGCAGCACGCGGCGAGTAGCCGTCGACGGATGCTCAACTCCTGCCGGTAGGAGCACAGGTGCGACAACTGCACCGGGAGGAAACAGATCGAATTGAGCAGTATCAACCATCAAGCACGCATCAGGTAGTCTGAGGACAGGCACGATGCGACGCATCGTCCGGAGCTTCAGAAACAAGTCTACTGCGCCGGAGGCGTTCGATCGCGCAGCGAGAGTTCAAGCAGACGAGCTGGCTTTCTCAGATTCCGATCGGAAGGATCGTATCGATTGTGGCAGCGTCATGTGAAAACAAGTGCGTTCGCCTATGCTAGAAATCGCGGCTTTTCAGGCAAATAACTCGTTGATTACCTTGCCGCCCCCCGCGATCTTCATGGGCCGTCCGTTGGGGGCTTTGAAGGTCTTGTCGAGCGCGATTCCCATCGAGTGGCAGACGGTCGCCATCAGGTCTTCGGAGCTGTAAGGCTCGGTCGTCACTGCGGTGCCATCTTCATTGGTGGCGCCGACCAGTTGCCCCCCTCGGATTCCCCCACCGCCGACCACCACGCTCCAACTTCGCGCCCAGTGATCACGGCCCGCATCGCCGTTGATGCGAGGGGTGCGGCCAAACTCGCCCATGCACAACACCGTTGTATTCTCGAGTAATCCGCGCGTCGCAAGATCGGCGACCAGAGCGCTTATGGCCTGATCGAATTCCGGTAGTTTTTCTTCGAGTTGCGTAAAACAGTTCTGGTGAAGATCCCAGCCGCCAAGGTTGACTTCGACGAACGGGACTCCCTTCTCCACCAGCCTTCTTGCCATCAGGCAACCGCGGCCAAAACCAGTTTCGCCGTACGACTCGCGCGCCTGGGCCGGTTCAGCTTGCACGTTGAATGCTTCCATTTGGCTGCTGGTAAGCAATGAGAGTGTGCTTTGCAGAACCTTGGCATGCTCGACGGCAGCGAGCCCACGGTTCTCGCGTACGAATCTTCGCTCCAGTGTGTCGAGTAGTTTCAAGCGATCCATCATGCGCGCTTCTTCGACGGTGGCTTTGACATTGCGCACACGGCCATTCGAGTCGACCTGGAACGGCGCATACGCCAACCCTAAGAAGCCGGGGCCTTCGCTGGCGCCGCCAATCGATACAAACGGGGGAATCTCCAGCTCGCGCAGTTTGCCCTCCAACTCATGGGCAACGACTGATCCGTAGCTAGGGTGTTGCACGTTGGGATTGGGTACAAAACCGGTGTGCATGTAGTACCGGCCGCGCTCGTGGTCTGCCTCGCGCGTGCTCATCGAGCGAACGATCGAGAGGAGATGCATTTGTTGGGCGAGCTTAGGCAGCAATTCGGAAATCTGGCCCTCACCAGTGGTACTGATGGGCTTGAAACTCCCACCGGTTGGCGTGCCAGGCTTCATGTCCCACATATCGATGGAGGGCGGACCGCCGCCCAACCAGAGCAAAATGCACGATTTCTGATTTCTGGCCAGAGCAGCTGCCTGGGCAGAGATCGCCCGGGTGAGCGTCCAGGCCGGGACGGCCAGAGCCGATGCACTGGCGAGATGCGTGAGGAAATGGCGCCGGTTCATGCCGCGTGGAGTCTTGAAAGCTTGCATTCTCTTGCTCCTGAAAACCACTCTACTAGCTTGACGTACTACGGCTAAGTATCTGACGGGGTGCCACTAGTGAATGAGAATGAATTCGTTGCTGTTGAGCACGGCCCACCAGATATCTTGTAGCGTGCCAATGACTTCGCCGCCGCGCGAAGCGAGCAGGTCATTGTAGGTCTTGGTTTCCTCTTTCGTGGGGCGACGCGCCAAGGCTGCTCGATAGAGGTAACTGATCTTTTCGCGATTACTGAGCGAAGCATCGTTGGCGATCGTATCGAGAAAACTGCCGCTGCCGGTGCTGCATGCACGCTGCACCAGATCGCCATTCATCAGCGTCAATGCCTGTGGAATCGAGCCGTTGAAGGTAGTTGCTTCGGCAGCATCGTCGGTTCCAAACTCTGTGTTGAACTGCTGAAGCCAACGGTCTCGGAGCGTGGCGCGGCGGTCTTGCTCGACTGTCTCGTCCGCCTTGGTCGTAGCAATCAGCGATTCATAAAGCTGCTCAGCCTGCATCTGTCGAATGTAGAACCGACTGAATTGGGGGGTGGCGCCCACAGTTGGTTCGTCGTCTGCATTGCCGCGAGTAATGCGACTGCTCAGTGAGTAGGGTTCGCTAAGCACAATCCACCGCATCAGACTGCGGAGATCGAACTCGGCAGCGCGAAATGACAGGCCCAGTTCATCTAGCAGCTCGGGATGAGAAGGCGGGTTGTGGGGACCCATGTCATCAAAAGGCTTGGTGAAACCATAACCAAAGAAATGGGCCCACATGCGATTGACGATCGCCCGGTCGAATTCTCTGGCAGCGATCAGCAATTGGCCCAACTCTTTTCTTCGATTTACATCTTCGAGGTACCCGCTGTTGCCAAACTCCGCACCTTGTTGTGAGTACTTCTCTTCCAACGAAGTGCCGTCGATAAACACAGGATAGGCAACTCGGACTTCGCCGTTACGTAGTTCATAATAGATGGGTGCCGAGTTGAGTCGCTCGGCATCGCGGTCGACAAGTTTGCCATCACGTTCGACCAGGAAGACCTCAGAACGATTGTCGCGGTAGAGTTCGCGGCCTTCTCCTGCAAAGTCTCGATCGCTAACTCGAGCCAAAAACCGATTGTCTTGGTCGGGATCGCGCGTGCGCTCGACCCTAGTTTGGCGAAAGAAGGCATTAAGTTCCCAGAACTGGTTTTGGCGGTACTCGTTGAAGGGGTGATTGTGGCACTGAGTGCATTGGACGGCTGTTCCCAAAAAAATCTGCGCCGTCTTCGCAGTCGCCTGAACAGCGTCTTCGTCGAGCTTTTCGACCAGGAAATTGACCGCGCCGTTGAAATCTTCGGCCTCAGGATCGGTACTGCCCACCGCGTCGACTAGCTCGAGTACTAGCTGATCGTAAGACTTGTTGTTTCTTATCGATTCTTCGAGAAAAGACTCGAGCGCCGAACGGTTGATCAACGAGCGACGCTGTCTTCCGCCTGTACGGCCGACTAGCGCATTGGTCCAGATCGTGGCCCAACTTTGGCTAAAATCGCTGTAGTATTCGTCGCCCAATAGGCGGTCAACTAGCAATTGTTGCTTCTGGGAAGACTTCTCGGCGGTGTAGGCGTCAAGTTCTGCGACGGTGGGCACCCTGCCGACGAGATCAAGATAGACCCGCCGGCACCATTCGGCGTCGGTGGCTCGGACTGCGGGTTGCAGTCCGTTTTCTTTCCAGGCGGCTCGTATGTGGCGGTTGATCTGTTCGACCACAGGGTCGCTGGCAGGCGGAGAGCCGCCTTCCTCCTCGGCTGCGACTTCAACCACCAACGCAATTGACAAGAGTACGGGCGTTACCCATAGGGGCCATTTGAGACTGCTGAAGAGCGCTTCCTGTAAAGCCATCGATTCGTCCCTATGCGAAGCGGTCGGCAGGAAAAGAGTCAGGCCAATCGTGGGAAGCCATTTTACTCACATGAGCACAATGCCTGAATCAGGATCGGCTGCTCCAAAAAATGGCATTACCGCCAAAACTCGGGGCTCAAGCCAAAGAATAAATTTCAAGAAAAGATTTTTGTGGGACTACTACAGAAATGTGCCTCCCAATAACATGCATTAAAACAATACATGTGTTCAAAAACGATACACACCAAACGCAACAGGCGAGCCAAACAGGTTCGATAAAACACCGTCTGGCTCGCCCGCTGCTTAGGACCTAGGCAACAACAAATGGTGGCCTATTGGGGAGGGACAGCCACCACAAGTTGTTACCTCTTCTGTCTCAGGTCCCTTGATTAAGTGCCTCTTTGCAGCCGACCCCGGTTATTTGCCTCTTGTCTGTTCCGGCCCCGTAATGCGTTCCACACATGACTCAGCCGTACCGTGCGTCGGTAGCGGCAGATAAGTAATGCAAAGGTCGTGCCAAAGAAAGGTGTCGCAACAGTTGGAACGGCTTGTGCCGGGACAGCAAAGTTTGTCCTATCAGCAGACCAAACCCAACCGAAACACGCGTAACTTATTTCTAAACAACAACTTATGGCGTAATAGCGTGGCCTTTTCGACTACGGTCGTTATCAGTGTGACGGCGGAATCATGGCCAAATTGACCCACTCTGGATCACCTTTAATACTCGCATCTCTTTATATAGAAGCCACTTAGAGACATAGACTGAGAGACTGGCATGGCAGATGCCGAGAGGGTTTGAATAGTAGACCGGGCAGGGCGTGACAGGTGAGTGCTCGGTAACTTTTCAATCCCAATGGGCGCTCGAGCGTCCAAGGAGATGATTATGTATCGGCGACTATTTCTAAGTCTGGTAGTTCTGGCGTTGGTTTCGTTTGCAGGTGCTTCTGATGCACAGGCTAGAGGCTGTTATCGGGGCGGCTACGGGCACTACCATGGCGTCAGAACGAGCTACTACCACTCAGCGCCAAGGTATTACGGTCACAGTTACTATGGACCTGGGACGTACTACCGTGGCTACCCCTCGTACTATGGCCCTCGAGGCTATTACGGGAGCGGAGTGTATTTCTCCATCGGATTCTGAGGATCGATGCTTCCTGTGCCTCAGACAGGGGTTTGCCCAGGAGGTGAGTACGGCCCGCAGGCAAATAAAGCTGCGGAGTCTCGACCACTTTGCAGCCTCAGGATGTCATCTTTAAGACTCCAACAATGAGATTCATGTGTTGCACATACGACGACACTCGTTCTAGTTCCAGCGACGATTTACTACTTGGAGTGATACCCTAAGTCCTTTTATACAAATGATTTAGGAGTCGACCCCATAGAGTTGGCATACCATATGCCATATAATATGGCAAAGCGGCTGATATCAAGACATCCCGCCAAGTGCCGCTGGGGGAGTTCGAAGAAGGAGACAGAATCATGTTGAAGCGAACAGCGATCATTTTGGCGTTGGTTGGAATGTTTTCAGTAGCAAGTGCGTCGGATGCAAACGCCTGGGTTGTGCGGCGTGTCGCACCAGTTCGCCGCGTTGCAGCTCGCGTCGTGTTACCTCCGTATCCCGTAGCCCGGCGTGTAGTCGCTGGGCCAGTCTATCGACGGCCAATCGTCTACGGTGCTCCAGTGATTTACGCCACTCCGCACGTCTACGCTAGCCCGGTAGTGTACTACGGCTATTGAGGGGGCCATTGAGATTGCCCTGTAGGAAGTGCTTTGTTTTCAAGAACGACGAGCCGTCCGCCAGCTTGCCTAAGCCGGCGGACGGTTTTTTTGTTGTGTCGTTGAGGACCGTGTTTATCGACAAACTCGGAACAATCCTCAACCTCAACTCCTTTTGATCCGATGAAAGAGGAGGAGTGTCCTCATTTTAGGACACATAGACCAATGCGCGCCGATAGCACGTAGCCTTGCCAGCCCCAATCGCCTCTGACCAAGAGCATGTGTCATGCTAGTCATAATTAGCGATCTGCATCTGACCGACGGCACGAGTGGCACTTCCATCTCGCCTGGTGCGTTTCAGTTGATGGCTGAGCGCTTGGCAGACCTGGCGTTGAGCGCTTCGCGCCGGCGTGGAGGCAATTATAGCCCCATCGATCGAATCGACTTAGTATTGCTGGGCGACGTGCTGGATGTGATCCGCTCTACGCAATGGCTAGAAAATCAAGTGCGTCCTTGGGACGATGCCAAATCGCCCGGTCTGTTTGAGGTGGTCTCGCGCATCACGGGCGAGATCCTAGGCAAGAATGATCAAGCACTCAGCGAATTCCGCAGGCTAGCACAAGAAGGTATTTCACTTCCACCGGCATCTCGTGATGGTCGCCCTGCGCATGGCGAGGCTCATCCAGTACCAGTTCGAATTCACTACATGGTAGGAAACCATGACTGGTTCTATCACTTACCGGGCGAGCAATACAATCGACTGCGAGGGCAAATAGCCACGCATCTGGGACTGGCAACGTATGCCGACGCACCATTTCCACATGAAATATGGGAAAGCAACGAACTAGTGCAGGTGATGCGTCGACACAAGGTGTTTGCCAGGCATGGCGACATTTATGATCCGTTCAATTACGAAGGTGATCGCGATGCCAGCAGTTTGGGAGACGTGATCGTCTTGGAGCTGCTCAGCCGCTTCGGAGTGCAAGTAGAACGCCAACTGGGCGACGAACTTCCTTCGACCGCGCTGGCAGGATTGCGAGAGATCGACAATATTCGGCCCTTGCTGTTGATTCCGGTCTGGATCGATGGTCTGCTCGAGCGAAGTTGCCCCCAGCCTTCGATCCGTAAGGAAGTGAAGCGAATTTGGGACGAGCTGGCTGACGAGTTCCTGGAACATCCTTTTGTCCGGCAGCGAGACACCTGGTGCCCGGTCGATATCGTCGACGGGCTGCAAAAGGCGTTGAAATTCAGCCGCCGCCTGTCGGTGGGGTGGGCGAGTTGGATTGCCCAATGGATTACCGAATTGCGCGGGGCGAGCCACAGTTCGTATTTCCAGCACGCCTTGGCCGAGCAAGACTTTCGCAATCGGCGAGCCAAGCATATCGTATATGGGCACACTCACCATGCCGAGGTAGTGCCTTTGGATGCGAGCTATGCCGACGGATTCGTGTTGCACCAGGCGTATTTCAATTCGGGCACGTGGCGGCGAGTGCATCACCAGACGCAATTTGATCCTGGAGAACACGAGTTTATCGCAGCAGACACGATGACTTATCTCGCGTTTTTCAAAGACGACGAGCGAAGCGGACGTCCCTATGAGACTTGGACCGGATCGCTGGGAGTCAATCCTTATATGAATAACAGCTACCGCGTTGACGCGGGAACGCAATCGCATGCCCAGGGCCAACCAATTTCGACACCAACGGTACCAGTCCGATCGCCCCACTTCGCCGTACCACTTGCTCCCAGCAATCTGCCCAACCCAGCCTTCAACGGCTGATTTTTCCTCGCAGTTGGCCGCGGCAGGAGCAAGATTTGGCAAAGCGAACGTTGCCGCTATTTATTGCGTGCATGGCACATTTGCGGGCAACGACGCATTGGGAGCTCTGACCGAGTTGGCGCGGTTTTCGCCCGAGCTGAGCAAATCGCTGCGAAAACTGGGGAAGCGAACGGTCGATCTGGTCGCAGGCGAGACGGGCAATTACACGCCCGAGTATGTCGCGACGATGCAGTCGGGGCTAAGCGCCGGTGCAGGCCGCGTGATTCCGGTGCGCCTGTTCAATTGGTCGAGCCAAAACAACCACATCGGCCGTGCCGATGGGGCGATCCGTTTGCTGGACGAATTGGAAAGGCTGGCAGCCGAATCGGCAGCGGAAGGGTCCGTGTCGTCTGCTCCGCGGCGCGTGGTATTGTGGGGGCACAGCCACGGGGGCAATGTCTTTGCGTTATTGACCAATCTGCTTGGCGCCGACGCTAAGGCGAGGGAAGATTTCTTTGCGGCCGCGCGGTCGTTCTACCGCCCGTGGTTCTGTGGCGATGTCGATATGCCAGTATGGCCACGTATGGAGGAGCTGCTCCAAAACGCCGATCATCCCCTGCGTGATTGGAAACTCGACATCGTAACGTTCGGGACGCCGATTCGGTACGGCTGGGATACTGAGGGCTGTGCCAATTTACTCCATTTCATCCATCATCGTCCTGTAGCTGATGGCCCAGAATACTTGGCTCCTCAGTCAATCGAGGTAAGTCGGCTGCTAAAAGCTCAAGATGGCGACTACATCCAGCACCTCGGCATCGCGGGAACGAATTTGGCCGCTACGATACTGTCGCCTCGTACTTTTCTGGCTGACTGGCGACTCGACAAGTATCTGGAGCGAGATACTCCGCGTGAAGGCTTCTTCAAACGATTGAAGCACGGAACGCGAGTGCCAGAGGAAGGAACAACACTGCTAGTTGATTACGCCGAAGTTGAACCTGGGCTCCACAATCATCTGGCTGGCCATGCTTTATACACTCGGCGAAAATGGCTGCCGTTCCATTGCCTACAAGTCGCCGATCGGTTTTATGGAGCTCATTCAATCGAGGCATCATGACCACATACATCCAAATCACAACAACCACCGCATCTGCCGCGCAGGCCGCAGAAATCGCCGAGAAGTTGGTCGAACAGCGATTGGTTGCCTGTGCGCAGATCTCGGGTCCAGTACACAGCGTCTACCGTTGGCAAGGAAATGTCGAGAAAGCCGAAGAGTGGAAGTGTACGGCAAAAACGCGGACCACACTGTTTGCCGCAGCTGAGTCTGCCATACGACAGCTTCACACTTATGAGTGTCCAGAGATTATTGCTACGCCAATTGCCGCGGGAAGTGAGGCGTATTTGGAGTGGATGGAGTCGCAGTTGGTAGACGAGGCGTAGATAATGGACATTGGACCAGAGGGACGTGAGCCAGTGTCCCATGAACTGCGATTTGAACGTTCGACAGGTAAGTACTGCTAGCGACTAATTGAACTAAAGTTGTTGAAGTTGAAAAACCCGTTGCCGAACTGCGGGAAAACACTGTAGAGCCCGCGCGTGAACAATTGGTTGATGGCCTCGTCAGTCGCCTGGATTGGAGTCTTGGGGATGACGACGATATCGGAATCGCTGAGCCAGATTTCGTCGGCCGGAGCTGGGCGACGGCCGTAGAGAGCTCCCTTAATGTCGAGCATTGTGGCCATCAACCGCCAGTCTTCCCCGCGCCGGAAGACAACTACTTGCCGTAGATTGGCACCTTGATTCCAACCCCCGGCCAGAGCAATAGCCCCCATCAGTGTAGTGGGACTTTCTAGCGTGAAACGGCCTGGACTGACGACTTCGCCCAAGACAAAGACGAATCGAGGGGCACGCTGAACTAGCACCGGTGTCACGGCAACGCCAGGAATGGAGTCTGCATAGCGAGCATCGATCTCGAATTTCAATTCATCGAGTGTCAGCCCTTGGGCCATGATCGAACCAAGTCCTGGCAGGTACAGTTTGCCGGCTGGCGTCACAGTCACTTGAAGCTTCAACCCACCCGAGCCTTGCCTTGCATCGACCGACTCGATGAGATCTTGCAGCCGCGTATTCACTACGACCGGCGTGACGGTAATCGCGGGGACCTTATAGTATTTCTCGTAGCGTTGTTCCAAGTGTTGGCGAAGCGAATCAATAGTCATCCGGGCAGCACGCACCTGGCCGAGCAAAGGCAGGCTGATGGTCCCATCGGGTTGGATTATCAATTCTCGGCCGATGTGGTCGTTCTCAGGCGTTTCTTGGGAGGCCGAGGAATTGTCGCCGGTAAGCGATTCAATGCGAATACGGTCGCCAACTTGCAGCTCGTACGGCTGCGAAGTCTCCTCTCGGGTAAGCCGAAAGACGAATGCGATTTGATCGTCGACACGAATTCGATAGTCACAAACATGTGCGAAACGCGCAGGGCCGACATATTCGCCTTGAGCATACGATTGCCAATTTATGTAACCGCGAGCCTCCCAGCCGACTTCGCCCTGGCCGCAACCGGCAAGACTGTCGACCGCCCAAATCGGGTGTGGAGCCGCAGAGCCCAAAGCCTGAGCCAGGCAAACCTGGGGAGTCGCAGCGCACAATAACGCTGCTGTCAATGCAACTAGCTCCAGTAGGTGCATCCTAGCCGCTTTGGTCGTTGGATACGTCATCTTAAGCTGCTCGCTTTTGAATTGAGATTTGACTGTATGCATTCATCGCGACGACCTGCTACCGCCTCACAGATTGAGGAGGCGGCACATGCTGAGCAGGAAAGCCTGAGAGCCCTACAGTGGACGGGAGCGTCGAGACAGGCGGCGCCGGGGCAACTCCGCCCGACTGGGAAAATGCCTGCGGCGAAAGCCATTCGACATTGTGAGTCCCGCTCGCACCTCTTTGAGCCATCTGAGCTGCCAACTCGCGGTTTGCAATTGCTTGTCGGGCATGACCTAGCTTCTCTTGCATCAGCGACAGGTTGCGGAGAACCACAGCATTGGGATCGCGGGCAGCCACTTGCTGCAACAACCTTTCGGCTTCGTCGAAGTGACCGGCATCGGCAAGCAGGGTAGCTAGTTCATGGGCAGCCAGATGGTTTTGGCTGTGGGCCAGCAAGGCTGCCTGCTGAAAAGCGATGGCTTGCCGCTGCGATAGCCGATGCTTTTCCGGCTCGACCTTACCGAGATGGATTGCAAGTTTGCCAAGCGCATGCAGTGCCATCGAACCTGCCGGCTCGCCTGCAACCGCCGCAGCCAGCTTGAGTTGTGCGTAGCGGAAATAACCATTCATCATCTGATGTGGCAAAACATCCTTGAAGTCGATCTGTTTGGCTATCGGGGTTCGATGCGAGGCGCAGATAACTTCGATAGCCAGATCAGCTTCCAATTGTGCGCCGCGCGGGGCAAAGTCTTCGGCCTCTTCGAGTGCCCGCAACCCGCTGGCAAGGGCTTCGGTACGTTCGGGAACGCCCTGGTGAGCGTCCTTAGCGTGAGAAATCATCCGCAGGACCTCGATGAGTTCTTGGCGCGCGGCGTAGTAACCGCTGCGGTTGGCCATGCCATAGGCCTTCTGGATTTTCGACTTCGCGAGTTCATTGATCCGCTGGTCGGTTAGCGCGCCGGTTGTTGCGGCAGTGCATTCCTTGACCACTTCCGCGATAAGCAGTTGCTCGACCATTGCACGATCGGCTGCCGCAGGTTCAAGGGAAGCTTCGGCAGCGGCAAAAAAATTCTCCGATTCGCCTTGCTCTAAACCTGCCAAGGGCAGGGGAGGCAGCAGCGAGGCAATTGGCTGGAACATCTCGACTTTGCCATCAGGTTCGGAGAGGTCTTCCATCGTAGCCGGTTTGTTCGGCAGAATCTGAATGGAGGGTGTGTCGTCAACTGGCGGTAGTCTCTGCAGAGTTCCGTCGTCATTGTCGCTAGGGAATGCCCATAATCGGTCATCGCTCGTCGCGGTCAGGTCCTCGACTGGCTCTGGGGATGAGTCGGTTTCTGCTGATGGAAAGGCAAGTTCGTCTACCAGTTCTGAAGATGGAATTAGTCCGGCAAGACGGGGCACGGAAGGCGCATTATCAGCGAGCTGGCTCTCGCTCTGCTGATTGCTGGAAGAAGCTTCGGCCCGTCGGCAGCTGACCTCTGCCAGGAGTGTGACAAGAAAGCAGCTCAAGAGTATCCGGCAACACCTGTTCATCACTCACCCTATCCCTGGGAGAAGTTGTCCGTCCAACAGGGCGCACAGCTTCAGACGCTGGCGTCGGACAACCTGTAGTTTCAGGTTCGACATCCTGGATTGGGAGATATCAACAAAACCGCTACCATCCCTGGAAGTGGACCCCACCGACCGTGCTACAGGCGTCACAGACTGACCAGTCGGTGTGATAGCACTGCGGCCAATCGGCACAGTTTTCGCGACCGTCAGACTCGCGGAGTACAGCTTGGGGGGTTAGAACATGCGGGTTTGATAGCTGCCAGTAACGGGAAAAGCGTTGAATCCCTCGGCTCGGAGATGTTCGACAAATTCTCGCGGACCGTGAGTACAGTAGATCTGCTTGGCTCCGACCAGCGCGACGGTCTCAACTAAGTCATCGAAATCGGCGTGATCTGAAAGAGGTAGAGCGTAGTCGACTTTTTGGCGGTACTTTGTGCTGGAGTCGATTGCCCACCCTGTGACCGCGATGCTGACGGGCGAGTCAATTCCAGTCAGGCGAAACTGCTTCATGCCGCGCGGAAGCGTCATCACCACATGGCCAGGGAGCAACTTGCCGTCATATTTTGAAATTCGACCCAAGTCGACGCCACACTCTCGATAAACCTCGCTGACAGAGAAGATCATTGGGTGCTGCTGAACAGGAATGCCTGCAGCCGTCAGCAGCTTAGTAACCTCTTGAGCCTTGCCTAAGGCATAGGCATGAAGCACTGGGGTATTGCCATTTCCTAAAAGGCTCCGAACAAGATCGATCAATTCGCCGATTACTTCTTCGCGCGGCGGCATACGATACTTCGGTCGGCCAAACGTGCTTTCCATTACAAGGATGTCTGCCGCAGGCAACTCGGCTTGCGCGCTTGTCTCCGAAGCGCCAAGCTTGAAATCGCCAGTGTAAAGCAACGACTGCTCCATGGATTCGACCAGCAGCATGGCCGACCCCAGGCAATGCCCCGCCGGGAATGCCGTCAGCCGCAGAGGCCCCAATTCCACTGGCTGCCTGTAAGGCATCTCGTGCGTACGCCGGTGAGTCCCGCAGCGATGTCGATAAAGCGCCGCAGTTTCCGGCGTGCAAAAGGCCAACTCATGGGCTGCAATGTGATCGGCATGAGCATGGGAGATGAAACCCAGCTTCTGTCGCCGCGTAACATCGACGGCAAGCCCAGCCGCTGTAAGGAACAAACCCCTATCCCAGTGGAACATTTGGCTATTAGCTGTTAGTAGTTTGTCGTTAGAAAGCTGCTAATGGCTAACAACTATTAATCCTTACCACTTTAATCCAAACTGCTCTCCCCCGCTGGGACCACCGATGCCGCCCTTGAGATTCTTGTCGGCTTTCTTGCGCCTGCGGGGAGGCTCGTCTGATGTTTTTTCTTCCAGAACAGGGGCAGCCGGTTTCTCAGGCTCAGGGAGCAGCGCTTTTAGCGAGAGTCCAATTCGCTGGGCATCGGTATCGACCGTCAGCACTTTGACCTCGACCTCCTGGCTCTCGCTCACGACGTCGCTGCAGCGATTTACTCGGCCATGACCCATTTCGGAGATGTGAATCAACCCTTCGACGCCCGGTTCGAGTTTGACAAAAGCTCCAAACTGCATGAGCTTGGTCACTTTGCCGGTTACGCGAGAACCTACGGCATACTTGGTAGCCGCGGAATCCCAAGGATTCTCGCCCAGCTCGCGATAGCCAAGCGATATCTTGCCGTTTTCCTGGTTGACCTTTTCGACACGTACCTTGACGTTTTGGCCAACCTGCAGCACGTCTTTGGGATGCGCAACTCGCTCCCAGCTGAGTTGGCTGACATGAATGAGCCCGTCGACGCCACCGAGATCGACAAATGCGCCAAAATCTTGCAGACTGCGAACCACTCCTTCGCGCAAATCCCCCGGTTTGATTTCGGCCAACAGTTTCTCTCGTTGTTCCTTGCGCTCACGTTCCATCAGCGCCCGATGGCTGAGAACAAGATTCTTACGATCGCGATTGGCTTCGGTAATCACACAGTTGAGTTTCTGGCCGACATACTCTTCGGGGTTCTCAACACGGAAGACCGAGATTTGCCCCATCGGAATAAAGCCGCGGATGCCAGAGACCTGGCATTCAAGTCCGCCTTTGTTCGCACCTGTGATGGCAACGTCGACAACCTGGCCGACTTGCACTTCGTCCCAATTGCCGATGTCGACCGATGCCGTGGGAAGAGAGACTTCATAGTAGCCTTCTTCTGCATTGAATCTCGATACCAGAACTTCCAGCTGGGCGCCAACCTCGGGCGGATCACTTTTCTCGAATTGTTTGAGTGGCAGCAAGCCTTGGTTACGGCCACCCAATTCAAGAAAGATATCCTCGCGATGAACCTTGGCAACTGTGCCAATGACTTTAGTATCTGGAGCCAACTCGGTATTCTCGCCAGAAGTTGCCTCGGTGCCATCGATGATCTGATCTAAAGATTCCCCACCTAAGGCTGCTTCGAGTTCCTTTTCCAAATCGGGCGAAAGCCGGTCGCGAATGTTGGGGGGCGGGTAATGGCTCTTCTGGGGCGCAGGCTCCGCCGGGGACTTGGAAACTGGGTCGACCGGCTTTGCTTTCACAGTTTCGCTGCCGGCCTCTGCACGCTGAGACCCGATTTGAATTCTCTGGCTAGGACGTGCTGCGGATGAATCGGCCGCCGGCTCGTGATCAGGGGAACTGACGTCGCCCTGCTCGGGTGGCGAAGCGGTATCGCCCTCGACCGCAGGTGTGGCAGACGCTTCAGCCGGCTTCAAATCATTCGATGTGGGACTTGGCTCCGGCGCGTCAGATTCGGCGGTCATGTCTAAAGAATCCTGATGAGAACTTAACGGGCAACCAAGTCGGTTGCCCCTGCACCCAAGTTTAGCAATCAAAGACAGGGCAATGCAACAGTTGACCCCCGTTTAGGCGAACGGGGCTTTGCTGGAAGAGCAATCAGAAACCGTGCACAGTCGAAATGCAGAAGAATCAAGGCTGCTCAACCGGGCTATTAGCAAACTTCTGCAAGCGTTCGGAGATTCCCGGAATCAAGCGTTCTGCGTTCTCGGCATACACTTTGCGTAACACTTCGTCGGGCAATCCGAGTCCATATATATTCCACAATCCCTGGGGCGGATACTGGTTTTCGGCGTAAGTGAAGTATTCGTCACGAGTTTCGAGAAGCCGCCAATGGGGGCTCAGACGCCCCGGAGGACGAGGGCCATCGGTGCCAAATAGAATCCGATCTGCATACTTCAGAAAGAACTTACGGGCCGTGTAGGGCTGGCGGCCAAGTTCCGCAATTCGGGCAGCGATCTCTACATGGAGATTCGGGTATTTGTCCAGCCAACGACCCACTTCCCCCAGATTCTCGGGATAATTCGCCACGTGAGCCCCGATAAAGGTTGTCAGGGGGTGGCGTTCGATCACACGATTTCTTGCGGCCAACAATTCGTCGTGCGTCGGGAACTCGTCGCCGGCAAAGCTCCATTCGGGATGACGATGCAATTCTTCCCAGCGTTCGTTGAAACGATCGATCGGCATGAAGAAGGCGACGGGATCAGCGGTATGAATCAACACCGGCAGCTGGAGCTTGCCGCAAGCTTCCCAAATGGGATCCCAACGCGGGTCGTCGATGGCCACGAAGGAACCGTCTGGATTGCGGTATTCGAGTCCCAGACGTTTGAAGATCTTTAGCCCCGCGACGCCGCGACGTTTCGCATCGGCCAGAGCCACGGCCATGCGACGACCAAAGTCGGGCCGATGACACGCCCAGCTACTCGGATCGTCGGGTTGGCCATCGCCTTGCCAATCGATGTTGGCGAAGATCACAAACCGGTCACGGTATTTGGTCCACAAGTACTTTTTGTGCTCTTCGAGTTCTTCTCCGAGCCGTCCATCGAGGCTTACGCAGACGGCAATGTTCTGTTGGTCCATCACCCGAACGGCTTCATCCAATTGCTCCGGCACGCTGTGCAGCTTGTAACGCGGATGGACATG
Source organism: Planctomycetales bacterium (assembly GCA_020427155.1). Classification (GTDB taxonomy): domain Bacteria; phylum Planctomycetota; class Planctomycetia; order Pirellulales; family Lacipirellulaceae; genus Bythopirellula. Next base: position 13,843 of record JAGQOW010000055.1, on the reverse strand, counting down.
GACATCGACAACCGGAAACTTGGCTCGCGAGAGTGGATGCTCTGGCACTCTAAGCGTCGACTTGGGTTCAAATTGATCTAATGCGAGATTGCGTCCGTCTTTGCCGTCGAGTGTTTCCTCGGCTGAAGTGAATGTAGCAAGCACCGTGACGAGACAGGCGAGGGAAAGAATCTCTCGCAGAGGTGCGGAGACGCAGAGGAGTGAACCATTCCAGAGTATTCTCTGCGTCTCAGCGTTTCTGTGCGAGAACTTATGTAAGTAGTTAGTTCGTATAATCATCGAAACGGAATTCTAAGTACGTATCTGTGAAACGAATCGTTCGGTTGCTGCCGGGCTTCGTAATTCTATCACGTTCAGATGGCGGTATTCTGCTTGTTGGACCAGCTTTTCGATTTCCCGCTTTCTTCGATGGTGCGATTGAACAACCCACAGCAGAATTGACTCGCGGCTCAGAAAACTGAGCGTAAATGTCTCGCGATTGCCTGAAAAAAGTTCGGTGTGGTTAACGACTCGGCCAATGGTTCGGCGTAGGGCACGGCAAAAAACGATGGGAAACGAATAATTCAGCCATAAAAGCGTCTCTGCGCGAGCCCAAACTAGTTCTCTGGCAAAGGTGTAATTCCCATCGCATACCCAGCAGGGCTCGCTGGTGGCCGACTTCAGGTTCTCCAGAAACTGCGTGCGAGGGTTCTCTTGCCAATTGGGCCCCCAGTGGAGAGCATCCAATTCGATGTGAGGAAGATGAAGAATCGCAGAGAGTTCCTTCGCAAGAGTCGATTTACCTGCGCAGCTACCTCCTACGATGGCCACGCGTTGGAGTTTGCCGCTCAAGCCTACTAATCTCCGAACAGCTGGCGGAGGTGAAAGTGAAACTTGCCGAGTTTGCCACCGTAGTTACCGGCGCCGATGGCGAGTACACCGTCGCCGGCAGCGGTTTGAATGGCGAGCTTGGTTGCATCAGCCACGGTTTGCTCGTCGACGCCATCAATGACAATTTCATAGGAGCAATTTGCTCCGTCGGCTAACTCGGATTCGACGCGGCCGCGCAGGGTGGGACAAAATGCGTCGTTAGTCGAGGCAATCATTCCTTTGTAGGTCGAGCCCACCTTGCTGCCGCTACGGACTACGCCGCCAGGGAATGGGGTAATGATCCCGTGCATTGCTGCGAGCGCTTCGCTCGCCCGTCGAGCGGCAGCCAGGGCGATCGTTGCAGTCTCGCCTTGCAGAATGATGTTGCCTCCGGCGACGCCTTTGGCGACGCCCAACTTTTCTTCCATCACGAACTCGCCGTCCATGACCGGTACGCGCCAGTAACGGCGTCCGCCCAGTTGTTTGCTCTTTTGAAAGCCGTCGCCAAAATAGCGCAGGTGCTTCCCGAGCGGAATCGACTCGTCTGCTTCAGGCAAGCCGTTGAAGACGGCCGTCGTGGGGCAGGTCATCAGGCATTGGCCGACCCGATTGGGAACCGCCTTGGCCAGTGCTTCGGCCGAAAAACCGAAAGCCAGCACGGCAGCACCCGGGCGACTATCGGGCGTTTCGTCGGAACTAAGGCGTCGCTCAACGCCAATCTCGGCATCGCAGCCGATCACAGAAGAGCCGTAGCCGGTCGTTTCGAGCAGGGCTGCGTCGAGCCAATAATCGTCGACTGCCGTGACGACTAGCCGGACAAAACGCATCCGAAAGGCTTCAGCAAAGGTGTCGAGGATGAGCGTGGGGCCGAGTTGCATGGCTGATGAAATCAGGGGCCTGGATGTAGTAATGGCCAAGCCCCATCATCGCGATCAACATGCAGTTCGGCAAGGTCTGGATCAGAACCTTCCGTATTCTCCTGACGCCGAATTGCCGTTTTCGATTTCTGCTTTGACTATACGAAGACTCTCCAGCAGTGCCTTGATCTCTTGGTGTACAGAGCGAGTTTGAGATACGACGAGCATCCCCGGTTGCATGAGTTGAATTGCCCCTTCGCCGGTGCCATTGGCTTTCCAAGAGTCGTATGCAACACAGCGGACGATGACACTGGTCAACGGACTAAAGCAGTCGCTCTTGGAAGACGACTCGCTCGGAACTTCTGCAAAGTGCTCGAAATCATCGACGCGATAGACCTTGGTTAAGAGCGTTTCATTGGCTCTGTCCTTGGTCGTGATCAGCAAGACTTCGTTTTCGACGAGAGTCGTCAGGTTTTCAAGGTTGGGTTGCCTTAGAATCATCGCCAAAGCCGAGCGGAGAGAGACACCGCTTAGATTGATCGTCACCTCAGTCTCGTGAGATATCGCTAGCTCATTGAGCGAGACACTATCAAATAGGATTGGTATGCCGTACTCCTCGCTCAATTGCGCGACAATATCGAGTAAGGACGTTTCAACAAACTCCAGTGGCGACTTCAATTGCTCATCAAGAACAGATTCAATGCGAGCTTCGGCAGATTCAGGCGCGTCGACAAATGCGAGAATCTGACGAGCAGGTTTGCTGCCAAACGGATCACTCTCCTGCTGTTGGGCCAGAAGACGATCATTCAGCATGATTCCACACAGCGTCAACAGCGCGCAAGCGATCCCTAATCCAGTGCGTGACATGGCTTTCTCCTCTGGTTCCGAAAGAACTATGAAATCGACCAGAGATGGTTCCGAGCATCTCCGGCAGAACAGCGGTGGCCAGTGTACCTGAACGCCGGCGCGACTGCCAAGGAATGGGAAAAAACTAGCGGAAAGAGCAAACCTAAAAAAACAAGTGCGGCCGCCCGAAGGCGGCCGCATCGAAGGGAAGGGAGGAGATACCCCGATCCGGCGAAGCCACACACTCCGCCGGACCGTACGCTTGTTATGCGGTTTTGCCGGCCAGCTGGACAAAGCGCCCGCCACTGGTGTATCGGCCTGTACTGTTGAATTGACACCAGGTGAGATCCACTTCAGCAGCCAATCGGCCTAGTGGAGGTTTCTCGATCATCAGGATTGCCCGACGACTGGAGAGGGGCGATTGGTGGTAAAAGGTAACACCTTGCTCGTCAAAGTCTTTGATTACTATTGATTGGGTTGTGCCTGGCTGGCCCTGCTCATTCAGCGTGGTGAGACGTGCATGTAGTGAGGGCTCGCCTTGGCCAGACTGCGCGACCTGGGTAAGGTCCCGAAGCTCGGAGGCAGCAGCCTGGATACGATGGCGTAGATATAGTGTTCGGTTGGCATTGTTGGACATCATGGTGATCCTATTTCTTTACAGAAAAGTATCGCGGCAAGCGCGTCGAAGTACTCTTCCCGCTCGGTCGCCTACTGACAGGACAAAAAGCCTGTCAGTAGGTTCGTGCCAAGTACACCAATCCCGGGATCAAAGAAGCAGCTAAAGCAAGGTTGATCGGTGCGAACAAATCTCATCAGCGTGTGTCAGACGGGCGATAGAGGAGCCGTTCTTGGCCCGTTTGACTTGGCAGCCAATGTTTGGCCACCTCTGACACCTCAAACTTACACGCTTTCGAGGCGCGCGCTGAGATCATTCAGTGAAGAATCCAGCAGTTTTTCTTGCCTTTGGACTAAAGAATCGGCAAGAGCAGAAGAGTTTATCTTTTTCGCTGACGGTCAGGTTCCCGAGGAGGTCCATGCCGGTTGTGCGAACGAAATCTCGATTGGTTCTTTCCACCCAGAACATCGGGCTATGCCGGGTAAGCTAGGTCTTGTTCGTACCGTCAAACAAGTTCTGCGAGGGCGTCGAGTACCTGCTGATCGTGTCCATCTACCTTGACCCGCTTCCATACCTTGGCAACCTTGCCGGCGGAGTCGATCAAATAGGTGCTGCGCTGAATGCCCATCGACTTCTTGCCGTACATGTTCTTTTCTCGCCAGGCACCGTATTTGTCGGCAATCTTGTGATCAGTATCTGCCAAGAGCGGGAAGTTTAAATTGTATTTGTCGCGAAACTTGGCATGGCTTTCGACGCTATCGGGACTGAGGCCAAATACTCGGGCTCCCAGTTTTTTCAATTTTGTCTTTTGATCGCGGAAGGCACACGCTTCTCGAGTACAGCCGGGGGTATCGTCTTTGGGATAGAAGTAGAGGACGACCGGGCTCCCCAATTGATCAGCCAGACGAACCTTGTTGCCATCGTCGGCGTCTAACGAGAAAGCAGGGGCCTTTTTGCCGGGTTCAATCCAATCGTTCATCATGTGTTCCAGCCGCTTTTTCGGGGTTTGGAAAGCTGCATTGTATCGGGTCGACCGCCAACCAGGGAAGCGCTCCCCTAGCCGGTGATAGCAAGGAACGGGTAGAATGGTGCTCTTTCGCCTGCCCCTTCATCGAACGCATTCTGAGTCTCGCTATTTCTGAATCGACATCAACATCCGAACGAACCGCTGATCGCAGCCTGGAGCTGGCACTGGCTGCCGCGCGTGTGGCAGAAGAAAACCGCGGGCAAGGGGTGGTGGTGCTCGATATGCGAGACATCACCCCGATCTTCGACTATTTCGTGATCGTGACCGGCACCAGTCGTCGGCAACTGCACGCCATTAGTGAAGAGATCGACCACCGCCTGGAAGACGATTTGGGCGACAATCGGATGGGAATCGAAGGCTACCACGAAAGTCGCTGGATTCTGCTCGATTATGGTACGGTAGTGATTCATTTGTTTGACGAAGAGACTCGCGAATACTATGCCTTGGAAGATTTCTGGGGTGGGGCAAAACGTGTTGCACTGCCGTGGAAAAGCGAATAAGTGCCTACCGGCATATAGGATTCGAAAGTGACCGGGGGGGATGGATGCCAACCAAGGATTGAGCGTAGCATTCTGCCAGCTTTCGCTTGCGGCGCTAGTTTCCTACCCACCATGAAAGCTTTCTTTGAGTAGTAGTTTCCTTCTCTCATCCGTAGGCGCAATTCTCCGGTTCGGCAATCCTAGACACTTATGAATGTACTTTCAGAACTCCGCCGTCGATTTCGAATTTCGCTGGAAGCCCTGGAAGCTGACGCCGGAGAAGCAGCCGAACTGGTGTTGCCCAGCAAGGACCCCAGATTTGGAGATTATCAGGCCAACTGCGCCATGCCGCTAGGTAAGCGATTGGGCCTCCCGCCACGCGAGGTTGCTCTACGGTTGGTAGAGCAACTCAGTGTGGAAGAACTCTGCGAAGCTCCCGAGATTGCCGGGCCGGGTTTCATCAATCTGCGCATCAAAGACGAATGGTTGCTGGGACAACTCGAACGCATGGTTGCCGATGTGCAACAACTGGGGATCGATCCCTCGGAACAGCCGAAGACTTTTGTGCTCGACTATTCTTCGCCGAATGTTGCCAAGCCAATGCACGTGGGCCATATCCGCTCGACCGTGATTGGCGATGCCCTCTGCAAGGTCTTGCGCCAATTGGGGCATCGCGTGATTAGCGACAATCACATTGGCGACTGGGGTACCCAGTTTGGGATGATCATTTACGGCTACAAACACTTTGTCGATGAGGAGGCGCTGGAAGCCAACGCCGTGGACGAACTGAGCCGACTGTACAAGTTGGTCAATCGCCTGGTCGAATACCATGCAACTCGCGAACAGAAGATCCCCGGGGTTGAGCAGCAGATTGTCGAGCTTGCCGGACGCCTGGAGCAAATGGACGACGCGACCGAACTGGAAAACCCGAAAGATCGAAAGCGAGCTGAAAAGCGATTGCGTCAGTCTGAGAACCAACTGACCGAATTACGAGCCACTTTGGACGAATTACGCAATCAGGTTGCCGCGGCGGAGAATGATCGGGAACTGGGCCCTTTGCTGTGCGAGCACGCGGAGATCGGCGCCGCGGTGTTGGCCGAGACGGCTGCTCTACATGCCGGCGACAAGACCAACCAGGCGCTCTGGGATCGCTTTTTACCGGCCTGCCTGGCAAGTATCGACGAGATCTATGACCGCTTGGGAGTGACGTTCGATCACACGCTGGGCGAAAGTTTCTATCACGACCAGCTCGAAAAGGTAGTCGAAGAACTTGCGCAGCGCGGTCTCGTGAAAGAAAGCGACGGCGCGATGTGTGTTTTCTTGGAGGACTTTGAAGCGCCGTTTATCATTCGCAAGCAAGATGGGGCATTTCTCTATGCCACCTCCGATTTGGCCACGATTAGATACCGAATGGGCGAATGGGCTCCTGATGCGATCATTTACGTCGTCGATCATCGGCAGTCGCTGCATTTCCAGCAGCTGTTTGAAACTGCCCGGCTCTGGGGCTACGACCATGTGCAACTCGAACATGTGAGCTTTGGTACGGTCCTGGGCGAAGATGGCAAGCCCTACAAGACACGCTCGGGCACAGCGGTCGGTTTGAGCGGCCTGTTGGACGAAGCAGTTGTTCGGGCTTTAAGAATTGTCGGCGAGAACGACGACGCGAGAGAGCAGCCGCTACTGTCGACCGAGCAGCGTCAAGAAAATGCCGAACGGATTGGGATTGGTGCTATCAAATATGCCGATCTGGCTCACAATCGCACGAGCGACTACGTGTTCAGCTACGACAAGATGCTAGCCATGAACGGCAACACAGCCGCGTACATGCAATACAGTTATGCGCGTGTACGAAGTATTTTTGAAAAGGGCGAGGTGGATGTCGACGCACTGCGAAACAGCGGGGCTTCGATCCTGCTAACTAAACCCGAGGAACGCGCGCTGGCCATGGCACTGCTCCAGTTCAGCGAAGCTCTGGAACGCGTCGCGACTGATTTTCGGCCCAACCATTTGACAGCTTATCTCTTCGAGTTGGCGAGCATCTACTCTGGCTTCTTCGAGAACTGCCCCGTGCTGAAAGCCGAAGATGACAAACTCCGGAATAGTCGGTTGCTGCTTTGCGATTTGACGGCCCGCACACTGGCTCGGGGATTAAAACTCTTAGGAATCGAAGTAGTCGAGCGCATGTAGGTCATGCGCACGCTCGAGACGCCGCGTGGGCCACGCTTAGCTGCGGGAGCTCTTGCTGGTAACTTCGTTTTCGAACTTTCCAAAAACCATACGGCCAGCGCTGGTTTGCAAGACACTCGTCACAGCCGCAAGAACAGTTCTGTTCACGAAATCTCGCCCTCCCTCGATGACAACCATGGTGCCGTCTTCGAGATAGCCGACGCCCTGTCCTGGCTCTTCACCATTCTTAATGATACGCACTTCAAGCGATTCACCCGGGAGAAACACGGGCTTGAGCGAATTGGAAAGCTCGTTGAGATTGATCACCCCTACGTTGTGAAGCTTGGCCACCTTGTTCAAGTTGTAATCATTGGTGACCACTTTTCCCTCGAGATGCTTGGCTAGAAGTACCAGTTTCTGGTCGACTGTCTGGCCGGCGAATTGAGGAAGTTCGCGGTCGTAGACTTGCATGTCGACATGGGGATCGGATCGCAAGCGATTGAGGATGTCTAAGCCGCGACGGCCCCTGCTGCGTCGCAGACGGTCGCTCGAATCAGCAATCGCTTGTAATTCTGCGATGACAAATTGGGGCATGATCAGCTGATTGTCGATCACGCGCGTCTCGACAACATCGGCGATACGGCCGTCGATGACCACGCTGGTATCGAGCACATATGGCTTGAGCCCCTTGATTTCCTTGGCGAATTCGACGTAGGGAATAATGAAGCGGAAGTCGTCCTTGGTTTGCAAGAGCACACTCACACAGGAATAACACACAACCGTGGCCATGGCGAGCAACAACCAATCCGCCAGCCACTCGGGTTCGGTAGGAAGGATCGGCGTGAGAGCAACTTGCAGGACATAGGTCAAGAATAGACCGATCGTCAGTCCAAAATAAAAAGCGGTGATCGTGCCGAGCTGTTTTTGTCGGACAAAAACATCGGCAGCCAGGACCCCGCCTGCCACGAGCAATACACCCAGGAATCCCAGCCAGGGCAACCAGGCTCGTTCGCCGGCCAGCGCATCGGTTTGCAGCAGCTGAAATCCCAGCGTGATCGCAAACATTGCAAAAATACAGCGGAGAATAATCAGTGCCATAGCTGCGGCAATCAACCTCGAAGCCGAAAGGAGGGGCGCTACCTTGACCAATTCAAAGTAGCCGTGAGCAAGGAATTTTCCCCCAAGCGCTCCATTCTAACCTCGACGCAAGGTAAAGTCAGCCCTGGACTTGGGGAAATGGCCATGGGGAAACGGCTAGGAGAAATACGTCGATCTTTCCCCCTCGAATCACTCTCCGTCCTTGAATCCCGCCTCTTCCAAAGCGAAGCGATCGGTCATTCCCGCCAGATAGTCGCAGACCACGCGAGGGATGCCTGTTTGTCGCAAACGCTCACGCGACGGTTGCGGCAGCTCTTCTGGATGGCGGGAATAACGCTCGAACATTCCTCGCAAAGCTTCGCCGGCAAGAGAGCGTTCGGCCAGTACGGTGGGATGGCGGTAGACGTGATCGAAGAGGAAACGTTCCAGTTGGGTCTTCTGCTCGAAAACTGTAGAAGACGGCACAACGAGTCGTTCACCGTAGGCAATGACCGCCGCCGGGCTTTCAATCGGGGCCGCTGCTAGCCGGCTCGTCGTTGAATCGACCAGATCGGTAACAAGTGTATCGAGTAGCTGGCGGATCACACCGCGACGAAGCTGCTTGGCATTGAGCGCCGTATACTCACGCTGCACGCGGCTAGCAGCATCATGCCACAGCGGGATAGCCAGTAACTGATCCAAATCAAGTAAACCAAGCTCCAAGGCATCGTCAGCATCATGGGCATCGTAAGCGATGCTATCAGCCGCGTCGACAACTTGAACTTCCAATAGAGATTGCTCAATCGTGTCAGTCGAATCGCTTTTAAAGCGCGATCCTTGTCCCGAAAGTACTTCCCGAGTCAGATTCAAACCTGAAAACTCAGGATATCGATCTTCCAGCAGAGTGACGATCCGCACCGCTTGTTGATTGTGATTGAAACCGCCGCATTCGGCAGTACACTCGTTCAACACGTCTTCTCCCGCATGGCCGAAAGGCGGGTGACCGATGTCGTGCATCAGCGCGAGCGCTTCGATCAAATCTTCGTTGAGCCGCAGTACTCTGCCAATAGTCCTGGCGATCGAAGCCACTTCCAGTGTGTGAGTCAAGCGCGTGCGATGGTAGTCGCCTTTTTCACCCGTGAACACTTGCGTCTTATGCGCCAGGCGGCGATACGCACTGCTATGGACGATGCGATCGCGATCGCGTTGATAAGGCGAGCGATAGGGATGCAACGGTTCGGGATGTTCGCGACCTGCAGAATCTGCGCTACGCATCGCAAAGGGCGCTAATAGAATCGCTTCGCGCTCATAAAAGGTCATCGAAGCCGCTTGATTGGGAGTCACAGAGGGTCACTCCTGTCCATCGGTAAGAGCTTCCCAGAGCGCATCAAGAGATTGAGGAATAACTTGGGCGGCAGCCAAGGTGGGCATGAAATTGTGATCGCCCTGCCATCGAGGCACCAGGTGCCAATGCAAATGCCCCGGCACACCGGCTCCAGCAACCCGTCCCAAATTGAGGCCGACATTGAATCCTTCGGCGGAAATTACTTTGGAGAGCACTTTGGTCAAGTTGGCTAGCTGCTGCATACCTTCCAAATGCTCTTCGGCTGTCAGGTCGAAGAGATTGGCTGCGTGGCGTTTGGGGGTGACCAACAGATGTCCATTGGAATACGGGTATCGGTTTAGCATCGCCAAGGTGTATTGGCCAACAGCAACCACCCAGTTGAGTCGCATGGGCTCTGGTCCATCTTCGCAGCTAGCTGCTGCTCTGCACATAAAACAGCTGCGGTCTGCCCCCGCCTGCCAGCAGGAGGGCTCAGGAGGCGCAGGAGCCGAGTCCTGCTCGCCGACAATGTATCCCAGCCGCCAAGGCGCCCAGATTCGCCGTTCATCCACCTAGACAATCCCTCCTCTGATCTCAGCACCACAAACCCCTCTGCTGCTGGGAGTTTAGGCCTCGCGACTCGTCGGAACAAGTCCGCTGTCAGCTTGAAACGACCTGAAGCTGCTCTGGCCCCGCTGCTCAAGAGCCGCCATAATCCCCGCCCCTTCACATAACTGCTTACTAATCTGCTTGCCCGAGTCATGCGATTTCGCGTCAAACTCGACATGTTTTCCGGTCCCTTGGACCTCCTGTGGTATCTGGTGCGCAGACACGAACTGGATATTCTCGACATCCCCATCGCGCGAGTGACCGATCAGTATCTCGAACTGATCGCGGTACTCGAAGAAATCGATGTGAGTGCCGTCGGCGACTTTCTCGAGTTGGCGACTCGCCTGATGGAAATCAAATCGCGTCTAGTATTGCCACGGCACAAAGAGGAAGAAGAGGAAGAGGAAGTTGAAGATCCTCGCCAAGATATGGTCCAGCGCCTCTTAGAGTACAAGAAGTATAAAGACGCTGCCAGCATGCTCGAAGAGCGTTCGCGTGAATGGCAAAAGCGATTTGCCCGCCAGTCCAATGATCTACCCGAGGTCCAAATCAATCCTGCAGAACAGCCGATTCAAGACGTCGAAATGTGGGATTTGGTCAGCGCTTTCGCCCGCGTAATGCGAGACTGCGCCGCAGCGCAACCTTCTGCCATACGCTATGATGATACTCCGATCGAAGTCTACATGGATCGCATCCGCGAACGCTTGAATCGCGAAACTCGATTCGCATTCACAAGCCTTTTCGAGAGAGCTATGGTTCGCTCGCAAATGGTAGGCATTTTTCTGGCCGTTTTGGAACTCATCCGGCACCACCATGTTTGCGTTGAACAAGAGGAGTTATTCGGCGAAATCTGGATCTCGGCCGAAGAGGCCGGGCCAGCGCAAACGCTTCGACTCGCCAACAAGACCAGCGGAAATACAGCCTAGGTACCTCATTGACGGCGGCCATCGGCAGCGGCTTCGCTACGGATCTTTCCTGAGGCGAACTCTCAGGAACGCCTCAGAAGTGGTAAGTTGGTGACAGAACCTTGCCGAACGCAGCTTCCCATCTCGGTGGCGGCTCAGACTTGAAGGAGAAACTCACTTGATACGCTTCATCACAATCTTGGCCTTCACCTTGGTTTCAGCTTCCCTGTCGTTCGGGGGGACCTCGCTTTATGTCTCCAAACTGGGTGATAACTCGGATGGCTCGACTTGGGCCAAGGCTTATAACACTATCCAAGCTGCGCTAGATGCAATCCCCGACAACAAGGGAGGCCACCGGGTCGTAATTCGGCCGGACACTTACATGGAGGCCATGCTTTCTCCTAGGTTCTCTGGCGCCTCAGGCGCTTACAACGAACTGATAGGGGACCTCGACGGCTCGCTCCACTCGGGAACTTGCGGGCATGTCGTCATTGACTCTGGCGATCCTCAGTTAGGTTTCAAAAGTTACGACTGGCACGGCACGATACGCTCGAACACGCAAGGCTGGTCCCCGGAACATACGGATCCTACATTCTCAGCCATTATTTGGGACCGCTGGAAGCTGAAGAATCTTTACGTAACCGGCGGAGATGCAGGGTTATTCTGGGATCTTACCAATCAAATCAAGCCCTTTACGGTCGTTGTGGAAGACTGTATCGGCATTGGACGTGCTTTTGGGGGCGGAGTGGCTAGTTGTCTTTCGCGCTATGACGAACCAATAACCTTTCGTCGTTGCCATCTCTGGGCGCTCGATTGGTGGGGAGACACCGCGGCAGCCTATGTCCGGATTGAGAACAAGGTGATGCCAGTGCGACCTGACATAGTTTTTGAAGATTGCTCGATGGCCAGCCCTCAGTGTGCTCTCAAGGCTGGTAACTTTGGCTTCGATACTTCGATGCGGATTAAACTGGTTCGATGCAACCTCGTGGCGCTAAATTTCTCTCAACCTCAGGGCACGCCAATCGATGGTGCAATCCAGAGCGTAGAGCAAGGCAAGCTCCTTCACGTCGACTTGGAAGATACGACCGTGATGGGTTACAAAGTATTTGGCGTTCGGGTGAACAAAGAAACGGCTCAAGACATCGCTTACACAACCTCAGGAAAAGTGCAGGCGTATGTTCAGTTTCAGCAAGAAGTTCCGCCAGGATTCGACCGACTAAAAAAGTGGCCCAGCGAGGTGTTCCAGTCGATTCTGCCGCAAAGCCCGGAAGAATGTACCTCGTCGGCCGCCAGCGACTAAAAAAAGCGTCTGCACAAGACAGCTATTTGCCACTACTGGGCGGCGCTTGCTGATCTCCCTTAAATCGTTCTTTCTCGGGCTTCTTGACTTCCCCGAGCAGCCACTTAACGTCCTCGTTTTCCGGATCGAGCTCCAACGCAGCCTGACAGTCCTGAAGTGCTTCATCCTGCCTGCCTTCGGCCAGATAAAGCTTTGCGCGTTCCATGTAGGTAGCCGCAGCAGGCACCGCAGCAAGGGAGGCGGTCAAACCTTCGATGGCCTTCGCCGCATCTCCCTGTTGGGCTGCCTGCATCGCCTCGAGATACGCTTCGCGCGCACTACCGAAATTGGCTTCCTCGCTTGACCCGCAACCGCAAGCCATGAAGAGAGTGCTAACCAAAAGTGCCCAATGGGCTCTGCTCATCATGCCACATTTCCTTGCTCAGCGGCGAGCCTGATCCAAGTAAGAGACGTTTTCGATTGATTCTAGAGGCTTTCGGGTGGTGGTCCCGCGCGATCAAAATCGGTCGCCCGAGTGCCCATCTTGGACCAAACCTCCGAGTCGATACCTTCTTGGATCGTATGCACCGAACCGTCGCACATCGCAACTTGAGTGATGCCGGGGTGCTCGCTGGAGAACGAGAGTTGCAACGCCTGGCAAGGGTACGACGAGGCGCTGCTTCTTTCGCAATAGAACTTCGAAGGTTGTTTATGGGCATTGGGAGGCACGCCCGTCGAACCTAGTGCTTCGGACACATCAGAAGCCCCTGGGCCGTCGATGCTGTCGCTGCCGATGTACCAATGGTCTTTTCGGTTGCCCACGGCCGACTCGGGGCGGGAATACCCGGGCGTGCCGCCACGGCCGCCGCTACTGGCGCTGTCAATAATTGCATCGATATCAGAAACTGCCTCGCCGACCGCTACGGTATTGGAAAGCCCATCGCTAATCATCCGGAAATCAATCGGTTTTTTGTTGAATTGCGTGGTCGCTCCATCGGCTTTGATTCCAGTCAGCACGCCGTCCAACTGTTCCATTTGTGCGTGATATAAACCATCGAGATCGGTGTAAGCAACTTGACTCCAGACGACTCCCGATCCGTTGCCAATGTAAGAACCAGGGACGCGCTCGTGAATATAGAAGTTGCTGTCCTTTCCTTGGTCGGCAATATGTTCCGGCTGGTTGGTCGAGGGGCACCGATAGACGGGGATCACTGTCTCGCAAGCTTCTAGATTGTTGTTCAGAACAGGGTAGGTGTAGAACGGGCCGGGGTAGGCGTAGTTCGTGTGGTTGTCAAAATCAATCTTGACCAGGTTGCGAATCGATTCCTGTTCCATGTACGGCAGGATGAAAGCGGACCACATGGCCCCCTCATCCAAGGCAGCGCCGATAGGAAGGCTGCCGATGGCCGACTCATAATTCTGCAAAGCAAGCCCAATCTGTTTCAGGTTGTTCGTACAACTCGACCGGCGGGCCGCCTCTCGTGCCGACTGAATCGCTGGCAAAAGCAACGCCACCAAAACACCAATAATGGCGATGACTACCAAGAGTTCGACTAGAGTGAAGCCGAGGCGAAAATACTGGCTACCATGGGATGCACGCGATCGCATAAGTAAGACCCTCAGTAACTCCGGTGAAAAGTAAATACAACGGCTGGGGAAGCAAGCTCGACACCCCCCTGTAGAGGCAGCAAGAGCCTCGGCCCTTACCCTGGCCAAATCCTCAGAAGCCATTCCAATACCATTATGGGCCCGCGGAAAAACCCGTCAATGCTTATGACAAGGAGCAGCACAGGGAACCTAAGAGTAAGC
>JAGQOW010000566.1 GCA_020427155.1 Planctomycetales bacterium | reverse complement strand
GTAGACGCGGCGGTGGCTTCCGCCTATGGCGGCAAGCGCAACATCGCCTGGTTCGAGATCTTCGCCGGCGGCAAAGCCAAGGAGCTTTTCGACAACTGGCTGCCCGATGATTCGGTGGATGCCATCGCCGATTTCGGCGTGGCCATCAAAGGCCCGCTCAACACCCCTTCGGGCGGCGGTTTTCGCAGTCTGAACGTGCGTCTGCGTCAGACCCTCGACCTCTATTCCTGTATTCGTCCGATTCACCATATCGAAGGCGTTCCCTCGGTGCTCAAGGCGCCGGAGAAGCTGGATGTGGTCATCTTCCGCGAGAATACCGAGGATGTCTACGCCGGCATCGAATACCAGGCTGGTACCGAAGACGCGCTCAAGGTCGCCGGTTTGCTCTCGGAGCTCGGCACCGAAGTGCGCGAAGGCACCGGTATCGGTATCAAGATCATCTCGAAGGAAGCCTCTCGTCGTCTGGTCCGTCGCGCCATTCAGTACGCCATCGACCACGGGCGCAAGTCCGTCACCCTGGTGCACAAGGGCAACATCCAGAAGTACACCGAAGTCGCCTTCTCGCTCTGGGGCTATCAGCTAGCGAAGGAAGAAT
>JAGQOW010000565.1 GCA_020427155.1 Planctomycetales bacterium | reverse complement strand
GGACGGAGCGGGACCAGGGAGAATCACTTCGACCAGCTTGATCTTGCCCAGCTGTCCGCTGCGAGCCGTTGCGACTGCACGTGCAAACTGCAGCATGTCCCCTCTCTGCATGGTTCCTACTTGCAGCACTTTTCCGGTTTGCTTTACAGCATCGACCAGTAGCTTTCCTTCCTCGACAGTCAATGTGAGCGGCTTCTCGCAGTAGACATGTTTGCCTGCTTTGAGTGCAGCAATCGCTGGGGCAGTATGCCAATGATCTGGTGTTGCAATGAGAACAGCGTCGATTTCACCCCGTTCAAGTAGCTCTTTATAATCCTCATAAATGCCTGCTTTTACATGGAAGCGATCGAGTGCTTGCTCCGCATGTTGTCGTTGTACGTCGCACACGGCAACGACATCGCCATACTCTAGGGCTCGCTCGCCGATATGTTTTCCTTGGCCGCCGACACCAATGCAGCCAAGCCGCGGGCGATCATTGACCGAAGTTCTTCCGTAAGCACGACGAGCGCTGCACATCTCCTGGAGGAACCATTCTCCCGCCGCAAACGAGAGCGCGGCAGTCGCCGAACCTCGCAACATTTGTCGTCGATTGGTTT
>JAGQOW010000564.1 GCA_020427155.1 Planctomycetales bacterium | reverse complement strand
AAGTGGTGGTCATCGTCGAGCACTTCCGTGAGCATGTCGCATCGAAGATTGGCGGCAAGGCCAAGGCGATGGTGGTGACAGACTCAAGGAAGGCGGCGGTTCGTTACAAGCTGGCGACCGACAAATACCTCAAGGAGAGGGGCTACCACGATATCAAAGCGTTGGTGGCCTTCTCTGGCAAGGTGAGCGATACCGAGTCCGGGCCGGACGAATTCACCGAGTCGAACATGAACCCGGAAATCAAGGGGCAGGACCCGGCTGAGGCGTTCAAGCAGGATGAGTACCGGCTGCTTCTCGTCGCAAACAAGTACCAGACGGGCTTCGACCAGCCGCTGCTCCACACGATGTACGTGGATAAACGCCTGTCGGGCGTGTTGGCCGTGCAGACGCTCTCCCGCCTGAACCGTACGCACCCGGGCAAGGACGACACCTTCGTCCTGGACTTTGTGAACGACCCGCAGGAAATCCTGGACAGCTTCAAACCGTACTACCGGGCAGCCCAGCTCGAGGAAGTGACGGACCCGAACATCGTCCATGAACTGCAGACGAAGCTCGACAAGGCGAACGTGTATTTCCCGACAGAGGTGGACGCTTTC
>JAGQOW010000563.1 GCA_020427155.1 Planctomycetales bacterium | reverse complement strand
CTGCGATGGACACGCCGGACGACAGATCCTCGAGGTCAACGACGGCATCTTGGAGCTGCAGCAGTTGTTTGCGGCGGTACTCGAGGTCGTTCATCGGGTTGCCGGACTGCGCCTCGATCAGGTTCTCCTCGCCGGTCGCGGAGACGTCGAGGAGGACCATCTTCCCGCTCACGCGCTGCTCGAGGTTGATGTACTCCTCGAGTTCGATGTTCGGCCAGAAGTTGATGAGTTGGATGCGTTCGTTCGGCGAGCCGATGCGGTCGATCCGGCCGAAGCGTTGGATGATCCGGACGGGATTCCAGTGGATGTCGTAGTTGACCAACCAGTCGCAGTCTTGGAGGTTCTGTCCCTCCGAGATGCAGTCCGTCGCAATCAGGAGGTCGATCTCGCCCTCGGCGGCCAGGTCAGCGGGACGCTCCTTGGATCGAGGCGAGAAGGCGGTCAGGATGCTCGCCAGGTCACGCGGCATCCCGTCTGCCGTGGCCCTGTTGCCACCACCTCCGGTCACCAACGCAGATTCCAGGCCCAGGTTGGCCTTCGCCCATGGGGCAAGGTGCTCGTAGAGGTACTTCGCCGTGTCTGCGAAGTGAGTGAACAC
>JAGQOW010000562.1 GCA_020427155.1 Planctomycetales bacterium | reverse complement strand
GCAGCCCGAATCCGGGGTCCTTACCTTCCGCCGAGGAGAACGAAGCACTTGCAGCCGTTGAAGACATCGTAATCGAAGAGGTTCTCTCTCGTGCAGTTGGTTTTCACGCATTGGCGCTGACCAACGGCGAGATGAAGGAGTTCGTCTTCTACATTAGCGAGGGTGTCGATATCCGGCAAATACACATGGCTGTTCGAAGCCGCGTCCCGACCTACGACATTCAGTGTATGGCAGTTCGCGATCGCGATTGGCAATCGTATAAGGAATTCGCGCCATGAGAAGGGCGGCCCAACAAGGCGCTCAAGCGGACTACCGGGGAGTTCCTCGCGAAGATCGGAAGCCGCCATGCGGCAGCCGCTTAGCTAATCGTTGGGCGGCCCGTTGCTGACACGTATTTCTAACCCGGAGATCAGCAAAATTGTTGAGTCGCTTGGGCACGAACTGCCAGGGCTCTACAGGAAGTTGCTTGTTGAGGAGGGGTTTGGAGAAACTGGAGATGTACGGATTTACCATCCGGCCGAGATCGAGGAGATCTACAAACATCATTTCGATGATCCAAAGGATCTTTTTCGCCGTTGGTTTCCCTTCGGATGCAACGA
>JAGQOW010000561.1 GCA_020427155.1 Planctomycetales bacterium | reverse complement strand
CCCACTGCTCAACGATCCTCGCGTACTGGCGGGTGGATACGTGCGGCGATTCGTGCAGGCGGCTCGGGAACAGGAAGTCCTCTGGCTTCAGCCCTGCCTTGTCGATCCACGCCGCCACGGTCGTACGCGTCGTCTCGGTCAGTTCGAACTGAACTGGCCGTTGCGTCTTGCGCTGGACGACCATTGCGCGAGACAGCACCTGGTTGCCGTGGGTGACGTCGCGAACACGCAGGCAAACAAGATCGCATCCACGCAGCTTGCTGTCGATGGCGAGGTTGAACATCGCCAGATCTCGCACATGATGGGCGTTCTGAAGGTGGATCCGGATCGCCCAGATGTCCTTGGGCTTGAGCGGTGCCTTCTGACCCACCAGCTTCCCCTTGTTCCAGGCTTCCCGATGCTCGTAGGATTCCATGACAGGCTCCTTGACGCTGTTGATCGGAATCCTATTCTTGACGACGGCCGGTGCGCCTTCTGCCACGAATGCCCCAGAGCGACTTACAGCTGATGAACTACTCCGAAATCCTCTCGCAACTGAAGGCAGCCTCGGCCTTCGATCTCTATCGGCTTCGTGCCGCGATCGATCGCACGCTCGACGAG
>JAGQOW010000560.1 GCA_020427155.1 Planctomycetales bacterium | reverse complement strand
GCTGCTTCTGCCGGTGTCTCGGCACGGGCAGGTTGGTCGGGCACAGACGATATGCTTCGCATCTGATGGTTCATGCACCGCTGGCGCGCAATCGCAGCGTGATCTAACTACGCATTAGAGCGGACCGATGGGGCGTGCTTCGATGTTTCCTGAGATGAAATCGGCCATCGGCCGCTCAATGCGGCGTTAGGAAGCAAGATGAACGCAGCAGAACACCAGCGCGCCATGGCAACACTTCGAGAGTTTATCGAGCGCCGTTGGGTGATCTACGAAGAGGATGAATCGGCCTTCTTTTTCCAGTACCTAGCAGGCCCCATTACTTTTCACTCCTACGTAGAGGTGAACCCCGCGCTGGATGCAGTCATGTTTCGGGCGGTTCTCGGTGGCGCTCCGCTCCGCAATGAGTGCTACGCAACCATGTCTGAGCTGTGCGAGATTCACAACCAGTCTCTAGATGCTGGCTGCTTCGCGTTTAGCCCGGGTAACGGTGAGGTGCGGTTCAAGATGACGAGCTACTTCTACTGTCAAGGCTTCTCCGAAAACCTTGTGCGCGACCTAGTCGATCCGGGGCTTATCCTTCTCGATAGCTATGTGCTCTCCCT
>JAGQOW010000559.1 GCA_020427155.1 Planctomycetales bacterium | reverse complement strand
AAAAACGTGCGCAATCGATCTACTGTTTGATCAGATGTGGATTCGTGCATGTACTGCCGATCACCCCGAATCGCGTTGATTTTGTGCCGGCAAATTTTTTGATCTTGGCCCAAAGGGCAATCACATTGGACGTAGACCAGGCTCCCGTCCACTCGCACAGTAACCCGAAAAGGCGGCTGTTTCCGGTTCCTTGAAAAGTAAGTTAACTCTTCCATGTTGTTCACCCCTAACGCCCATGGAAAGCGGCGGCCGGCATGTAGTGGCTGCTCGCGCAAAAATGGCGAAGCCATGCGCGAGCAGGCGCGGAGTGCCGTGCGTCCGAGTGAGCTTGCGTGCGGCTTGACCTACTTGTTAAGTGCATTTCTGCGCTGCCTCTCCGATTTCACCCATTCTGGCGATTTCCCGAGGCCTTTCAAATGACGGCTCTTCTTCATTTTTGGGTACTTCTGCAAGAATTCTTGCCAGTACCAATTTTCGGGAATCGTCCATTTCACAATTTGGCGAACGATTTCAGCTTTTTCTTCAGCGCTGAGCTGTTCATTTTTTTGAACCCAGCGCGTTTCTTCAAGACCATAGATGTGTTCATGGCCTGGATTCATCCAG
>JAGQOW010000558.1 GCA_020427155.1 Planctomycetales bacterium | reverse complement strand
CGCTGGCCGCCCGAAAGCTGGCCCGCGGGGCGGTCCTTCAGATCTGCCAGCTGGGCAAAGTCCAACGCGTCATTGCACCCGCGGCGTCGTTCGGCCCCGCGCAGTCCGTGCAGGCCGGCGAAAAGCTCCAGGTTCTCGTGCACGCTCAGGCCTTCGAACACCGAGCCGCCCTGGGGCGCCACGCCCATGGCGGCGCGGGCACGTGGCAGGCAGGGATCGAGCGGGCCACCTTCAGCCGCGATGCGCACCTGGCCCGAGTCCGGTGTGAGCTGGCCCGAGCAAAGGCGCACGAAAGTGGTCTTGCCCGCGCCATTGGGGCCCAGCAGGCCGACGATTTCTCCGGCGTGCACCTTCAGGCTCAGGCCAGCGACGGCCCGGACCTGCCCGAAGGACCGCACCAGCGTGTCCGCTTCCAGTTGTGGAGTCTGCATGGAATTCCTTTCCTGTAGGCCGCCAATCTGGCACAATGGCCGCTGGCGGGGAACTGGGAAACAGCATTTGCCGAACTGCCGCTTGCGGCACCCGTCGGATTTCAACAGGATGGGGGTGCGTCCGCGGTCAACGAAGGACGCGTTCATAGCGGGAAAGGGCCTTGCGTGATCCA
>JAGQOW010000557.1 GCA_020427155.1 Planctomycetales bacterium | reverse complement strand
CGAGCAATATCAACATGACGCCAGTGCGGGAATTCACAAACATAAAATCTTTAGTTTGTGGGATAAGCACGAATACAGTGGCCACAAGTGGGGTATGTCCATTGACCTCACCAAGTGCACAGGTTGTGCCGCTTGTGTGGTGGCGTGCCAATCAGAAAATAATATTCCGGTTGTGGGTAAAAAGTATGTTCTGCAGGGGCGTCAAATGCATTGGATTCGGGTGGATCGCTACTATGTGGGTGAGCCGGAAGATCCAAACTCAGTGTTTATGCCTGTGATGTGCCAGCACTGTGACAACGCTCCTTGCGAGACAGTTTGTCCTGTGGCCGCCACAACTCATGGGTCTGAAGGCACCAACGATATGATTTACAACCGTTGTGTAGGTACAAGGTATTGTGCCAACAACTGCCCGTATAAAGTGCGTCGGTTCAATTGGTTTGATTACACGAATCTGCGATCACCTTTGCATATGGCCCTTAATCCTGAAGTCACCGTTCGCTCTCGAGGGGTGATGGAAAAATGCACATTCTGTACTCACCGAATTATGCAAGCTAAGCAGACGGCTCGAAATGAAAGTCGAAATCTTCGTGATGGCGATGTGCAAGT
>JAGQOW010000054.1 GCA_020427155.1 Planctomycetales bacterium | reverse complement strand
GAATGACCGCCAACGAACACGATCGCATCCTCGACGCCAATCAGATCGGCAATTGCCCGCTCTAACTTGCCATGAATCGTTTTCTCTCCCGATACCAAACGGCTTGCCGAGACGCTCGTGCCAAATCTCTCGACTGCCTCCTTGGTCGCGTGCACAACCGCCGGATCGCCCGACATGCCAAGGTAGTTGTAGCTACAGAAACTGACATACTCCCTACCGCCAATCGTCGTGCGATCGTTGGTGATCCCCTCGTGTACTTTGAAGAAGGGAACGGGGATATCCTGGCGTTGGGCATTCTCTAAGTCTCGTCGGAAACGAACGTAGTCAGCACTCTTGGTGAATACATAGTCCTCCTCGAGCACCAGCAGTTCCTCTGGGCGGGTAGGTCGCGGTTTCACTTCGCCGCCCAGATGTTCTTCGATCGCCTCGACCACCTCGCCGCAGGTTTCCATGTTCGGCAAAATGTGCTCAGGAAAGCGCCCGCCGAACGTATCTTCCAGGGCTGCGACGATCTCGATCCGTTCCAGCGAATCAAGCCCTAGCTCGGTAATGTTCGTGTTCCAGTTCAATTCCCCGACGCGTTCCCGTCCGATCTCGCGAACCTGCTTGAACACGACCTCCAGAATCTCTGCCCTCTTCCCCTCCGGCAAATTGGCCGCTGGCTGGCTGCTTCGAATCTCACCCGTCAAGACGTCCTGCTGCTGGGCACTCGGCGCCATGGGCTGATCTAGGGCCGCTTCCGGCTCCGACTCGCCCAAGTCGCCTTCTTCAACCCAAGTCACAGGTTCCATCAGATCGCGCCGGCGGCGCTTCAAGTCGGCGACTTCCAACTTGCCTGTTTCGGCTGTCCAAGTTGCCAATGCGGCCAGAGTACCTGCCAGATAGCCGTCGCGGCAGGCATGACGCTGAATCTTCCCGCTCGAAGTCTTCGGAATGCTGCGAGCCTTGATCAATACGATCGCCGAGACAGCCAACTCGTGTTCGGTCGCCACTTGCTTACGAATAGCGTCGACTATCTCCCGATAATTTAGCCCCCGCAGTCGAACGGTTTCCTGAACGATCACCAGTTGCTCGTTCCCCTCGGCACCGACGACAATGGCAGCACCGGCAGCATCTTTTACATGTCTGTGTGCCGACTGAACGGTCTGCTCGATATCTTGAGGGTAGTGATTCACACCGCGCAAGATGATCAGGTCTTTGAGTCGACCCGTCACAAACAATTCACCGTCGTGCAGAAAGCCGAGGTCGCCCGTTCGCAAAAACGGCCCACGCCCGTCGCTCAACCGTGCCTGGAATACCTCCTTGTTCAATTCGTCGCGTTGCCAGTAACCACGAGCCACACTCGGGCCCGAGACCCAGATTTCGCCAACCCGGTCGTCGCCAAAAGGCTCAAATGTCTCGGGGTCGGCAATCACGATATGTTGGTCCAGCAGGTTGCCGCCGCTGCCGACCAATTCTCGCGAGCCCTCAGCCCCCGGCTCGCTTTCGATCACCTTGTGATTCTCAAGACCTTCGATCTCGTACGAGCGTATCGTCGGCGGGGATTGCTTGTAACCGCCTGTGACGATCAGCGTGGCTTCTGCCAGCCCGTAACAAGGATAAAACGCCTCGCGACGGAATCCGCACTCAGCAAACGCTTTGCTGAACCGGTCGATCGTATCGGCCCGCACGGGCTCGGCGCCGTTAAAGGCCAGCGACCAGCGGCTCAAATCGAGGGTGGTCTTCTGCTCGGCGGTTATCTTTTCAACGCACAGGTCATAGGCAAAATTCGGCCCGCCGCTAATCGTTGCCCCCGTCTGTGACAACAGCTTGAGCCAACGAACCGGCTTCTGCAGAAAATGCGTCGGCGAGACCAACGTATTCGACTTGCCCATGTAAAGGGGCTGCAAGATACCGCCAATCAACCCCATGTCGTGATACAACGGCAGCCAGAAACAGCCGCTACCCGAGCGGGTATGCTCAAACGCATACGAGATCATCGCCGAGTTGTGCATCAGGTTGGCATGCGACAGCATCACCCCTTTCGGCGTACCTGTCGAACCCGACGTGTATTGCAAAAATGCTAACGTCTCGCCATGAACATCTGGCCGACGCCAGCTGTCTGACAAATCTTCGTCCCATTGATCCGTCGCCCGCCAGCGAATCTGTTGCAGCGCCGGCGTATCGCCGATCATGGTCTGCACCCGTTGCAACACCTCGTAAGTCGTTAGTGCAATCTTCGCTTGAGCATCGTTGGCGATCGCATCGATTCGCGCCATGTTTCGATTTCGACGCGGCGGATAAGCCGGTACTGCCGTTACCCCGGCGTAAAGACATCCAAAGAACGCGGCCACGAAATCCAGACCCGAGGGGTACAGCAACAAGGCCCGTTCGCCCTCCAGATCCATGGACTGCAACGAGGCCGCGATCGCCCGGGCTCTTCGGTCGACTTCGGCGTAAGTCCACTCGATGGCTTGGCTTTCGCCATCCACCAAAAACCGGAAACCCGGATCGTTCCCCTGATGCAGCGCGCGGTGCTGCAATAGCTCGATCAAGTTCGAAGGACCAAAAAATGAACCAGGGAGATGGTCGAGATGCACGGTAGGCATAGTCCTAGAGACTCAAATGGCAACTGATAGACGACAAATGACAAATCCTCCTCGAGTCAATGGCTACAGCCCGTTTGTCATTCGACGTTCGGCATTTCGTCATCCGAGTCGGGCGGGAGGGAATCAACCGAATCGACGAATCGCATCTTGCAGGTGGGAATCTAATGAAGACGACTGCCCTATCTCGCGAAGGGCGACCCGACTCGAACCATCACTGGCTCCAGCCCGATCAAAGACCATCGGTCCATCAAGCGAGCTAACCAAAGCGAAACATGATCGGGCAGGGAAAATCGCATCCAACTATTGTAAATTGCCGAATTCATCGACGCACCCCCTGCAGGAGGGAAATTCAAGACAGAATACTGGACAATGCACTACTCTTGCTATGGACACTACCACCCTATTGGCCATGGATCAATCTTCTAGGACCAGAATCAAACCGTTTTTCTTAGCTTAAACATTGCGACGCCAGCATGTTGCGCAAATGCGACAGTCCTTCGGCAGTCCGCAGAGGCTTACCCTTCGGCAACTCTTGCCCAGTCGTTTCACGCTGCGGGATACTGTTCGATCCCAAGGCTCGAAA
The DNA here is from genome assembly GCA_020427155.1 of Planctomycetales bacterium. GTDB lineage: Bacteria > Planctomycetota > Planctomycetia > Pirellulales > Lacipirellulaceae > Bythopirellula. The sequence continues at coordinate 26,590 of JAGQOW010000054.1, read as the reverse complement.
TCGAATCCTACGACGGCCGTGGTTCGCACGTCCTGTCAGCTTCACTTTGACGTTCTCGACCCGGCGAACAGCGCGAAAGTGAATTCATCGTGGAATCTCGCAATGTACTTGCTGCCTAAAGGCTTTGCATGAATAATAGAACTGTCCGATTTCATTGCGTCGGCAATTCCTTCCCTCGATCAGTACTAGGAGTGCTGCCTTGCTCACTGAAAGCGAAGTCTCACGTAGTTGGAACCGGCTGTTCAAATCAAAGGGCATTACGGAAGACACGTTCGAGAACGCAGAGAACCTGCTTACTGAATTACGGCCTGAAAGCCCGCTTCGCCATCGTCTCTCGAACGAGCTTGAAGAACTGAAAAAACTTCACGCCTCGCGTATCAATGCCTAGTGGCCTTGCTGCCTGTGCGTCCGGCAAGAGTGGCTCTACAAACGGGGCTCGTCTGATCACTACCTGGGACATCCAGGACAGGCTTGCATAATCCTGACTATTCTCGCCAAGCCCTGGCTCCGGCAATGTGCCGATACCCCATTCCCATTGCTCTCCTTCCCCATTGATCGCCGCGCAAGGATCAAATAGCCCCCTCGCCAGATTCTCGCCGTAACCTGGGCGTCGTTAGGCACTCCTGAACCTGTGCTGTCGTACTAACGCACTTTTTTGCAATCCGATTCGAGGACATCATGCCAACACCTAACAGGATTTCTCGGCGTCGTTTCTTGGAAATCACCGGCGTTGCCGCTGCCGCTACGGCCACGACCGCCTGGACCGCCGAAAGCTATGCTCGCGTGATTGGCGCCAACGACCGCATCCATGTCGGGTTTATTGGGGCTGGCGGCATGGCAAACGCGCACATGAGCACCTACCTCAAGCTCAAAGAGTCCAACAATCTACAGGCTATCGCAGTGGTCGATTGCTGGAAAACTCGCGCCGAAGCAGGGGCCGCGAAAACCGAAGCCCTGCACACCCTGACCGACTACCGGTTGCTTCTCGATATGAAGGACGTCGATTACGTCACAATCGCTACTCCCGAGCATCAGCATGCCCGTATGACCCTCGACGCGCTCGACGCCGGCAAGGCGATCTACTGCGAGAAGCCGATGACTCACACCATCCCCGAAGCTTTGGCGGTCAAGAAAAAACAGGAAGAAACCGGACTGCCCGTCCAGATTGGCGTCCAAGCCATGTCCGACGATAGCTACATCTCCGCCCGACAGGCAATCGAGGAAGGAATCATCGGCAAGGTAGTTCATGCCCAAATAGAATACGTTCGCCGCTATAACGAGCAAGGACCGTGGCGCGACCCCGACCTCAATGAAGCAATGCCCAAACCGGCTGATCTCAATTGGAAAGATTGGCTCGGACCTGCGGAACCGATCGAATGGAATCCTCACCACTACTTCGAATGGCGCAACTACGCCGCTTACTCCGGCGGCATCGCCACCGATCTGTTTATTCACCGCATTACACGGATCATGAAAGCACTCAATCTGCTCTATCCGCGCCGCGTCGTCGGCATGGGCGGAATCTGGCAGTGGAATGACGACCGCGATTTGCCCGATAACTTCGAAATGATCTGCGAGTACCCCCGCGGTATGACCGTCTACGTCCTGGGCACCATGAGCAACCGCGTTGGGATCGATCATCTCATCCGCGGCTATCGTGGCACACTCTATTTCACTTCCGAAGGCTGGGTTGCCAAAGACAAAGAAGACAAAGTACTCGCAGAGCACAAGAAAACCGGCGCCGAGGATACCGTCCTGCACCACACCAACCTGCACAACCATCTACGCAACGGCGAGGAACTCAACTGCCCCGTCGCTCTCGGCCTGGCAGGTACCACGGCAGTCGTCATGGCCAACGAATCGTGGCGCACCGGACAGATGATGGGCTGGGACAGCGAAATCCAGCAAATGGTCCCCTGCCACACCCAAGAGCACAATCCATATCCCGAGGCAGACGACAATCCCTCGTAAGGCATCTCCTGCCAAGCTTTCAAGCGAATCAGTCATGACCTGTGATCGGACTTGTTGGCTCTGCCTGCGCCGGCTTCACTCATTCCTTGATCAGCCACACCTCACTCAGCCGCGAAACCTCGCGCCAGTTGACCCCAGGTTCGTAAGGCACATCGAAGGTTAATAGAATCGATCCCGACTGATACAACGCTCGGGGTACAAGAAACTGCTTCACGTCGCCCATTTCGCGACCATCGGCCACCGGCTTCACCCGTTCGCCATTCACGCGCAGCAAACACTCTCCGTAGCCCGTGGTCCTCACTTCGTAGCTGGCCTGCGGGTCAACGTTCAAATATCGCAAACCCAGCGGCCAGTCCATCTTGCTAATCCACGACGGCCGCACTCGGCTTTTCCCGTCATCCCACCACATAAAGTCAGGATTGGGATTATGCAACATCATCGGGTCCGTACTGATCCACTCGCCGCGCAGCACATGCTCCGACTTTCCAACATTGCCGATGTCGTCGTAGTAGCTGCCGCTCCCTGGGTTTTCCCACGTCCGCAACACTTCTAGCCGTGCCAGCTTCGCATCCTCGGTATCCATCTGAAGAACTTTCTCAAACTGATCCTCCAGCCACCAGCGGCTATTCAGCGGATGGTCGACAAAATCGAGTAGCGCCCCTCGCTGCGGGTCGTTTGCTCCGTACTTCTCGACACTCGTCTGATACCCAATACTCTTGAACATCGCCTCGCAGAGTTCAAAGATATTCGCTCGCAACTTCGGTCGCACATGCCTGTCTGCCTTATCCAGCGCTTGCTGCGCTGCGGTGATCGCTGCCTCCGAACCAATCTCCTTGGCCCGCGTAAGTGCCTCATTGGCCTCTCTTTCGTATTCCGTCTCGGCCAACAGCCGCGCTCGGACATAGGCGTCGTAATGCGCCTTCAACTGAACCAACTGCCACCGCCAGTTGCCACGCAATTCGGGAGCCTGCGCATCAAGCGATTGCCATAGCGACAACGTCGCCTCGACGCCTCCGTTGGTTGCCAGCGGCCCCGACCAATTCCGCTCCAACGCAAAAACTCCATCTGCCGCCGGCTCAGCCACCTCGGAGCCAAAAAACAAACGGCAATAGTCGGCCACTACTTCGCGCACGTCTGCGCCGGAGTTCCAACCTAGCGCACTCCACACCGCCTTATTCAGGTCGTCGTGGATCCCGTCTGAATAAGTGATGAAACCGTCCGTTACAGGCGCGGTGACGCGATGAATTGTACTGTAGTATACCGGCTCCGGATTCGGTCCTTCTCGCCCCGAGGTAAACGCAAATGCCGGATCGATCCAGCAGGTGGGATACTGCGATCGCACCGTATGTGTGATATCTGGATAGTCGCGTAGCAAGTACTTCCCAGGCAAACGAGATCGCAACGACGCGAGCGGCGGACTCGATGGTCCGCCTACCGCTCCAGTAAACCAATCGGGCTGATGCTCGCTAACCCACTGGAAGAAATAATCGACGCCACGCTCGTCGAACCCCTGCAACGACATCCAGATACCGGCGCCCGGCTGGTGCTTTGCCAGCAGCTTCGATACGTCCTCCAAAAAAGGCATTACCAGCTCCGGCGGATTGTCGCCTGGATCGCCTCCAGGAAAGAACACCGCATCTACCTTCGGGCAATCCTTGTAGAACGCCTCATGCTCGGCCAACAAGGCTGCGCGTAACTTCGCATCGCTCAAGTCCACCGTCGCCGGCGTCCACACCCAGTAGGCCATTCCATACCGCTGGCAAATGCGGCTCATCTCACGATTCATCTGTTGCCGAGTGATCGGCATGTGCGAACTGTCCTCGTCTTGAAACGGAATATTCTCGATCGCATTGGCTCCAAACAACGCCAACTCGCGAATGTATTGATCGTAGGCTGGCGCATCCCAAGCATCGTACGAGTTGGCCGTCGTCCGATAGCCAAGCTGATGCCCTCGAATTGGAAACTCGGGTGCGGTAACCAGGTCTAGCGGTTCGGCAAGCGCCGCCTTGCCCTTGCTCCAACGCAACTTCCGCAGCAACTCCCCTACCCCGCTGAGAGCCCCTTTCGGGTCGGCGCCAATTATCCAGATCAACGCTTCTCCTCCTGCCGTTTCCTCCGTGGCGATGCCATATCCCTCGGCCGATTGTTGCAACAAATGCTTTGGCAGTGCTCGCCCATGCACTTTCTCAGCCGTTCCCGAAGTCAATACAATCACCGGTCCTGTGGTTGGCCATTGGGTAACCAACGGCCACTCAAGCCCTGTGCGCTTTTTGACCTCTTCGACCAAGACCAAGCCTGCCGTTTGCTCGACGGCAGGGGCTTCGGTGCCGCGGACAACTACCTTGGCCCTGCTAAGATCAATCGCTTCTCCTGCTCGAACAACCTCAACAGCGATTCCAACCAACACAACTATTAGTATGGTGACGGCACGGTATTGCATCGTTCTTCCACGCTCCAATCGAACTTTCCCCTCTGAAAAGGCAGCTCTCGCGAGCTCCAGCCAACGGCTTCTTTAAAGTTCATCCCAATCGTCAATGTCTACCAGCGGTAAGGCAAACTCGAATGCACTGCGCCATTCAGACGTATCCGCCGCCCGAAAGCAATCGTAGATCTTCTTTTTTGGCCGAGGCTCAGATGCACCTGGGTCGTAGCGACGCAAACCCAGCCGCAAGCCACCCTCGTGCGGATGGTCCACGTGCCGATGCAATATGAATGCATCGATTCCCTCCAGCGCTTCCACCTTTCGGTAAGCATAACAATACGCGGCCGCTTGAATCGCTTCGCCTTCAGGACCTTCGGGCGTATGAAAACCTTGTTCGCTCAGAATAATCCGTCGTGGCTTCCCCTCGTAAAGCAACTCGCGCTTTCCCAAATAAGTCGTCAGCACTTCCAGGTTCTTAAACGTAATGCGAGGCGTATCTTCCGTCGGCTCGGCCGTCGCATCGTTCCAAAACCGCGGCTCGAACAGATTCTCGGGATACGGATGAAAGGCTAGCTGCCAATCAAAGTCTCCGCGACGGTCTTCACGCGCACGTCGGGCAAAGGTGTCGACAAACTCCCGGCCAGGGAAGGACTGGAACTCATCTCCTGCCGGATACCGCATATTCCAATGATGCTCCAATGAAATATAAACTCTCGCCCACGACGACTGCCGGCGTACAGCCTGGTGAACCAAACGCACTGCTTCCAGATAGGCGTCGGCAAACTCCAGGAGCGTCACGCGCCCCATGTTGCTCCACCACCAGTGCGAATTTACCTCGTTACCCACGATATACCCCGCTACGCGGCCAAACTTGCGATCAGGCCGCGACCAGCGCTCCGCCAGAAACTCCGTTGCCGCTGTCAACCACGCCCGACCTTCTTCTGTGACGGTATTGAAAGCTCCTAAGCGATTGGGCGCCGTCTGATCGTAACCCGGATGCAGCATCAACCGATCCGTAGCCTCGTTGCCCGACTGATAGACCAGCAAGATGAGATGGACAACGACCCCATTGTCAGAAAGCGTCTTGATTCTTGCGTCCAAAGATTCAATCTGCCGGCGGCGAAAGCGATACTCCTGGCCTCGGTAATTCCAACTCGGCTGATCAAGATCGCTACCCGCAGACTCTGGATCAACGAGTTGCGACAAATCGACATTCAGCGCCGCATGCTTCACTCCCAACGCCAATGCGTCGTCGATCATTTCTACCTGCAGCCCCTTCTTCGAAGCAGCGGCTGGGTAAGAATCAACGTAGCGAGACTCTTCTTCGACGACTGCTGAGCAGGCCACGTGTGCGGTTAGCAAGACCAACAAAACCGCTTTCACCCAGCCAGTACTCATCAAAAGCGTCCTCCAGTTTTATCAAAGTCAACGATCAGTTCACCCCAGGACCTAGCGACACGCATTTCAGCACTGTCTCATCGCGCACATAAAACCTTCCCGCCGCCAGGGCCGGCAGTGCTCGAGTGGTTCCTGGCAGCAACTGCCAACGTGCTAACTCCCGGTACTCCTCGGGCGTAGCATCAACCAACACGAGCTCGCCGTCAGTTTTCATCACCAGCAGTGTCTCGCCTGCGCGAATCAGCGTCGCCATGCCAAATCGCTCTTCGCTCCAGTGCACCTTGCCCGTACTGGGATCAAAAGCGCGGAGCCGTCCTGGCGGACCATCTTGTCTGCCGTCTACGCCGTACAACACGCCTTCGTGAGCAACGCATGTTGCATACTGACTCGACATCAGATCGTCGCGGCTCCAGATCTCTTTAGCGCGATCTGCGTCAAACTCCACCCAACGCGCACCGATTCCGTAGCTGGCCGACAGAAAGACATGATTGTTTATCACGACCGGACTCGCCGCATTGACCGTCGGGCCGCGCATGCCAAACGGCAAGCGAAACCGCACAGTGCCGCTTTGCGGATCGAGTGAAAGAAAATTGAAACGCGTGACGAACAATGCATGAGCCACGCCGTCGCGTTCCACCAGACGCGGCGAGCTATAGCTCGCTTGCTCGTCGGGCACCTGCCACACTGTGCTGCCATCGACCAGCGAAAAGGCGACAATGCCGCCCTCTCGTCGGCCGCCGACATTCAGCAGCAGCAATTCTTCTGCCACCAACGGCGAACTGCCCGCCCCAAAATAACCTTCACGGGCATCGAAGTCGGCAAACGTGTCTCGCAACCAACGTTGCTTGCCGTCGGCAAGCGCCAGGCAAACCAGGTTCCCCAGCGCTCCCTGCACATAAACCGCGTCGCCATGAATCAGCGGCACGCAACGGGGGCCCGAGTCGGGACTAATCGAACTCACATAACGGGTTGGCCACCTATGGGTCCACAACACCTCGCCCGTCTCGGCATGCATTGCTTCGACGATTTGCTCGTCTCCCTGGCGGTGGAACAGGACGACCCGATCTCCTGCAACCGCCACTCCGGCGAGTCCCTCGCCGACCTCGCGCTGCCAAAGTTCCCTGGGCGAATCATTGCCCCACTCGCGACGCACGTTCTCGCCAGCGGCCACGCCGTCACGATTGGGTCCCAGAATCTGCGACCAATCGCCTGCCCATGCCAACGGCGACGTCGCCAGCCAAAGTATCAGAAACACCCAAATCCGTTGGCGACCGCAATACATGATGTCCTTTCCTTTAGTACGACGAAGATTCCCTCAGTTCGATTCGCAGCGCATCACATCGCCACTTCTCGGGCATTATTTTTCCGAAACCAGCTTGGTTGCCGTCGCCGCTGCCGGCAACAGGTGCGCATCCATCCAGCCGTAGATCAACTGCCGCGACTCATGCCCGACCGAATGCCCGCGCCCATGTATATAGAATCCAAAATTCTCCGGCACCCCCTCCAACTCGTAGATGTCCATCACTCGCAACAACATCAGCGCCCGTTGTCGTTGGGTCCCGGGGATGCCGTCGTTTAGGGCCGACACATCCAGAAACGCCCGCGGCGAAATCAACGCCATGATCTCATGAAAGTCGATCGGCGGCATTTCGCCCCGTAGCAAGCCTGGGCGGATGTGCTTGAAGTAGGTGTACCAGTGATCGCGGGACCATGCCAGCACCTGAGGATTGTGCCGAAAGAAAGACGCGCCGCAGTTGCACGCCGCCGCCTTGATCCGCTCGTCGTAAGCGGCAAGAAAAATCGATCCATGCCCCCCGAGCGAATGTCCCAGGACCCCGATCCGCTCGGCATCGACCTCCTCAAGCCCCGCCAGCACATCGACGGCAATCGAGTGTTCCCATGTGAACTTTCCCACGGCCGTCCACTCAGGATGCTTTGCATGAAACGCTTCGGTATCGTAAGCTCCCTTTGCCGGCACGCGATGACCCGACACAAAGTGTTCCGGCGCAATCACCACATAGCCCCGTCGGCACAAATGGTCGAGGTACGCCTTGTCTGGGTTGTCGATCAGCCCCGCCGCGCGCATTGCCCCTTGTTCAAAGGTGCCATGCAGTGCAACAATCCCCGCAGCCTGGCCGTCAAGGTCTAGCGGAATGCCCAGATACGCGTGCGCTCGCTCGTCTGCCTCTACCTGGTAGCTAATCAACTTTCGCGTGTACCGATTGCCTACCACAGCGGTTTCGTGAACCTGCAGATCAAGTGGCACTCGCTCTGGCTTGTGCTGGTCCCGAAGTAAATCCAGGTAACGTTGCTTCAACACCGCCCGTCGTTCCCGCCACTGCTCCAGGTTCTCCAACCCCTGCGTCAGGTCATCCCAAGACGACTTGATCTCCGGCGGCTCGAATGAAGCTTCGACCTCCCCGGCAAAACCGGGACTCGCAATCAATACCCACAACAATGCCAACAAAAACAAACTACGAATGGGCGCAATCATGACGACCTGGTCCCGCGTGATTCGAAAAACCTCTGGCACACAAGACAAGAATCTTACCATCGGGCGACGCATAAGAAACCGCTAAACTTCTGCCCGAACCGCTCGCCGCCCTTCACTCCGGTCGCAACAACGAAAGACCGCCGTCATAAGAATCGCCGACCAGCCGAAAGGCTTCGGCGTCAAAATCGTCGTAGCGGCCCTCCGCGACGCAAAGCTCGAGATCCGCTCCGCCGGTCCCCTCGAAGTAAACCAGCTCTACCAGGTGAGGACCGGCCTCGGTCAATTCCAGCGTTATCAGCGTTGCTGCCTGGGTGCGGGTCGCCCCGTGCTCCCCGACAATCTTGCCATCGACTGAAAGCTGAAAACCATCGTCGCTCACGACACAGAAAGTCCAAGCACCCGGCCGGGGGAAATCAACCGTGGCTTTTGCCAGTATGGCGAAGTAATTCGTGTCGCCGATATCGTTAGCAACTTCAAAACCGGGAAACGCCAAATCGGTATCAAAGTACCCGCCCGTGCTGGCCAGCGGATCGATGAAGTCGAGATAACGAAAGCGCCCCGACACCACCCGACTGCTTGGCAAACCACCGTGCAGCAGCCTTACGGCTTCAGAAACGTGTTGGATCGACACCCCCTCGGCAGCCTTGACCAGTCGCACGTCAAATCTCGCTGCCGACGCCCCTGCCGGCGCAAGTGCGCGTGTAGTGCCAAACCACCATAACGATCCCACTCCGACCAGCAGGGCCCCGAGCACGACTCCCGCGATCGCAGCAATCCATACCCTCGACATCGCTCGCAAGCGGCGTCCTGCCTTCCTGCGAGGTCGCAGCACAACCTCCCGTCGCTCGCCTGCTAACAATCTGCTCAATTGCTCATTGCTGTTTCCCGGAATCTTTAACCGCACCTCTGCCAACTCCTGGGCAATCTGAGCCATCGTTTGCGGCCGATCGCGCGGCAGCTTTGCCATCATTCGCTGCATGAGTCGGTCCAGCGAACGTGGTACTTCCGGCCTTACCTCTCGGACGCTCGGCGGAGGCTGCTCGCGATGGGCAATCAGCGTTTCAAACGCCGAGTCACTCACAAAAGGCGGACTTCCTGTCAGCAAAAAATACAGCGTACATCCTAGTCCATACACATCGGCACATTCGTCCGCCCCTTTGGCATTGAGCGCTTGCTCTGGCGCCATAAAGTCAAACGTGCCCATCAGCGAACCCGTGTAGGTCGAACCCTCGCCCTCGCCGCTCAGCAGCGCTTTCGCCAAACCTAGGTCTGACACTTTCACCAGACCGTCGGCACTTAGCAGTAGATTCGAAGGCTTCACGTCGCGGTGAATCAGGCCTTTCGCATGGGCCGCTGCCAGCCCTCGGGCGGCCTGCAGAATACAGGTCGTCGCCTCGGCCACAGGCAGTGGCCCTTGGCGGTCGACCAGCGTGGCAAAGTCGCCTCGCTCGACGTATTCCATCACCAGAAAATGCCGACCTTCATCCTCGCCTGCGTCGGTCGCCTGCACGATGTGCGGATGGACCAGCTGCCCAATCGCCACCATCTCGCGGTCAAATCGTGCCAACGCGTCCGGACGCATCAATGCCTCGGTCGGCAATACTTTCACCGCCACGATACTCTTCAAACGCGTGTGCTCGGCGCGATAGACGACCCCCGTGCCTCCACGGCCAATCTCTTCCAGCAATTCGTAGGTTCCCAGGCGGCCTATTGATTGGCCCGCCGAAGCGTTGCTGGGATCAGTCCGAGCACTCGAAAACTGTTGCCCTGCGACCGCAATCGATCCTTCACGGCAGGCTGGCTCCTGAGCATGGCCATCTTCCGCCAGTTCCCCGCGTAATGAGTCAACCAACGCATCGGTTTGCGACTCCAGAATTCGCGCTTTGGCCAGGCAAACCGAACATGTTCCCAAATGTCGGGCAATCTGTTCGAGTTCCGCCGCCCCGCGCTTGCCGAGCAAAAAGTCACCCAGAACTGCCGTATCAGGACATCTGCCTGGTCGGATGGTTACCGTCATGATCCCGTTTCGAGCTGTCCTTCAAACTCCTGCCGCAGCCTGCGCAACACGCGCGACTTTGCAAGATAAACCGCATTGGCCGAAAGCCCCAATTCCGCCGCCACTTCGGCCGCCGGGCGGCTCTCCATCGTTGTCTGCCAAAAAGCTCGCCACGTCGGTTCTTGAAAATCAGTGCGCAACAACTCTAGCGCCCGCTTCAGCAAGCCTTGCTCTCCCGTGCGACTGGCCATCTCCTCAGATTCGAGCCCAGCCGGCTCAGCTTCCTGTGCCACGTCGGCCATACGTCTCACAGCCGTGCTGCCGCCCACCGCCGAGGGCTGGCTCGACTCTTGACGCAGATAGTACTTGATATGGTTGTTGGTCACCCCCCATAACCAGCCGCGGAACGAGTTCGCACCCTCTCCCGGCTGAAACCGCATGGTGCACTTCGAAAGCGAGAGGAAAACATTCTGCGAAACGTCTCTTGCATCTTCCGGCATCAGCCCCTTGCGGCGACACCACTGATAAATCAAAGGGAAATAGAGGTAGGTAAGACGCTCCCAGGCTTCCGGCTCTTGCCGCCGCCAACATCGAATCAACGTCCCCGACGTCGAACCCGGGTTTCCCCCTTCACCGCGATTCGATACTTTGTCGCTAGTTCGTATCACCGTCTTGGACCCAGCGTCTGGAGATTCGTAAGTTCAATTGCTCCATTATCACCCAAAACAGACTCGCTGTCACTTTGACCTGAAAATCAGTGAAATCGGCGTAAACCCTATGTACCCCCGCGCCGAAGCTGGCCATGAATCGCAACAAGACTGCCCAGAAATCACCAGCACCTGGCGCGCAGGGTCGCTTGCAACTTGGGGAAAGAAACTCTCCGTACAGCCGGTACGAAGTGCCGCGAAAGTTCTTCTTTAAGACGTCTCTTTAAGGCGTCGTCAATTCGAAGTTGGCCTCAGAGGTCCCTTCGGCGGGAACCTCGAAAAACACTTTACTGCGGTAATTGTACCGATGCGGCACGCGCTCCTGGGGCTCTCCTGTGTCGGTATCCCCCACCGGCGCCGACTCAGGGCTGTAGGAATAGATTCGCACCCGATGGCTCCCGACCACTGCCCCTGGATGGTTATCGATTGTGTGGAGCTCGAAACGGCCCTGCTCGTCAGTTCGAGCCGTCGACCCCACTCCGACATTGGCTTCGCCGCCAGCGACTGGCTGAAAATTCACCACGCCGCCAACCAGCGGTTCGCCGTCCAGCGTAACCACCCCCGACACCGTCGCCAACTGGTGATCGTTGCTGCCACATCCAGCCAACAACAGAAGCAGCAAGACAAGCAGACTGAGTTTCCGATGCATGGTCTCCTTCCGATCGCCACAACCACCAGAGAAAGTAAGGTCTTCCTCCAAGACTCGCTTCATCATCAGCCCGATTTCCTATTACTTTTCCACAATCAGTGTCCCAAGCCAGGCCGGTCTTCGAGGCAAAAAGACCTGAGAAGGCAGTCTCCAAAGAGTAATGATTCCGATGCTCCACTCACACGCGCAGTTTCGCGGGCTCGTTTATCCTCGAGTTCGGCGTGGACGTTCAGACGAGGCATCGCCGCTTCAGAAACTCGAAAGCGTCTGCGGCTCTTCATTCTGAATCGTCGACATCGCCACAAAGACGTCCATGTCGATATCCGGGTGAATCGAGTGCACCGAGCTATCGCAGAAAACAAACTGAATTACGCCGCCGCTGTGCAGGCTCCCCCAAGCTCGCTTGCACGTATGTGCTCCGCCGCCCCCTAGCTCCTGGCATTTCACATAGTCTGCCAGCAAAGTCCGGCTCTCAAAAAACGCACTCGATTGGTTATAAGATGTATAGGCATACGCCCAAAACGACCGACGGCTCTGATACGTAGCTGTGTGATACTCACCAACCAAAAACGTATTCGATGCGCCATCGGTGATGCTCGAAAGTTCTGCGGGCAAAAACTTCCGCGAGTTCGACCCACCTCTTCGCCCTCCGCCTGTCGTTCCAGCATTTCGAGCCGTGGTATACATCGCTCCGCGTGCCTCCAGCGGCATGTCCGCTTCGTGTTCCGCCTTGGCGGCATTCGGCTTATCCCAGTAATGGTCCCCGTTGATTCCCAGCGAATGCCCAGACATCGCCCGATACGATCCCGGCGCCCAAAATAGATTGTCCCCTGGCCCCGATTCGGGCTTCGCAAGCTGGTCGGTATTGATGTCACTGGGGCAAAGATAAACGTCTACAAAAGTCTCTCTCAGCGCCTGGTTCGAGGGAAACCGGAAAGGGTCTTCCTGCTTCCACAAATCAAAAACGTTCTGCTGTTCCATGAACGGCAGAATACTTACCGACCACGTCCCATAGTACGGTCCGCCAATGTCGGGTTTGTTCGTAATAGAGCCTGCCGGAAGCACTTTGTTGCTAATCTCGTAATTGGTGACTCCCAAGCCGATTTGACGCAGATTGTTGACACACTGGGTCCGACGTGCCGCCTCGCGCGCCGCCTGGACCGCAGGCAACAACAACGCCACCAAGACCCCAATGATCGCAATTACGACTAAGAGCTCAACTAGGGTAAAACCTTGCAAACGGCTAAGTGAACGTTTAGACACCTTTCCCTCCCGTTTCACTGTAGACGAGTCGGATGTGTTGGCTGAATGCACCATGCAAGACATGCCGCCCAGGTTTGCGATGAAAAGCTTCTCCAGCTCAAAAAAGCCTGACAGAAGTCGCTGTCAAGCCCCTATTAGACACTAGAACGCCGTCATCCGCAACATTCGTCCGCATGCTCGGCCAGAGAGACGCAACGTGCGGCAAACTGCAACGCTTCCCCCACTCGCGCTAATCGCCTCAAGACCAGACGTATAAACTGCCTAACCCTATTCCGTCGCTCGCCTTAACAAGCTGCGAAACGCATCCATCCCGAGGAATACGTGATTCTACTCACGAGAAACCGGTGCCTGGCCCACCTTCTTGGTCGGGACATCTTCGCCAAGACCGTCCTGACGGGGAACAATACAAGAGCCAATCAGCACCTGCACACCTGTACGCCGCGCAGAGTCAAGTCAGCCACAGCCCCGACAACGCCTAAGCCAACTCCACCCAATTTTGTTCGCGACCGCTGCGGACGATCGCTTCGATCACGCGCATATTGGCCACCGCGTCTTCAATCGGCGTCGGCACGGGCGTATCGTCGAGAATCGCCCGCGAAAAGAGATCGGCCTGAATCCCGTATTGGTCGCAGATGTCGAACTCCACATCTTCTACCGCGCCCTCCACTTCCAAGGTGGCTCGGCAAGGCTGCTCCGCCGGTGCGTTAAACGGAATCTCTATCTCCACGCGACCCTTGGTCCCATACGCAATGATCCGCTGATAGTCGGTCAGCTGCGTCGAACACGTAAACGTCGCGGTCCCCGCAGCGAACTCCATGATCCCGGAGGTAAGAGTATCCACCCGAAACTTCGGATCGTGCTCCAGAATACCGACTACCCGCCGCGGCTCGTCTTGAAACAAGAACCGCGACAACGAGATCGGATAACAACCAATGTCCATCAATCCGCCGCCGCCCCACTCCACATGGTTGTGGATACTGTGCGGATCGACATCGTAATACGAGAAGAATGAGTGGATCGTCCGCAATGTGCCGATCCTGCCTTCACCAATCACCTGCCGTGCCCACTGCCACTGCGGATGATGCCGATACATGAACGCTTCCATCAGTCTCAGCTGCGGATGCCGGCGTCCGGCCTCAACCAGTTCTTCCGCCTCTGCCACCGAAAGCCCGATCGGTTTTTCGCACAGCACATGCTTGCCCGCCTCCAACGACTGGATCGCGTAGGGCACATGCAGGTGATTGGGCAGCGGAATGTACACCGCGTCGACTTGCTCATCAGCCAGTAATTCCTCGTAAGAACCGTAGGCCTGCGGAATGCCAAACCGCTCGGCCGTCGCCTGGGCTTTCGCCAACTCGCGCGAAGCGATCGCCGTGATCACCGCGCTCTGCCGGTACGGCTCCTTGAGCATCGCAGGAATCACCGCCTCGCGGGCGATAATCGCCGTGCTCATAATCCCCCAACGAACTTGCTTATCCATATTACTCATCCAGGCAGCCGCCATAGGTCTTGGAGACAAACGCGACCCCATGGTCTTGGCCATCCTGGCGACTGTCAAGTCGCGGCCAAGCAAGTCCTGCGCGGCGCTCTCACAATACCACTCCTAGCTCTCGCCTTTGCGCAAAATCGATTGACGCTTGACGGCACTTGAGTACAACTGGTCTTGTATCCTGGCAGCACGCTGCCATGCCCCATATGCCCTTCCGACTAGCCTCCCCTATGACCGACCAGACCAACCCTGTCTCCGCAGACCGCAAGATTGTCTTGCTAACCGAAGGCTTTTCCGAACCGATCACCGCCAAGACGGCGACCTCCGTTATCCGCTACGGCCGCTTCCCCACGATCGCGATTCTCGATTCCCACGAAGCAGGAAAAACCGCGCAACAGCTCTTCGACATCGGTGGCGACATCCCCGTCGTTGCCAAACTCTCCGAAGCCGCCGGCGCAAACACCCTGATGATTGGCATTGCCCCGCCGGGCGGAAAAATCCCCGACTCGTGGCGGCCGATCATTCTCGAAGCAATCCACAGCGGCATGGACGTCGTCTCGGGCCTGCACGACTTTCTCTCGGCCAACGAAGAGTTCGTCGCCGCTGCCAAGAAAGCCGGCGTCAATTTGGTCGACGTCCGCAAGAACAACGAACACGATGTCGCCAACCGGCTCAACTGGCGCGACCAATGCCTGCGCATCCACACCGTCGGCCAGGATTGCTCCATCGGCAAAATGCTCGTCTCAGTCGAACTTACCCGGGCTCTCCAAGCCCGAGGCCACGATGCCAAGTTCGTCGCCACCGGCCAAACCGGCATTATGATCGAGGGCGACGGCTGCCCGATCGATTGCGTTGTGGCCGATTTCGTTAGCGGCGCTATCGAAAAACAAATCCTTGCTCACCAGCATCACGATTTCCTCTTCATCGAAGGCCAGGGCAGCCTTTCGCATCCCCGCTACTCCGCCGTCACTCTCGGCCTGCTCCATGGCTGCCTGCCGCACGCCATGATCCTGTGCTACGAAGCCGGCCGCACCGCCGTCAACGGCATGGAGTACATTCCTCTCAAGTCGCTGCCCGAGCTGCGCACGATTTACGAGAACACCGCCTCGATCATGATGCCTGCGCGGGTCATTGGCATCGCCATGAACAGCCGGCTCCTCTCTGGCGCCGCAGCCGAAGCAGAACGCCAGCGCGTCCGCGAAGAAATGGGCCTGCCTGTGTGCGACGTCATCCGCCACGGCCCCGACGAGCTCGTCGACGCCGTCCTCCAACTCCATGCCGAGCGGAGCAAAACCTCGTGAAACTCTCAACCCACTGTTTCGAGCTCCCGCTAAAACACACCTTCACCATCTCTCGCGAATCAACCGACATCCAGCCTTCGCTCGTCGTCGAGCTCAGTGATGGCACGCACAGCGGCTACGGCGAAGCAACCACCAATTCGTACTATCGCGTGACCCTCGATTCGATGCGCAAGTCGCTCGACGCCGTGCAGGAACTCGTTGCTGCGACCGAGAAAATCGATCCTGAAACCTTCTGGCAAGCAGCCTCCCGATGCATGCCCGACGACCCTTTCGCCCTCTGCGCGCTCGACGAAGCTGCCCACGATCTTTGGGGCAAGCAGCAAGGCGCACCGGTCTACCAGCTCTGGAATCTCGACCCGGCCAACAATCCCGTCTCCTGCTTCACCATCGGGATCGCCGACATCCCGACGATGGTCCGCAAGATGCAAGAAGTTCCTGGCTGGCCCATTTACAAAATCAAGCTCGGCACCGAACACGATCTCGAAATCATCCGCGAACTCCGCCAGCACACGCCTGCCGTCTTTCGCGTCGACGCCAACTGCGGCTGGAACGCCGAGCAAGCCGTCCGCAATTCCGTCGAACTGAAGAAACTCAACGTCGAATTCATCGAGCAACCCCTGCCCCGCGACGATCGAGACGGCGCAAAACACGTCTACGAAAACTCGGTCCTGCCAATCGTCGCCGACGAAAGCTGCATCTCTGCAGCCGATGTCCAGCAGTGCCACGGCCGTTTCCACGGCATCAACATCAAGCTCGTCAAATGCGGCGGCCTCACCCCGGCCCGTCGCATGATCGCCGAGGCCCACCAGCTCGGCATGAAAGTGATGGTCGGCTGCATGGTCGAGTCGACCGTCGGCATCTCCGCCATCGCCCAACTCCTGCCCCTGCTGGACTACGTCGACATGGACGGCGCCGAGCTGATCTCCCAGGATGTCGCCGCCGGCGTCAAACTCGAACTTGGCCGCTGCCTTTACCCCCCGGCAAACGGCAGCGGCGTCCAACTCTTGTAACGAAGTCCTTTCGGCCACAACCCTTCGCTCGAAAAAGCCTGGCCCCCTACCCTTCGCGACGCACCAGCCCTGCCACCGCTTCGCCGCCGCCCAGACAAATCGAAACGCACCCCCACTCGCGCTCCGACGCCCGCAGCGCACTGATCAGCGTCACCAGCGTCCGCGCCGCCGAACACCCAATCGGGTGCCCCAAGCTGATCGCCCCGCCATACACGTTAACCCGCTCCTCGCTCAGCCCAAGCTCTTCCATTGCGGCCAGCACCACCACCGCAAACGCTTCGTTGATTTCAAACAGATCGATCTCACCGACCGTGATCGCCCCCTTTTCAGCCACGCGGCGAATCGCCTCGGCCGGGGCCGTCGAATACCAGGCCGGGTCCTGGGCAAACGAAGCCTCGGCAATCCAGGTGGCCAACACCGGGCAGCCGCGCCGCTCGGCCTCCGCGCGACTCATCAGCACTACTGCCGCCGCGCCGTCCGAAATCTTCGACGAGTTCACCACCGTAATCGTCCCGTCAGCCTGAAACACGGGCGGCATCGATTCTACCCGCGCTCTTTCGAAGCGGCCGACTTCCTCGTCGGCATCCACGATCTCCGTATTCCTTCTTCGTTCGATCTCGACAGCAACCATCTCCTCGGCAAACTTCCCTAGCCGCTGTGCCGCCTGGGCACGTTCGTAGCTGCGTACCGCGTAATCATCCTGCGCCTGTCGGCTGATTCGCAGCTTGCGCGCACACAATTCACCCAAGTTGCCCATGTGCTGATTGTTGTACGGGTCCCACAGCCCATCGTAGATCAGCGAGTCGATCGCCCGTTGATGCCCCATACGATAACCTTGTCGCGCACCGGGCAGCAGATATGGCGCCTGGGACATCGACTCCATGCCCCCCGCGACTACCACTTTGGCCTCGCCCAGCGCGATCGCGCGTCGCGCCTGCATCACCGCGTAAAGCCCCGAGCCGCAGACCTTGTCCACCGTCGTGCAAGGAACCGACACAGGCAGCCCTGCGCCCAGCGCCGCCTGCCGCGCCGGCGCCTGCCCTGCGCCCGACGAAAGCACCTGCCCCATGATCAGTTCGTCGACGTCGCCCGCCGCCAGCCGGGCGCGCTCGACCGCCGCCCGAATCGCAATCGCCCCCAATTGCGGCCCGCTCAGACTCGACAGCGAACCCAAAAAGCTCCCCACCGGCGTCCGCGCCACACTCGCAATCACCACCTCGCTCTCGTCCATGGCCGCACAACTCAATAAGGAACTGATTTGCTCGATGCCCAGCAGCAGCCACCCATCGCCCTGCCACAAACAACCACTATAACAAATCAGCCAACCCGCCACGCGGCCCGAAAAATGCGTATGACAGCGTGCATCAGTAGGTTGCGACTGCCTTCGCTGCGCAAGTAGGTAGGATGGGCCACAGCGAAAGCGACGGCCCATCGATCAGGGCAAATGGCGGCTTATCCGAAAGATGGGCCTTACTTCGTGCGGCCCATCCTCCGAACTTGTTGCCCGCAACACGGGTAGGACTGACGTCCCAACCGTGACACCCGCCAATGTAGCTGAACTCGCAAGAGTTCAGGTAGTTGGAGACGCCGATGGCACTTCCGCTGAATTCTTGTGAATCCAGCTACAGGCGCCAGCACCGATTTTGGATTCCTCCATCACTCCCACTCTTCTCTGCGACCCTCAGCGACCTCCGCGTTTCAATCCGAACCACCAGTTAGGCGGCCAAGAATAATCGTATTCTTACCCTTCCAGAAGTGCGATAATCACCCCACCACTCTGTTGCGTTTGCTCATTGACCTATCGACTTTTTCACACCGATTGCACCTGCCGCAGTTTTGTCCCGCGCTCGCCGCGCGCAGAGTCCTAAACTCACCCCCTTTTGTTCCATGCGATTTGCTCGAAGTGCTTCCCTACCAGGCCCAACCGCAAAGTCCACGGGACAAAATAGCCTAGTTTTGTCCCAAAAGTTGGGACCCCCGCCAACCGGACAAATCCCTGCCAGCGGGGTCGCCCGGGTCGTCCGGCCTCCTATTTCGCTGCCTACCACGCTGTCATTTGGCCTCTTGCCACATTATCATAGGGCCTTACGCATAATGGGGCCTTACTCGCTCACGAAGCTCCTACACCTCGACTCCGCAGGAACCACGATATGACACCTCGACTGATGCTCCTTCTTGCACTCGCGTTTGGGTTTGCACTCGCGCCAGCCACCAGGTTTGCCACTGCCGAAGACATCGTCATCGACACCAGCATGAGCGTCGAGACGCACCGCGTCTTCGGCCCCGAGCACCCCGGCATCTACAAGCATCCCGCCTCGATCACCGAACTCGACAACGGCGACCTTTACATTGCCTATTACGGCGGCTCAGGCGAATATAAATCCGATACGGCCGTCTACGGCTCGCGACGCCGGCCCGACGAGACCAAGTGGTCGCCGCCCGTTGCGATTGCGGATACCCCCTTCCGCGGCGACGGCAATCCGGTTGTCTGGCAAGCCCCCGATGGCATGGTGTGGCTCTTTTACGTCAACCTCTTCGGCGAAACCTGGTCGGACGCACGCGTCAAAGCCAAGGTCTCGACCGACGGGGCCAAAACCTGGTCTGACTCGTTCATGCTCACCCTGGAAAAAGGGACCATGGCGCGCGGCAAGCCGATTGTCCTGATGAACGGTGACTACCTGTTGCCCATGTACTATGAAACAGGCGACGACCGCGAAGGCACCGCCGCCGACACCGCCAGTTACTTTCTTCGCTACAACCCCAAGACCAACGTCTGGACCGAAACCAACCGCATGCACTCGCCCAACGGCAACCTTCAGCCACAGGTCGTCCAATTGAACGAAAACGACCTGGTCTGCTTCATGCGACGCGGCGGCGGCTTCGGCCCCGAGACAAGCGGCTACATCCTCCGCGCCGAATCGCACGATGGCGGCTTCCAATGGAGCGATGCGACCGACACCGAGTTCAAAAACCCCAACTCCGCTGTCGATGTCGTGAAGCTGAAAAACGGCCACATTGTGCTCGTCTACAACGACCACATGTACAGGCGCTCGCCGCTCTCGATCGCCATCTCGACCGACGGCGCCCAGACCTTTCCGCACCGGCGCGAGATCGGCGGCGGCGACAATACGTTTGCCTACCCGTACATGATCCAAACCTCTGACGGCAAGATTCTGGTGCTCTACACGACCAACAATCGCTCGTCGATCATGCTCGCCGAGTTCGAAGAGTCGGCGATCCTCAATTACGAACGTGAATGAGCGCCCCACCCGGCTGTTGCAACCCGTTGACGGAGATACGTTTTGAACGGATACGAATTAGCCCAGGCCCTGCGCACCGGGGAGCGAGTCTACGGCACCTGCGTCATCTCGCCAGCGCCCCAATGGCCCACGATGATCGCCAGCACCGGGCTTGACTTTGTGTTCATCGATACCGAGCACATCGTGCTCGATCGCACCGAGTTGGCCTGGATGTGCCAGTCCTACTCGGGTCACGGACTCGCACCGATTATCCGCATTCCGGCGCCCGACCCTTATCGGGCCTGCCAGATGCTCGATGGCGGCGCTGCTGGGGTGGTGGCCCCCTACTTGGAATCGGTCCATCAAGTGCGCCAATTGCGCGGCGCCGTCAAGCTACGGCCGCTCAAGGGCCAGCGGCTTGAGAGCTTTCTCCAAAGCGACCAACAACCCGACGGCGAGTTGCGAGAATACCTGGCCAACTACAACCGCGACAAAGTTTGCATCGTCAACATCGAAAGCCAGCCTGCGCTCGATGCGCTCGACCAACTGCTCGCCGTGCCCGATATCGATGCGCTGCTGATCGGGCCGCACGACCTTTCGATCAATCTCGGCATTCCCGAACAATACACCCATCCTCGATTTGAGGAAGCGATCCAGACGATCATTCGCAAAGGCCGCGCCGCCGGCGTGGGCGTCGGCATTCACTATTCCGGCAGCATTCTGGACGAGATGATCGGCTGGGCCAAGTCGGGAATGAACCTGATCGTTCATTCCAGCGACTTGACGCTCGTCC
This sequence comes from Planctomycetales bacterium, assembly GCA_020427155.1. Taxonomy (GTDB): domain Bacteria; phylum Planctomycetota; class Planctomycetia; order Pirellulales; family Lacipirellulaceae; genus Bythopirellula. Next base: position 5,858 of record JAGQOW010000054.1, on the reverse strand, counting down.
GCAACAGCCTGACGCGAGACATCGGCCAAATCCGCACAGAGTTGGGCGATACTCCGCGCGAATCGAAAGGAGCCGCCTCGATCGACGTATGAATCGGCAAACTCGGGCGATTAACCGACCACCTTTGCAGCTGCTTGCTGGGCGATCTCCAGGCACTGGCGAATGTCGTCGGTCGGGTCCTCGGGGTTCTCTTCGTACTCCAACGAGAGGCAACCGTCGGCCGGAAAACCCACTTGGGCCAACGCGGCAAACACCCCTTCCACGTCGAGATGCCCCTTGCCAAGAATTACCCCCTCGGTCTTGTCCTTCATCTCGGCAAAATCTTTCAGGTGGATGCCATACAACCGTTTGCCCAACAACCGAACCACTTGTACCGCGTCTTCGCCCGAGCGAATAAAATGCCCCAAGTCGGCACAAGCGCCGATCCGCTCGTCCCAGGGTTCGCAAGCGCCCAACACGTCGAGCGCCTTGTTATATCGATGCCGCGGACCATGGTTGTGAATCGCTATGCGAATGTCGAACTCCTTGACCAGCTTGTCGAGGCTTTCGAACGAGTCGGGGCTGGGGTCGGCCGACAGGCACCTCAGGCCGACGGCTCGGGCGAACTCGAACAACTGTCGGTTCTTCTCATGATCGGCCGTAAAGGGATGCACGCCATGCCCCAGCATCGACATGCCGGCGTCAGCCATGGTCTTCTTCATCGCGGTTATTTCCTCGGCAGTCGCCTGGTGGCTGAAGTGCCCCGAGTAAAACTCCATGTGAGCGAAACCCAACTCGCTGGCAACGCGAATGGCCTTCTCGACCGGAAAACCGCGTAGCGAGTAGCTCTGAATGCCAATCGAGAAACCTGGATACTTCGACTCGGCCGCGCGGCTTCGTCGCGGCAAGCTCCACATACTGGTTGCGGCGGCAGCGGTTGTGCCGAGAAAGCGACGGCGTGTCCAAGTTGCTGACATATGATGATCCTCGTGTTGAAAGTGAAGGAACTTGGGTGGAAGGAGGGATTGCGTCTGAGTTTCAATACAGATTCAAATGCGAGTCAGTCGGTAAACCGATCTCATACCGATGCGGTTTGCAGAGCGCTCAGATTGCGACCGTAGTAGGTAGGCGATTTCGGGTCGCCCTGTTCGTTTGGTTCGAAGATGTGAATGTGCTCGGGCAATACCCGCGCGGCAACTGCTTTGCCTTCTTCAAGCGGAGCGGCCGGCACTCGGCACACGAGCCGGCTGCCAGACGTGGTCTGCAGGTAGACGTCCATGGTGCTCCCTAACGGTTCGACGACCTGTACGGTCGCCTCGATGGCGCGCCCATCGCCGTTCTGGCCTGCATCGAGCAACTCAAAACTCTCGGGTCGAATACCTGCCACTGCCTGGCGTTGCGATTCGCCTTGCAGCCACTCCGGCGGCGCGCCGTCGAGCCGCAACCGGGCATCACGGCCATGGAACCAGAGACGGCCTTCGTCATGCTCCAGCTGACCATCCATGAAATTCATCGGCGGCATTCCCAGAAAGCCCGCCACAAACCGATCGGCCGGATGCTGGTAGGTGTTCAGCGGCGAGTCGGCCTGACGAACCCAACCGTCGCACATCACCACCACGCGATCGCCGAGCGTCATCGCTTCTTCTTGATCGTGCGTAACGTAAATGGTGGTCGTGCCGAGCTCGCGGTGCAGTCGCTTGATTTCGGCCCGGGTCTCGACGCGCAGCTTGGCGTCGAGATTCGACAGCGGCTCGTCGAACAAGAAGACGGCCGGCTGGCGCACAATGGCGCGCCCCAACGCGACTCGTTGCCGCTGACCGCCCGAAAGTGCCTTGGGCTTGCGACCCAACAACGACTCGAGCCCCAACATCCCTGCAGCCCACTTGACTCGCTCCGCAATCTTGGCTTTGGGAACCTTGCGCATCTTGAGCGCAAAAGCCATGTTGTCGTACACCGTCATGTGGGGATAGAGCGCGTAGTTCTGGAACACCATGGCGATGTCGCGATCCCGCGGATGCACGTCGTTGACAACGCGATCTCCAATCTTGAGGGTCCCGCTTGAGATGTTCTCCAGGCCGGCAACCATCCTCAAGGTCGTACTTTTTCCGCAGCCCGAGGGACCGACGAGCACGAGGAATTCGCCATTTCGAATCTCCAAGTCCAAATCGCGAACCGCATAAACATCGCCCGGATAGACTTTCGAAATGCCTTGGAGACTCACAGAGGCCATAGGACGTTCGCACTTGGAGAAAAGAGAATGATAATCGTAAGTTCCGACTCTGCCATTCTAACCCCAGTTTCCAACGACTGGCAACTAGCAACGAATGTGCCGATTCTTGGTCAATTGGTACGAAATCCCATTCGCCGTTTTCAACGCATCAGTAACAATGGGGTGACGGTTGTGGCTGTGGAGAGATATCGAGAGGATTCAGATGGGCAATAGAAGTGACCTGGAGGAATCTCCCGACGACCCTGACCAATGCTCTGAACCGGTTGTTGGCACTCGCACGGGCAACAAGGTCAAGCTGATTGCTTTTGTGGCGACACTCGCCGGCCTGTCTTTGTCCTTCAAGTACCTTCCCTTGAACGAATACCTGGGGAGTTTCTTTGAGTCGATTCAATCCTTGGGCATGTGGGGACCTGTGCTGCTGGCGGTGGTCTATATCGCGGCAACGGTGCTGATGGTGCCGGGGACGATCCTTACTTTGGGCGCAGGCTTTGCCTTTGGGTTGGTCGTGGGGACCCTGGCTGTTTCGGTAGGAAGTGTCTTGGGGGCTCTGCTGGCCTTTCTGGTAGGACGGAACCTGGCCCGGGACTTTGTTCAGCAGCAGGCGAATCAATACCCCCGGTTCGCGGCTGTCGATCGCGCTGTCGAACAGTCTGGCTTCAAGATTGTGCTACTTACGCGCCTCTCGCCGGCATTTCCCTTCAATGTGTTGAACTACTTGTTCAGCATTACTAAGGTGCGCACGCGCGACTACTTCTTTGCAAGCTGGATTGGGATGATACCTGGGACGATCATGTACGTTTACTTCGGAACCGCGATCAAGAATCTCGCCGATTTGGCCGCGGGCCGCTTCGAGGGAGGAGCCGGACAGAAGGCGATGCTAGTGATCGGACTGATTGCCACCGTGGCTGTTACGGTTTATATCACTCGACTGGCAAAGGGAGCGATTCGAGATTACGTTCCTGTTTATGATGGAATCGCGGGCAGGGAGCCGCTAAAGGTCGCTGAAAAGCGCTGATCGCTTTGGTTTTTTGCCAGTACCGTTCCTATCCGACCGAGTTACTCAGTGAGAACTGATTGATGTCGACTCCAATTCAACTTCAGCCGCTAGATGAGCACAATTTGAAGCTGGCAGCCAACGTCCGGCCGCCGGACTGGATTAATCCGACGCCCGTAGGGCGATACAATCTTGTGGTCCTCGGCGCCGGTACGGCCGGGCTAGTTGCTGCCGCGGGAGCCGCCGGGTTAGGCGCTAAAGTTGCGCTCATCGAGCGCGAGCTCATGGGTGGCGACTGCCTGAATGTGGGATGCGTGCCATCCAAGGCTCTGATTGGCTCTGCTCGAACGATTCGTAAGATACGCAACGCTGATGAATTCGGCATCCATGTCCCCGACGGGGTATCGGTCGATTTCGAACAAGTGATGCAACGGATGCGGCGATTGCGAGCGGAGATTAGCCCCAACGATGCGGCCGCACGATTTCGAGATCTAGGTGTCGACGTCTATCTGGGGCAAGGCACGTTTGTTGATTCTCGGGCAGTACAAGTCGGAGATCAGCGGCTGGAGTTCAGTAAAGCAGTCATCGCCACCGGGGCTCGGGCAGCCGCGCCGGCGATTCCGGGGTTGGATCAGGTGGAGTATCTTACGAATGAATCCCTTTTTTTGCTGACCGAGTTGCCACGTCGATTGGGCATCATCGGCGCTGGACCGATCGGCTGCGAACTGGCACAGACCTTTGCTTTGTTTGGCTCCGAAGTGTTCCTTGTCGAAGCCACCCACGGCATCCTACCGCGCGAAGACCGCGAAGCTGCGGCGATTCTCGAAGCGGCGATGGTTCGCGACGGCGTCAAGCTTTTGTGCTGTGGACAAAATCTAGAACTCCAACGGAGCGAGCGAGGACAAGTGCGAATGACGCTCGCATCGCATGACCAACGGTACGACGAAGTGGTCGACAAACTGCTGGTAGCTACGGGCCGTGCTCCCAACGTCGAATCGCTGGGACTGGAAGCGGCTGGCGTACGATTTGACAGCCAGGGAGTTCAGGTAAACGATCGGCTACAGACGACCAATCCCAACGTCTTTGCGGCGGGAGACATTTGCTCGCGATACAAATTTACTCATGCGGCCGACTTCATGGCCCGAACAGTCATCCAAAATGCTCTGTTCAAGGGGCGAGCGAAAGCCAGCTCGCTTACAATTCCCTGGTCGACATACACGTCTCCCGAAGTAGCTCACGTAGGGCTTTCAACTCAGGAAGCATCAGAACAGGGAATTGCTATCGAAACCTATACCCAGGAGTTCAAAGAAGTCGATCGAGCAATTCTGGAGGGACATGCCGACGGGTTTGTAAGAGTGCATGTGAAGGCCGGTAGCGACCAGATCGTTGGCGCTACGATAGTCGCCGCCAATGCGGGCGACCTGATCTCGGAGATTACTTTGGCCATGACTAGTGGCCTGGGGCTTAAGAAGGTCGCCAATACGATCCACCCATACCCTACGCAGGCCGAAGCCATTCGACGAGTCGGAGATCAGTATAACCGAACGAGACTTACGCCCGTGGTGAAATCTCTGTTCAAAAAGTGGCTTCAGTGGAGTCGTTAGGTAACAGTAAGATAGTCGCTGAATCGGCAACCCGACGCGCGAACGAAATTGAGCGGAGTTATGTTTCAGGAAAGCTATCCATTCTACCTGGCAAACGAGGCATTGACCCCCAATGCCGATCTGGTGGTGACAGATAAATACACGGGAGAAACAGTCACGCGAGTTGCCTTGGCCGATGCGGCAACAATCGACCGGGCCATCGCGGCAGCCGTCGAGGCAGCCGAGCCGATGCGTCGCCTGGCCCCCTACGAGCGACAGGCAATACTCACTCACTGTGTGCAACGTTTCTCCGAGCGGAGCGAGGAGTTGGCGTACTCGCTGTGTGTTGAGGCGGGAAAGCCGATTAGAGACAGTCGAGGCGAAGTGTCGCGACTGATTGACACGTTTCGCATCGCCGCCGAAGAGTCGGTTCGAATCGGCGGAGAAGTAATGAACTTGGAAATCTCGCCACGAGCGCGCGGTTATCGAGGTATGTTTCAGCGCGTACCTGTCGGGCCCTGTTCGTTCATTTCCCCATTCAATTTTCCACTCAATCTGGCGGCTCACAAAATCGCTCCAGCAATCGCTGCGGGTTGCCCGTTTGTGCTGAAGCCCGCGAGTCGAACCCCCGTCGGTGCACTTGCGATCGGTGCCGTACTTGCCGAAACCGATCTGCCAAGAGGCGCTTTTTCGATTCTGCCTTGTCGCCGTGACGGGGCCGATTTGTTTACAACCGACGAGCGGTTGAAGCTGCTGAGTTTTACCGGTTCGCCCGAAGTTGGCTGGGATCTGAAAGCAAGGGCTGGCAAGAAGAAAGTCGTGCTGGAGTTGGGCGGCAATGCGGCATGTGTCGTAGATGGCGATGCTGATCTCGAAGACGTGACCAGCCGGCTCGTTATCGGGGCGTTTTACCAATCGGGGCAGAGTTGCATCGGCGTACAGCGGATTATTGTCCACGAATCGATTTACGATGCGTTGAAGGAACGGCTCGTTGCCGCGACCAAGGAACTAGTCGTTGGCGATCCGAAGGACGAAACCACTTTTATCGGTCCGATGATCGATGTGAGCGAAG
>JAGQOW010000556.1 GCA_020427155.1 Planctomycetales bacterium | reverse complement strand
CTGGGCAAAGCCCACGGCGCCGCCAACCCCGGCAAGTATGTGGGGCCGGAACCGGAAGCGGCCGGGCTCGAAGAGCAGGGACTGGGCTGGAAGAATACCTATCAAACAGGCAAGGGCGGCGACACGATTACCAGCGGCCTGGAAGGGGCGTGGACGTTCACCCCGGTGCAATGGTCCAACGGCTATTTCACCAACCTCTACGGCTATGACTGGGAACTGGTTAAGGGGCCGGGCGGGGCGTGGCAGTGGACGCCCAAAAATAAAGCCGGGGCGGGGACGGTACCGGATGCGCACGATCCGTCCAAGAAGCACGCCCCGATGATGTTCACCACGGACCTGGCACTCAAGATGGACCCCGTCTACGGGCCCATTTCCAAACGCTTTTATGAACACCCCGATGAGTTGAATACGGCGTTTGCCAAGGCGTGGTACAAATTAATTCATCGTGACATGGGGCCTGTCTCGCGACTGCTCGGCCCGTGGGTGGCAGAGCCGCAGTTGTGGCAGGACCCGGTTCCCGCCGTGGATCATCCCCTCATCGGGGAGCAGGAGATCGCACAGCTCAAGGGAAAAATTCTTGGATCAGGCTTGTCTCTTGCCGACCTCG
>JAGQOW010000555.1 GCA_020427155.1 Planctomycetales bacterium | reverse complement strand
GGGACGCGACTTAGAGGGCCAACGGAAGCTCAAAGAGATGGACGGATTGCTCAGCAAGCTTCCGTCTCGATAGGCTCGGCCTGATCCTCGGCCTTCCATGCGTCCGGCAGGAACTGGCTAAGCTCTTCACGCGGCGTGGTTCCGATCTTCGCCAACACGCTGGTCAGATACTGTTGCGGATCGACCTTGTGGCGCTCGCAACTGGCGATCAGCGACCAGAGCCGAGCGTGATTCTCAGCCGCCGCGTCGTTGCCCGCGAACAGCCAGTTCTTTCTGCCGATGGCCACCCGCTTGAGCGCCCGCTCGCTGGCGTTGTTGTCGATGCTCAGAAAGCCGTAGGTGGCGTACGTACAGAGCGCCTGCCACTGGTTCTGAGCGTAGGTGATGGCCGTGGCCATCGGGCTGCGAGGCAGTATCCCGGCGCGCCGGGACTCGGCGTCGAGCCAAGTCTTGATGCGATCGAGTATCGGCACGCTCCGCTCTTGGCGTAGCGCGAATCTGGTCGCATCATCCGCATCCTTCGCTTCGCGTTCGACGGCGTACAGTTCCGCGATCAGCGAGAGCATCTGCGCAGCACGCTGCTCGTCGGAGTCCTGCGCGTCGTAGAA
>JAGQOW010000554.1 GCA_020427155.1 Planctomycetales bacterium | reverse complement strand
TGCCAGCAACTGACCTTCGTAAGACGCCGGAGCTCTTCGAACGCTCTCTCGCCGTGCTCGAGTTCCGTATAGCGAGGGTCAACGGGAAAGCCGGGCGGGAGCACAGCCACTGCCCCTTCGAAGGGGTCCTGGTCCTCGAACTGCCGAGCGGACGCGAAGTAGAGATGGTTGGACTCCAGCAGTTCCAAGAACCTTTCTGTTCTGAAATACCGCCATAGTGGCTCGTTCACGTCGAGTTCTTGATTGCCGATGATGCGCACAACTTCTCCTGTGCTGGCTAACGCTCCGCTGAGCCGCGCTTGACGGCGACCGACCGGAGCGGCAGCGAAGGGAGTGGAGCGGTCAAGCGTCGGACTCCAGCGGAATGTTAGAGGGCAGATTCAAAAGGGAATATCGTCATCCCAAGGATCTGGCTCCGGCACGTTACCTTCTTCAGAAGGAGCTACGATGTTGAGTAACCGTTCACCTTGAGCTAGTAGCTGATCATAGGTCATCACGGTCACACTACTAAGACGATGATTTAGGCCATGTAGCGCCCGCAGTTCATTGGCGCTCCATTCATGCGACCGGCCAATCACGATAATCGCTCTCGGGTGGTACGCAACAATCT
>JAGQOW010000553.1 GCA_020427155.1 Planctomycetales bacterium | reverse complement strand
CGAATACCTGGGCAAGAGCGACGTTGTCGGAAAGATCCTGCGGCTGGCAACTCCAGAAGACGAACGGATGCGGGATGAGGTCCATCAGGCCGAACAGACAATTTTCGCAGACAGCAAACGCCTGATTTCCGAATCGGGTTTGCCGATGCAGGTGGTTGATGTCGAAAAAGTGTTCGGTGGCGAACGCATTGTCATCTACTACCTGTCCGAATCCCGGGTCGATTTCCGCGAACTGGTAAAAACGCTGACCAAGCATTTCGGCTCTCGAGTGGAAATGCGTCAGCTGGGGATTCGCGACGAAGCCAAGCTGCTGGCCGACTACGGCGATTGCGGAAAGCCCGTATGCTGCAATACGCATCTTCAAGAAATGCCGCCCGTCTCAATGAAGATGGTGAAGGCGCAGAAGGCAACTCTCGATCCGACCAAGATCTCAGGACGCTGCGGGCGTCTGAAGTGCTGTTTGCGGTACGAATACGAGACTTACGAATCGTATCGCAAGGAGTTGCCCAAGGTCGGCAAATGGGTCGTGACCAAGCAGGGCAAAGGGCGCGTACTTTCGCAAGAGATCCTGGCCCAAAAACTCCTGATTTCCTACGAGGACAATCGTCGTG
>JAGQOW010000552.1 GCA_020427155.1 Planctomycetales bacterium | reverse complement strand
ATTGAAGAACGAGCAGTTACTTGTCTATCGCGGCTCGGCCCCGATGAACGACTATATCTATCAGTTGCCCGATATCGGACGTGAACGAGCGCGGCGACTCGCAGAGCATTGTTCTTATTTTGGCGCGGCTCCGGTAGCGCTTCAGGACTATCTGGCGAGCGTTAAAGCCCAGTCTCTGGGAACTCAACACCCGTCGGTCCAAGACTTGAAGGATGCGTTCTCGGACCTGTTGATCAACGAACACATGCTCGAGCGGCTTGGTCCGGCCATAAATTCAGGACGTGGGTTGTTTCTGTTTGGAGCACCGGGTAACGGCAAGACGAGCATCGCCGAACGCGTTACGAAAGCGTTCGGTGAATACATCTGGATACCGCGGGCGATCGGGATTGATGGAGAGATATTGCGTCTGTTCGATCCGATGTGCCACGAGGAAGCACCACAGAACGATGGGCCCGGATTGCTGAGCCAGAGTCGCATCGACAAACGATGGGTGCGTGTGAAACGCCCTACCATTGTTGTTGGCGGCGAGCTCACGATGGATGCGTTGGAAGTTGTTTTCAATACATCGACCGGAATCAGTGAGGCACCACTTCAACTCAAGAGCAACTGCG
>JAGQOW010000551.1 GCA_020427155.1 Planctomycetales bacterium | reverse complement strand
TCCCATAATATTATCGCACTGCCCGGGCTTAGATTCGACTATTCCTTGTTCTTTACGAAGAACGTCAGTGCGAGCGCGGCGATCATGATGGCGAGATACGGCCATATACCCTCAAGTGTCGCCATAGAGAAGAATGGAAACCTGCCGCTCTCACTTAGCTTCATTGCTTGACGAGCAACAGAAATTGCAACCAGCAGAAACAATCCAGCCGCGCTGATGAAAATTTCCGCACGATTCTTCATTTGATGCGGCCCAACACCGAAGTTAACGCGCCGCGCGAAGCGGCCGGATTTTGGCGGCAACACACGGCGGTCGCGTTGAACGCCCAGTTAGCCTCCGGGTTGCCAGACTTGGGGCCTGCCCTGCTGAATATAATCAAGATATTCATCTTGCGCCACGAACTGATTTACCCACCTAGCGTTATCCGTCTGCAACGATGACGCGGCGTATGCAATTGCAGCACGAGGATCCTGAAATGTGGCATCAGGCTCCTCCGCCAAGTTGGGATCAAGTTGCGGAAAACCATATAGATCCAAATGCTCAGACGTGCCGATGTCCTCGACGTCGCTAAGCCAGACCTCAATTGTGCTGCTGACAGGACGCATTTCGACG
>JAGQOW010000550.1 GCA_020427155.1 Planctomycetales bacterium | reverse complement strand
CAGCGTCAGGAACCAAGGCGTGCGGCATCAGCCCAAAGAACCACCAACTCATGGGTCCACTCGATCCGCCGGAAATGAGATAGGCATTCACATAATCTGCGGCTCAGCCAAGGAGCAGAAGGGCCGTCCAAACCAACCACCTCGATAACGTCATCGAATCGACAGAGTCGCACCGTTGCTTGACCAACTCGGCACTCGCCATCGCTGCGTGGCCGCGTTGCGGTCGAGTGCTCGTGCCGTCCAAGGGGTGCGTCTACGATACCAGCCGCAGTTCAGCGAGCATCTTCGTGAAGAGCAGAAAGTTTGTCGAAGAGCATGGCGGGCGGATCGGCGACAAGCTCATTCGGCTACACTGGAAACTTCGTAAAGCCAACTGGTTGGGGCAGGCGAGTTCTCGTTGTACAACGCCGATACCTACTTCCAGAGCTTCATCGAGCGGATCAGTTCCATCCCTTCGATCAGCAAGTCATACGCAACGCCCGATATCCACGCGAAGGTAACATCTAATTCTAACCCGCATTTGTGGATAGGACGCCGTCACAAAACTGATAATCAACGACGCCTGCCCCTCTTGATGTCTCCTTGGAGCGAAGTAGACAATTAGATTTCTCTA
>JAGQOW010000549.1 GCA_020427155.1 Planctomycetales bacterium | reverse complement strand
GTCGACATTCTCGATCTGCTGCACGTGGCCGGCTATGTGTGGACAGCAGCCAAAGCGTTTCATGCTTACCGACGCGACCAGGAAGCATTCGCCATGGAAACGCTGCGCAGAATCCTCGAAGGCAACGTGGATTCGGTCATCCGCAGTCTGCGATATCGAGCCACCTTTCACAAACTGACGGGGACGAAACGAGACGACGCTGACCGCGTCTGCGGATACTTCACCGGCCATCGCGAACGAATGAAATACAACGAATACCTCGCCCGCGGCTACCCGATCGCCACCGGCGTCATTGAAGGCGCCTGCCGACACATCGTCAAAGACCGCATGGAACGCAGCGGCATGAAATGGACCTGCGAAGGAGCACGCCAACTCCTCCACCTCCGCTGCCTGCGTGCCTCAGGCTACTGGGAACAGTTCCATCAACACAGATCCAAACCAAATCACAAAAATCAAACCCTCTGCGCATAGCGCGGAACTCCGGTCACACTCACGCTGACAATGATTTCAGGAGATCAACATAAGTCTTGATGCGAAAAACACAAGGGGAACATCAAAGGGGTCAGGAACATCAAAGGGGTCAGGCGTCTTTGATGCCCGAATGATGATCAAAG
>JAGQOW010000548.1 GCA_020427155.1 Planctomycetales bacterium | reverse complement strand
AAACTGGGTAAGGGTTCGGTTGACGAATCCCTTTTCGAAAACCTTTACGTTGCAACCTATAAAACGCAAGGATCCCAGAACCAGGGGCTACCATTTCCTGCATGTACAAATTGTGAGGGTATTCTACGTGGCGCGCGAATCATAACCGATTAGATGAACCGGACAGAGGGATAGGTTTGGTGCAAGAATTCAAAGGGGTGCGGAATGTGTCAACGACAGTGAGACAACTTTTTTAAGTGTTTAGGTTTCCGCGCCACACAGCTCGGGGGCCAGCCCCCGAACCCCCGGGATTTTTTTAGGCATGGCTCGGGTGTTCAAAGATTCGATTGGATATATGTTCTCGTTGTCCGGCGAAACGGAAGATGGCTCTGCGGGGACGCAACCATCCAAGGGATAGCCGGATCGAGGGTGCGTCAAAGACGTTTCTTCAGGAGCCCCTGGGCAATTTGCTTTTGGGGCTTCGTCTTTCATTTCATCATTTCGTTTGGGCGCGTTGATCCAAGCTGCTTTGGGAAGACTTTCCGGTGTTGGGATGCCATGTACAAAGCGTTCTGGATTCTTTTGCCATGCTTGGTGAAGCGTTTGTTCTCTGGCGGCAACGATTTCGTTTGCTT
>JAGQOW010000547.1 GCA_020427155.1 Planctomycetales bacterium | reverse complement strand
CTTGTTGGGCAAAAAGTTGTTAAAGCTCCGGGTTTGAAAAAAGGAGCTGAAGTTACAGAAGACTACTTGAATGGTTTGGACGAATCCGAATGGTTTGATGTAAAAGTCAGTGACGCTAAAGTTTCTGAGCAAATCGACCAAATGGCGGATCAGGTCGAACGTCAAAGAAAACTGTTTGACGAGCGTTTTGAAGACAAGAAGAAGAAAATCACTTCAGGTGATGACTTGGCTCCGGGTGTTTTGAAAATGGTTAAGGTTTATTTGGCGGTTAAACGTCGAATTCAACCAGGTGATAAAATGGCGGGTCGTCATGGAAACAAAGGTGTGATTTCAATGGTTGTGCCTGAGGAAGACATGCCATTTGATAAAAACGGAAGACCGGTTGATATCGTTCTGAATCCACTGGGTGTACCTTCGCGTATGAACATCGGTCAGGTACTTGAGGTTCATTTGGGATGGGCTGCCAGAGGTTTAGGCGATAAAATTACTGAGATGCTAGAAAAGAATGAAAAAGCAAATAATTTGCGTGAATTCCTAACCAAGATTTACAACATCGATAAGGAACGTGTCAATCTGGATGAATTAAACGATGATGAAATCATGGAGCTGGCTCA
>JAGQOW010000053.1 GCA_020427155.1 Planctomycetales bacterium | reverse complement strand
CAATCTTGTCTACCGCCGCCCTGAGCCAATTCTCGGCTAAGGGGCCGACGTCTTTCATTGCTTCCAAGATGGTGATCAGCTGAGCAACGTCAGCGCCAGACACGACGTCCCAATTGGCCTTGACCGACGACTGGCTGCCCGATCCTTCGCTCACTGACCTCAAACGCTCTAGAGCAACATCAAATGTTTCGGCGGCATGCACGTTCTGGGGACAAGCGCTTGACGCCAATAGAACATACAGCATCGTCAGGCAATTGAAGTAGCGACCTAACGTTCTCAAATTGTGCAAATAGATCATCTCGTAGTGCTATCCAATTTCGCGAATGTACTTCGGATGCAGGAATGGACTGGTTATAGTGAGTGCTAACCTATCTTATATTGTTAGTGTTCACCAGACACAATTCCCGCGCCGGATGCCCTCACTGTTGGTTCTCCGGCAAGCCTGTTCGATAGTTTTTTCCCATGAAAAAAGTCCGCAAGGGTGGTGGTTGGCCGGCGATTGCCTACACATTTCAAAAAGCCAGCGAAGCTGGCGGAGTGCTGAAGCTATGGCGGGCCATGCGATCGAAGAACGCCTGCAAGACCTGCGCTCTCGGCATGGGCGGCCAACGCGGCGGCATGGTCAACGAGTCGGGGCATTTTCCTGAAGTCTGTAAGAAATCGTTACAGGCGATGGTCGCCGACATGCAAGGCGCCGTCTCGCCGGAGTTCTGGGCACGTTACTCGGTGGAAGCGCTGCAGCGACTCTCGCCTCGCGAATTGGAGAATTGCGGGCGACTCTCACAGCCGGTGCTCTACACGCCGCAGTTGCAACGGTTCCAACCCATTTCTTGGGACGACGCCTATCAGCGAATCGCGCTGAAGCTCAGCGAGCTTTCGGCAGACGAAACGTTTTGGTACTTCAGCGGTCGCAGCAGCAACGAAGCTGGTTTCCTGCTGCAGATGTTTGCTCGCCTCTACGGCACCAATAACGTCAACAATTGCAGCTATTACTGCCACCAGGCAAGCGGTGTCGGATTGTCGAGCATCACGGGCAGCGGCACCGCCACGATCGTGTTAGAAGATCTTGACCAGGCAGATTTAGTGTTCGTAGTTGGCGGCAATCCAGCCAGCAATCACCCGCGTCTGATGCGAACTCTGATGCAGGTTCGTCGTCGCGGCGGTCATGTCATCGTCATCAATCCCATCGTCGAAACAGGGCTTGTCAATTTCAGCGTCCCCAGCGATTTCAGGAGTCTGTTCTTTGGCAGCAAGATTGCCAGTCTTTACGTCCAGCCCCACATCGGTGGCGACCTTGCGCTTCTGTCCGGCATCGCCAAACGCACGGTTGAGTTGGGCCAACACGAACAGGCGTTTCTCGAAACCGCCTGCAGCGGCTGGCCACAATTGGCTGAACAGTTGGCGTCGTATTCATGGGATGAGATCGTTGCAAAAAGCGGCGTGTCGAAGGACCAGATCGATATGATCGCTGAGATGTATGCACTCTCGAACAACGCGGTATTTAGCTGGACCATGGGTATTACTCACCATTCCCATGGCGTGCAAAACGTGCAAGCGATCGGCAACCTGGCTCTGCTACGCGGTATGGTGGGCCGCCCCGGCGCCGGCCTGATGCCGATTCGAGGACACTCGAATGTCCAAGGTATTGGCTCGGTCGGCGTGACCCCCAAGCTCAAAGAGGCGATCTTTGACCGGCTGCAGGACCACTTCCGAGTCTCGCTCCCTAATACCGCAGGCCGAGATACGATGCAGTGCATGGAAGGAGCTGCCAACGGTGAACTGAAGTTCGGGCTCTGTTTGGGTGGAAATCTCTATGGCTCGAACCCCGACGCCGGCTTTGCGCAGCAGGCGCTCAGCAATCTCGACATGGTCGTCTACCTGAGCACGACGCTCAACACGGGCCATGCTTATGGCCTGGCCCGGGAAACGATCATCTTGCCGGTCCTTGCTCGCGACGAAGAACCTCAGCCAACCACGCAAGAATCGATGTTCAACCTAGTCCGGCTCAGCGACGGTGGGCCGCGCCGATTGGCAGGCCCGCGAAGCGAGGTCGAGGTCGTCGCAACTATCGCAGAAAAAGTGTTGGGGGAAAAAGTCCGGAATCAGGGGACAAGATCCTGTGACGAGATTTCCAATGACCGCTCGCCGCTGATTCCTCAATCCTCGCCTATCGATTGGAAATCGATGCAGGACACAAATCGAATTCGCGAGGCAATTGCGGCGATTGTGCCTGGCTTTGAGAAGATGGCGGCAATTGATAGCACCAAAGAGGAATTCCAAATCGGAGGACGCACATTCCACCAACCGCAATTTGCGACCGTCGACGGCCGCGCGCAGCTACACACGCACCAACTCCCCGAGCTTGTGGGACTTGGTGCGAATCAATTGCGCCTGATGACCATTCGCAGCGAGGGACAGTTCAACACCGTCGTCTACGAAGAATATGATCTCTACCGTGGTGTCGAACGTCGCGATGTAGTGCTGATTCACCCTGACGATATTGCCCGTCTCAAGCTCAACCCATCTGCGAAAGTCTCCATCCATGGCCCGGCAGGTTCCATGCACAACCTCCGCCTCCACCCGTTCGCAGAGATTCGCCCTGGCAACGCAGCTATGTATTTCCCCGAGGCCAACGTGCTGGTAAGCCGACAAGTCGATCCGGCAAGCAAGACGCCAGCTTTCAAGTGCGTGATTGTCACGATCGAAGCTGAATAGCCATATTGAATCGATCGGACGATTAGCCCGGTGTGTCGAGATATGGATCTTGGCCCATCTGCCGTTGAGTCTTCTGCCGTTCCTTTTCGTGATACAGCAGAACTTTACGATCGCGAAAATGCCGTCGCTCGACGCGGCGCTGGGCTTTTTTGAAGAGCGTCTCCAGGCCGCGAAGTGCCCCCTTGGATTTCAGCCCTTTGGCAACGAGCTTCGCGTACTTTTTGGGGCCATAGCCGACTTCCAGTATCTCGTCGTCCAGGGCTAAGAACTGGCGATAGGTTCCCGGGTCTCCCTGCCGACCGCAACGACCGATAAGTTGGCGATCGATGCGCTGGGCCTCATGCAGCTCGGTACAAATGACGTGCATGCCGCCTATCTCGGGCACCCCTTCGCCAAGTTTTATATCGGTACCGCGGCCAGCCATATTCGTAGCCACGGTGATCTTTCCTTTCCGCCCCGCCTGCTCCACGATTTCAGCTTCTTTGGCAATGTGACGCGCGTTGAGAATCACGGGCGTCAGCCCATGAGATGACAGGAGCTTAGCCAGGTGTTCGCTCTTGTCGATCGAGCGCGTTCCGATTAATACCGGCCTGTGCTTCGCGTGCTGTTCTACAACATCTTCAACCACCGCGGCCCATTTCTGTTCGCTCGTGCCGTACACCGACGTCGGCAATTGCTGGCGAATCGGCGGTTTGTTCGTGGGAATCGGCAAGACGTGGACCTGATAGATCTTCTTGAGCTCGCCACGGCTCGTTGAAGCCGTACCGGTCATGCCCGAGAGGCGCTCGTAGCGTAAGAACAAGTCTTGGATGGTGATCCGCGCCGCCTGGTTGGTGGCAAAAGTGATCTCCACTTTTTCTTGGGCTTCGACCGCCTGATGAATCCCAGCCCGCCACTTGCGACCTTCCGCCAGTCGGCCGGTAAACTCGTCGACAATCACTATCTCGCCATCGCGGACAACATACTGGCGATCCAGGAACATCTCTCGACTGACTTTGATCGCTCGCTGGATGTATTCATAAATCGTCGACAGCGGCAGACGGTCCATTGCGCTAGGCTTTGGCAATCCGCGCACCAATTGCCTGCCTGCAAGTGTTAATTCCACCGTGCGGTCGTCGTGGTCGTAGTCGTAGTGTTCGTCTTCTACAAATGACTCGTGATTCTCCGCAGCCCAGTGGTAGGCTTCGGCAGCAATCTTCTCGTCCTCGCCTGGCAAGGCGCTGATAATCAGCGGCGTACGCGCTTCGTCAATCAGAATACTGTCAGCTTCGTCTACCAGCATATAATGCAAGCCGCGCTGCACAGGTTGGTCATGAGCCCCATTATTCGTGCCGCCGAGCATCAGTCCAAATAAGTCTCGATTGCCTTCTCCTTTGCCACGATTGAGTAGGCGATCGCGCAGGAAATCGAATCCCATTTCGTTGGCCGTTCCATAGGTAATATCGCAAGTGTAGGCCTTGCGCCGCTCGGGCTGTGGCTGCTGAGCCTGGATGATTCCAACGCTCATCCCCAAAGCGGCATATAGCGGCTTCATCCACTCGGCATCGCGTCGGGCCAGGTAATCATTGACTGTGGCCAGGTGGGCGCCCTTTCCCTCGAGCGCCGCCAAGTAGAGCGGCAACGTCGCAGTCAGGGTCTTGCCTTCGCCTGTCTGCATCTCGACGATCGAGCGATGATGCATCGCAGCGCCGCCAAGCACCTGAACGTCGAAGTGCCGCATCCCCAGACTTCGGCGACCGGCCTCGCGTACCAGCGCAAAGGCTTCGACCAAGAGCTTGTCGAGCGGCTCTCCGCTACGTGCTCGATAGCGAAGCCCCAGGCTGGATTTCTTCAAAGCGAGATCGGGCAGTTCCTTAAGATCCGCTTCCAAAGCGGCAATGGCGGGTAAATAACCTGCGCAGCGAGCAAGGGGGTTACCCAAAGCCGCCCGCACGTTGCGTCCCATTCCACTAGGAAGTCTCGACACGCTGGTCTACCGATTCGCCACTGCCACTGAAAGGCCGGCATCAACCACCAGCCGAAATTGTCATCTTACCAGTCGGCTCAAGAAAATCTATTGCACCCGCTGCCGTTGAACGATCGCAACCGTGTAGACCGCTTCGGATTGGCCTGTCCCATTGGGCCGGGCAAGTAACTGCCCTTGCACTTGAACATAATCGCCTGCCTGCAAACCGCCCAGCAGATGTGGGTTGTCGATCAGTAATTGCCCCCCGAATTGATCGACCCCACCCTGAACAGGTATGTACCTCAAATGCCACGCGCTGGTCGCCTGAGAATACTGCAACTGCCCTCGAAGCCAATGGTACTGAGGATCGAAGCCAAACCTTTGGGCGTCTTCCCTCATCGGACCGAACTCCAGGGGCGCTACTGCTGCTTGTATCGATGTGTTGCCGCTCGAATTCTCCGCTTCGGCCTTGGTGCGATTGACCAAACGACTGCCTTGGGGACGAAAACCATCTGACGACGCGACACCGTCTGAGCCGCTGGAAGGGGTTTTCACTTCGCGGAGTCGTACGGCCTTTTGCAATTCGTCGATGGGTGTATCAACAAACTGCGCCTGCCCGACAAACTGAGGCTCGCCAACCGGTGTTTGGAAACTGGCCGATTGCGCGGCAAGCTGCGCACCTGGCTGTTGCTGATACGACGCTGGAAGAGCCACTTGAGGCTGGGGCTGACTCCAGGCATCGTGACTGGCAAGCCCTGGCAGCGACTGGCCAAAACGCATGTTCTGCTGGTCGACGCTCACCTGAATCGCAGGCTCTCCGCTCGACGGTACTGGGCCAAGCGGTATCTCTGCACTTGCCGGCAAGACGTCCGGCGTCGGAGTGATACTCGATTGGGGAGGGCTGCCCCAACCGCCTGGCGGCACTGCCGCAGGCGCCGGTGAATAAGTCGGCGCAGGAGCGCCATACGAGGCTGGCGGAAAAGTTCCGGCATTGCCAGGAACTGGATCTCCTGGGTAATACGGCTGTGCAGTGCCAGGCGTTGGCATTCTGGTTGCCGGCGGCGGCACCCGATCGGGTGACAAAAAAGGATTGTGCAGCGCAGTGGTGTTTCCCTGGCAGCCGCCAAACAAACAAACAGCCATGGTGCAGTAGAAGAACCGCATCGGCAGATTCCTTTCCAACCCCTTGAAAAGTAGCACGAGCATTCTCAGGCCCAGGCCTTCTACCCGAGTAAAGGGCGAATGATAGCGAACCGTCCGAGTCTGTCCAGAGAGACTCAAGATCAAATGAAAAACGCCGTCGACGAATGCATGCATCCGCCGACGGCGTTCGACTATTGGTCTACAGGCCCACTGACCAATGTGCCTGCTAGCGTCCTGAGTTCTGAGCCAAATGAGTCACCACAAACGGATTGACGATTGCCAGCGGCTGTTGCGGAGCCGAAAGCTCGGTCACCTTGTCGCTCTCCCCTGCTGCCGTTTCAGTCGAAGAGGGGAAATAAGGATTCGAGATCTCCAGTGGAGCTACCTCGGCGACTTCGGGCGTCATCACGCCTGGCGGATACGCGAAGGGGCTATAGCCATAAGGCCGTGGCACCGGGGCACTGTAGTAAACTGGCGGAAAGGCAGCATAGTAGGGTACGTTCTGAGATAGCACCCGGTAAAGCCGGCCAATGTCGTAAATACCACATGCGCCAACATTCAAGCCGCACTGGGCCCGAGCTCCTTCGGCACTCGCCAGCACGCCAGCCAATCCTAACACTAATGCCACAACATGTTTTGATTTCATAATAAGCCTCATATTCTCTGGGTTGTTCACTGCGCGAGAGGAGTGTGGGCAGCCAAGCGAGCAAGTGCCGCCCCTAGTTCCAGGCTAATCACGCCCAGAGCACTTCGCAACAGATTTGGCTCAGAGGCCGAATATCCCCTTACTTTAGCCCCAAAAAGCTCTCCATATTCCTTACAGCAGGGTCACGACTCGCCCGCCTCGCTACAATCAAGCCATGCAGCCAGACGACCTCTCAAACCAGCTCAAACGCCGTGCCCAGGATCTGGGTTTCCAGCATTGCGGCATCTGCCCGGCCGTCGCTCCCCCTGGCCTCTCCAGGCTCGATGCCTGGCTGGAAGCTGGCTACGCAGGCCAAATGCACTACTTGTCCGACCGCCGCCATGCCTACGATCACCCCCGCCATGTGCTCGACGGAGTACGCAGCATCGTGATGGTGGCCATGCACTACTCGTCCGAGCCATCGAATGCCCCCGTTGCAGGTCAAGGCCGGATTGCTCGCTACGCCTGGGGGGCGGTAGATTACCACGACCTCATCCGCGGACGACTCCACCAGCTGGCTGATTTCTTGCGCGAACTGGCACCTTCGTCGCTTACCAGAGGCGTTGTTGACACGGCCCCACTGGCCGAACGCGAGTTGGCTCAAATCGCCGGTCTCGGCTGGATCGGTAAGAACACGCTGCTGATCTCTAAATCAGCGGGCAGCTATTTTTTCCTCGCAGCGTTGCTGACAGACCAAACACTGGCTTACGATAATCCGCACGCCGCCAATCACTGCGGTACTTGTACCGCCTGCCTCGACTCCTGTCCCACCGACGCCTTTCCCCAGCCTTATGTACTCGACGCGACCCGCTGCATCAGCTACCTCACCATTGAGTTGCAAGAGACAATACCACTAGATTTGCGTCATGGCATGGGGGATTGGCTCTTTGGATGTGATGTCTGCCAAGATGTTTGCCCGTGGAACCGAGATGCCCCTTGCAGTGCCGAGACCGACTTTGCCCCATGTGAAGATAAGAATCCCATGGAATTGGCCGAATTGCTTGAACTCGACGAACAACAGTTTCGAGCTAGATTTCGCCACACGCCCCTTTGGCGCGCTCACCGCCGCGGACTATTGCGAAACGCGGCAATAGTCCTAGGAAACCAACGTGCGACCGAGGCATTGCCAGCCCTTGTCACAGGGCTACAAGACGAAGAACCACTAGTCCGCGGCGCGTCTGCTTGGGCAATAGGCCAGTTGAAGCATCCCGCCGGCGAAAAGGCTTTACGAGTTCGACTAAGTCTTGAGGCTGATTCTCAAGTAATAGATGAAATCAATTCTGCCCTGCGCGGCGGTTGACTCCCGATTCTCTCCATCGAGAATGAGAATAGAGTTTGTCCGATAGTTCCTACCGTCAATTCAGCGAATGATCACCTCGACCCAACCGCTCCGCATCGGTCCGATCGAGCTCGACTTTCCCGTCGTGCAGGCTGCGCTTAGCGGCTACAGCGACACCGCGATGCGGCTTGTCTCCCGGCGCCTGGGAGCTTCCTATACGCTGTGCGAGGTGATGCTAGACAAGTTTGTGTTGCAGGTGCGAGACCGTCGGAAGAATCATCACTTCTTGCACGTTGCCGATGACGAACACCCGGTTGGCGGCCAGCTGATGGGGGCAGATCCCGCTCAATTTGGACCAGCTGCCCAGCGACTCGTACAACGTGGATTTGACGTCATTGACATTAACTTCGGTTGTCCTGTGAAGAAGGTTCTAGGACGCTGTCGAGGGGGGTTTCATCTGGGCCAGCCCAAGGTGGCGCTCGAGATCGTGGCTCGTGTTCGCGAGGCGGTGTCGGCGCACATCCCAGTGACCTTAAAAATGCGTCGAGGTCTGGACGATAGCCAGCAGAGCCTGGATAGGTTTTTCGAGATCTTCGACGGCGCCTACCAGCTGGGAGTTGCTGCGGTGACTGTCCACGGACGGACGGTAAAACAACGCTACAATGGGCCTTCCTGCTGGGATTTCCTTCGCAAGCTCAAACAACACGCCGGCGGTCGCACCGTGCTTGGCAGCGGAGATCTGTTCGACGCGCAAGCCTGCCTCGACATGCTCCACTTCACCGGGGTCGATGGCGTGACCGTCGCTCGCGGCGCTATTGGCAATCCCTGGGTGTTTCAGCAGGCGCGTGCTTTGGCCGCTGGTTTGCCGATGCCTGATCCGCCTTCGCTCTTTCAACAGCGCGACGTGATCGCCGAGCATTATTCTCTCGCCGAAGAGTTTTACGGAGCTGAGCGTTGCGTACCGACGATGCGCAAGTTTGGCATCAAGTATTCGCGTCTGCACCCTAAATGCGAAGAGGTTCGCGACGACTTTTGTCAGGTCAATGCGCCAGGTGCGTGGCGCCAAGTCCTCGAAAAGTGGTATTCCAAGGATGGCCCTGGAGTCTATCCGCTAGTCGAAGAGCCAAACCCCGTATCTATCGGTAGCCACCTGACTTCCGGCTAAACTCGTCGCTCTAACGCCAAAGTTTGGGCACCCAACCACGAAAACGATCGCCTATTCCTTGGCTGCCCGCTTCGCCTTCCGAAGCTTCAATTCGCGCTGGTTGTTTTGCTTCTCGTAAGACCTTGGCTTCCACTGCCGGCACATACTCGATCAGGTACCGCGACCAGTACTGCTCAACCAGATGGAGACAATCGATCACTTGCCCTTCGTCAAGCGCCGTCTTGGCCGCATAGACTCCCTTCACCAGCGCGCCCCGCTGTAGCTTGTCAAATTGCAGGTCGTACAACTCAATATCGTCAAGCAATACCTCCGCTTTACCTATGAGGTGAAACTGCACTCGCATCTGGCCGGCGGTTGCAAACGGTATCTCGTCCACAGGGAACTCAAATCGCGACCAGGCTTCGTCTATCGCGCGTGCGCCACCCAAGACCGCATATTGGCGGTAAGTTCGGCCATTCTCGGCATCTTCGAGAATAATGTGCAAGCGAGCCTCAGGAGTAACTGCAACACCTCGAACCAAACCGCTCAGCATCAGTTGCCCTGTCTCGGGCATCGGAAAGAGACTGCTCTGTACCGCCGCACCGGCCTCGTCTTCGCTGTGAATTCGCAAAGCACGGCTTCCTGAATGAGCGTCGCTACTGACAACCTCTGCCTCTCCGTGAGAGCCTAACAGTGGCTGCCAGCCGACGATAGCGACGCCTTCGGTCTCGAGCTCAAAACCTGGATTCTGGAGTTGCGGATAGCGTCTGCGAATGTCGAGATTGCCGGTTCGCGATTCCACCGCGTCGATGCGTTGACGAAGGTCTTCTTCGGCCGAGGAATCCAACGAAACCTTAAGTTGCCCCACTTGAAGCTCGCTAGTTGCAAATGCCCATGCCTGCAAATCAAAAGGCTTCATATCAATATGCCAGTCTTGATCGGCAGCCGCCAAAGTGCCTGATTGCTCCTCAGGAGTCTCGGATGCATGGGATCCCAGCTTTTGCCAGGTGCACGGTTGCGCCGAACTCAGTGGTAGTTGCACTCGGGTAGGCCAGGGAGATTCATTGATCAGCAGCACCGTCACCGTTTCCGCCGATCGATAAACTCGCAATACCAAAGGCTGTACCGATTCGCTACGGTCCAAGGTCTCGACGGCTGGCAAGTGCTGCAAAGTCTTGAGCAAGTTCTGGGTTTCACTTAGCCGTCCAAAGGAGAGGTTCTTTCCGCCTTCAACATAGATCTGAGCATCGCCGCGGGCCAAAGCGCTTACCAGTTGACGTCGCTGTTCTTCGCCGACGGGCAAAGGCTGAAACGCAAGATTCAGCTGCGTGCTGCCGGCCCCAAAAGGACTTCGCTCATCATACGAATTCAATCGAAGTGCTCGCGATTCATGGTGCGCGAGCAGCGCCGAACGCCGGGACAATTGAATGAGTTCACCTTCCTCGGCTGCAGCATTGAATCGCAAATCGAGGGCCCGCCGCGAAAACACATCGTTCGCCCCCAAACGCGATGGGGAGAGGGCCACAATATCAGGGTTTTGATTCAGGCGGGCCAAATCCAGCCCGTGCTCTGCCAGCACATAGGTCAAGTTCAGCGGCTTGGAGATCGCGATGCGAAGTTGTTTCTGAAGTTGGGTCCCTGCGAACAAATCCTCGGTCGTCAGAAAGAGACGCAAATCGCCCCTTGCTGCAGCCAATTCCTCGGCAATCTGGGTGTACATGCCAGTGAGTTTTTGAGTTCGCCACTCCTGCCAAGACCCGCGATCAGGGCCAAGCAATTGATCGGCACGCCGTCGGAATCGCCGGTCGTCTTCAAACAAAACATTTACCCCAGTGTCTCTGGAAAAGGCAGCGATTGTCGCATCGTCGATTGCCCAATCCAACTCAGGCAAAATACCATAGCCTTCGCCAGAGACCTTAAACCCAACCCCGGCAAATGAAGGATGCCGGCTGTAGCGGTCGGCAAGATCTGTGGCAAGCATAGCGAGTTCGGTTTGTACACGTTCATTGAGAACGTTGTAGTAGGGCGCCCGCCCCTCGGTTGTGGCGTTTTCTTCCAACCAGGTCGTTCCTTTCCAACCGACACAGTCAATCCCGTGTATTTGGGCCTGCGATGTTCTACGAATTTGCTCCAGACGAGGCATTGGACTTGCCAAATGCATCAGTGGCACAAGACGCAGACCCTCGCGATCAAACACTCGAAGCAGCAACTCTAAGACGTCTTTCTTGACCGGGTCTTGTCCACTCGCCGCTAGCAAGCCTGTATCGTATCTTGGTGAAGGCTGTAACGCATCACTCGGATAAAGCGAACTGCCGTCTCCCGCCGCAGAGAGAACCAGTGCGTTGTAACCGTTTCTTCTTAAGTGCTGGGCCAGGCGATTTGCACCGTCGAGGAACGTCGCCCAAGTTTGAACGCTTAGTCCGCTGGTCTCGTCAGTTGATTCAGCAGCCCCCAAGGATTCGGCAAATCCTGGTTCCGAAAGATAGCAGGCGACAAGCCTTGCGCTCTTATCCAACCCTTCAACTTCACCTGGCGCCTCCGGCTGAGCGTCTTGGCGAAGCAGGCTGATTCTCCCAAACTGAGCAGGTTTGTCTGAATGGCGATTCACAATCAGCAACTGGGGCGATTGAGTGCGCGGCCAAAACAGGAATCGATGGATTCCCAACTCACCATCGGCAGCGGTTCGAGAGCCATCCGTATAAAAACCCGCGTCTCGGCTCGATGCAGATACGTGGCCCGAGGCATCGGGCTCAATCACACTGATGGCAAGATGCTGCTCAGACGCCAACGGATACTGCACTTCGACAAGATGTGGTTGCCCTACGTTTCGCACCGGGAGGGTATACGACTGCCAATAAGGATCTGCCTCGGTCGATGCCGCTGGCAACTCGACCAGTTCACCAGCCGGGCCCGGGCGTACCACCGGCACGATGTTGCCAACCGCGCCCTGCGTGAGACCGTGAATCCGCGTCACCTGGGCCCACGAAGGCAGTCGTTGCCACCAACGGGGATTTGCCGGGTCGATACTTAACACTGGCTCCCAACGCTCGGTAAGCGACGGCTGCTTTGCTTGTGGGTCGACCACCACGAATTCGACTTCGCGACTGGCCAACAACCTGGCTTGTTGGCCAGGCAAGATACGTTTCGCAAATCCTTCCAGATGCCTGGCTGTCACCGCAAGTCGGTAGGCCCCTTCCTGGTCAGGACAAATGATTTCAAAATCTATTGGCTCGTTCTCCGGCGAATCCTTGTCGAACTGCCTCCCGGCTTGCCACAGTATTTTGGTGTCTCCCGTACGTTGCAGACGAATCTCCAACTGAACCGGTCCCGTGGCCAGTTCTTCTGCCAAGTCTGGCTGCAGACCCAGGTTCCATACTTCGTTCGGTTGGAATACCAGATGTTCGCGCGACAACGTAACGCGTAGCTTGTCGCCTGGGCTTCGGTGAGCGATCAGAAAGCCGCTCGACTCCCGAAGTTCACGGTGAAGTTGCTGGGTTGCGATCTCCCACAAAGGCATTTCTACAAGCGTCGCCCGAGGAGATTGATCGCTGCGCAGCTCAAAACGTACGACAGCCTCCTTGTCCGCACGAACCGTTACATCGCAACCGTCGAAGCTTCGCTTCTGTAGCGGGTCGACGATCAGCCGATTGCCGTCTACATAGGTAGCAACAGACGCATCGGATTCAATTCCCAATGGTTGCAATTCGCTGAACGTGCCGCCAGGCACCTCGATTTGGCCTGACCACCGCTGCTTTGCTTGAGCGCCGCTTCCCCAGGCAATTCGCAAACGAACCGTGGTCTCCTCGGCAATGCAGATCGCCGGCAGCAGCATCGAGCAGAGCCAGGCCGCCAGCGCAGCGAACCTTAAGCCTACGCGACATCCATCCGCGCAGGTTGAGACAACCTGATGACTCAAGTCTGGCCAAAGTCTCGGACTTCCTTGTCCGAACATAGTCCACCGATGCGATTGGAGGGCCGATTCCTGGGTAATCTTCGCACTCAAGGGGCATCGTTGGCGCAAAACTCACGCACAGCCCCACGAAACATGAGCACTCTGGCCCAAGATGGAATGGCGGATAGTACGCATCTAAATCTGCGCGTACCAGACCATTTACACACTGTTGCTAGCACCACCTCAATGATAGCAACACCCTGGTTAGGGAATCCATCAGTCTGCAAGCTTCCACTCTATTTCTTCCCCTCGTGGGGTTCGCGGATACCCTGCGCAAATTGACAAGCTACACCGGCTAAACTCGCAATACAGCCAGGCACCGTTTGCGCGAAATGAAGAAAGTTTTGCGTACTGTGTCATCAAAACCCTAGTCGCCCCTTTATAGAATGAAAGCTGACGGGCAAGAGTAACTCTTTTCTAATTGAAGGAGAACTGACTAATGAAACGTCTCAACTATGCGCTTTCAATGCTGGCTATGCTTCTATGTACCCCGCAATTGCATGCAGCCTACGTTGCTGCAGTGGATCTCAACCCTGATCCTGGGCAAACGCTTCATCCCAATTTTAGCTTTGGCGGCGACACGACCTCAGCTTCAGAGAGTATCCCTAGCTACGCAATTGGACTGCCTGCTCACGACAGTATCTTCGGAGGCAACGGCATGTCTTTCGGCGACACCTATATCATGTCTTATGCTCCTGGCGCCGATGTTGACAACTTCTTCCCGGCTTCAGGCTCGATCCTAGGCTCCACGACCGGCTATGGAACTGAAATCGCCAGTGGGCTCGCAGGCGGAACATCGGGTTATTACAAGGTGTATATTACTGGCCCCGAAACCGTGGGGATTTCTTCGACTTCCAATATCACCATTACCGGCGACGGCGCACCTGTTCAGCTCCTGGGAGTTGATATGAACAATGGCGGCACTGGCGCCGACCAGGATCCCGGCCCTGCATTTGTCGGGGGCGCAAACAACGCCTGGTACCTCTTGGGACAAGTCCACTTGACCGCCGGAAATACCTACACCATGACCCAAGTTGCCAACGCCAATACCTTTGTTTCTCAGCGCCTGGCAGGTGTCATGTGGGAACGAGTTGTCCCGGAACCCACGTCAATAGCCTTGTTGGGCATCGGCGCTGTGTTCAGTTTCACCGCGCTCTCGCGACCCCATCGAAAAGGCTGACTCTTTCGGCAGGCGAGCACCTCGCCGTACACTCCCAGGGGTGCTCGCTTGCGATTGACTTTCCCTCTTATTCCCTTGGCAAAGGTCTGCCCGTTTGGCTGACTTCCAGAAAAGTTGCCAACGACCGCTGCAACTGCTCAACCTCCCCAGAACATCGGCTGGCCACGTCGTTGAACTCCCATCGATCGTCAGGCTTGGCAAAAAGCTGCGCTGAAGCTGGCGACTGGGGACAACGCATCAACCACGCAGGCGTGCGTGCGGCCAACTCTCCCTTTGGCCCCGCAGAAACCGCCAAGTTCCTACGCTCTGTACTCTCACCGCGTAATCGTGGAACCAATGATAAGCCGTCGTGCGGCTCAGCGGGGCATTCCAGCCTCATCCAGTCAATGAGGGTCGCTCCGACATCAGCAGGCTGGGCCAGATCAGTGGAGCGTGCTACCGGCATCGAATTGCCAAGGGTGTGCATCAACCATGGCAGGTGCAACCGTTCGCCGAATAGTTCTTGGCAGTTCCCCCCGATCGCCCCGTGTTCGCCCAGTGCATAGCCTCGCGATCCTAGCAGCATCAGCAAGGTCTCAGAACCCTTAAGAGCATGCTCCAACGACTGTAGAAAAGCTCCCACACAGGCGTCGGCCACCCCCACCTGGGCGGCATATGCCACCCGATGCGCCAGTTGTTCGTCAGGATCCTCCACTTGCCGCAACTCGCACGGCGCCGACACATACTCCGCAGGGGCAGGATCACCTTCTTCCAGCAACTCGGCACGCATCGCCCGAGGGGCATCCCAAGGACCAAAAAGGCCACGGGCATGTATCCAAAGCAGGCTACCCGATTTCCGCTGAGCTGCTTCCTCTTGCCAGATAGCAACTTGCTCTAGAGCGTGCGCGAAGAATTGAGCCAGCACCGTTTCTTCAATCGCTGAGGCAGGCTGATCGGCACTCGTTTCGACAAGTAGCGCCTCGTCAAACGGCATCCTTGACGCTTCTTCAGCAAGCCACTGATCGTCGGTTACCATCCACTGCACGACGCCCGCCTGGCGCAGTAAATCCGTCAATCGAGTTCCACCGTGTTTGCGCAGGGCATGTACTCCCTGCCAAATACTCCGATAAAAACTTTGCAGGCCCGGCGAGTCGGCCCACAACCAATCTACCACCAGCGAACGGCTTGCCAGCGAGTCAAGTCGCGGCGTGGGATAGCTGGTATTGCCATAGGCGCCCAACGCCGAAGCGCGAAGCCCGTCGAGTACGATGCAAATTGCGTGACGTCCTTTCATAGGAGCCACTATAGCGAATGCTGACGCCGGATGCTGGAGAAAGGTGCCGCCCCATGTGCTGTGCGCTACTTTCAGCTCAGCCAATAATCTGCGCCACTAGCATCACCCCTTAGAATTGGTTCTTCCACTCGCGCCAGACAAGCTGCGGGAATACCCAGGCATCGCGGAGGTATCGTTTCGCTAGCCGAGACGGTTCGCTAGCAACCCGATGCAGCCACTCCAGACCAAGCCATTGCATCCATCGCGGCGATCGTACTTTCTCGCCGGCCAGAAAGTCAATCGTCGCTCCGATACACAGCGCGGCTCGGGCCTGCAAACGGTCGATGTGTTGATGAACCCAAAGCTCTTGTTTCGGAGCTCCTAAACCCACCAATACCAAATCGGGCCGACAGGCGGCGACGGCTTCAAGAATTCGCTCGTTTTCGGACCGGTTGCGTTCAAAGCCCATGGGAGGAGAACTTGTGCCTACGACCTCGACTCCAGACCAGCGCCGATGAATGGCCTCGGCCGCACGATCTGCCACTCCTGGCGCAGCTCCGAGTAGAAACACCCGTAGCGGCCGATTCACCGCAATGGTTTGCATTGCTTCGTCAAACAAAGCTGGCACTAGATCACTTCCTGCGACTCGTTCGGGCAATGACCGCCGCAAAATGCGCGAAGCCAATACCACAGGAGCTCCATCGGCCAGCACCAGCGATGCCTGACGATAGGCGTCCCGAAATAACGAATTCGATTGATACATGACCGCATGGTCTACGTTGGGCGTCACCACATATTGGCATCGGCTGACAAACTCGTCCCGGCACCACCCCATGACGGTTTGCACTGCTGCGGGCATGTCGACAACATCGATGGACATTCCAAACATGGCCACTTTCCTTGGCGGCAACGACCAGCCAGCAGACTTGGCCCCAACAGTTTGACTCGAAGGAACGTCAGTCAACCCTGCCGCCAGGCTTCGACACCGACTTTGCAGGCCAATCGTCGCCCCTGTTAACAAACAAATCAGCCACTGTTCGCTGGGCGAGAGTGTCAGATCGTGAAACATCGCGTTTGCCACATAGGTAATCAGTGCCGCCATCGTGAATAAGCCATGTGCCCGCACCCAACTTTCGGCTTTCACGTTCCGAAAGAGTTGCCAGGCAGCCCGCCCCCAAGCGGCTAGTAAACCCACAAACAAGGTGAAGCCGACCAATCCTGTCTCGGTCAGAATGCTCAAGAAAGTATTGTGGTGGTCAAGCCCACGAATGGATTCCAACTCGATCTGCTGTCGTCGGTCCGAGAGATAGGGCAGCTTGCGATCGTAGAACCTGCCAAACCCGCAGCCAAACAACGGATCTTCGGCAACCATCTGCAACGATACGTAGAGAAAAGTGGCACGCTGATACGCCGAGTGGCTTGCCGAGGCCGAATCACCTCGATCCATGTTCAGCATTTTTCCGCCCAGGGCAATCGTACCAACAGTTCCCACCAGTAGCATGCCGGTAATCAATAGCGGCCGCCACTGACGGGGGAAGTGGAGCAACGGTACGACCGCGAGCCCGCCAGCCAATCCAAGCCAGGTCGAACGAGTATAAGTGAGAAACAGGGTAATGCACATCAACCCCATTGACGCCATTAGCACCAACTGCCAGCCTCGTGAAACACGTGACCAGAGAAACCAGGCCGCCCAAAAACAGATAGCGAGAAACACGCCTAAGCTCGCAGACATCAGTGCCGGCCCTCGAGCACGCCCGAAATGCAAACCCAATGTTGGATCGGCGATGAATCGCGGGTAAACGGCCCACCACTGCTGCGTCACTTCTGCAATACCTGTTCCTGCCAAATAAACTCCCAGCACAGATAGTATCGCCAGCAGCGTCTTCCAACTCCGCTCGCTGAGGTCAGCGCTACGGACAACCGTGTATAAAGCGGCAGGCATCCAGACGCTGGCAATCAGCCGCCACATTGGCGAAACGCTGACGAGTGCTGCGGGAGCCGAAGGGGTCAGCGCAAAGCGAGCAGTCAGGTAGCCCACAAACAGCGCCGCCAACCAATCTGCTCCGGTCAACGGTCTCTTTTCAAGCAAACCTCGTCGCCACCGCCATACCAGCAAGCAAGTCAATCCTGCCAGTGTCACCCGGCCAAGCGTCAGTGAGATCGGCCCAAAGGCTACGTGCCAAAAATGATGGTTCAGCAAGTAGCCCAACACAACGACTGCCGCCGCGCCTGTCCACAACGAGCCGTGACGGGCAAATACTAACCCCCATACGAGTGCGGCTACTGCCAAAATCAAGACGATGGCTGCCATAGACGCCCGCTCGCAAGCTATCGGGTTGACTGGATGATAATCAGCGCGAATGTACAGTAATCTCAGGGCCTAGCGAAACACTTCTCGACATCTCGCACAGCCTTTTCAAGTCGATACGGCAGGGCTTCTCATCGCTGCCTCTGCAGCAAACGTAGCATTTTGGTAAACGGGAGGCGCCGCGGGGCGAATTCGCTTCGTTTGGCTAACAAGGGGTTCTGGAGTCTTAGACGTTGCGGGAACCACTGTCAGAAAAACCCAACCTAGGCCAATCACAAGCCCTCCCATGCTGCCAATCGCTAATACCGACGCCCTGCCCAATCCAATCGGGCTGGATCCTACCTCGGGGCTATCCACGGGGGTAACCAAACTCGCACTGCTGGCTGCCAAATGGGCCGCTTGCAGCTCACTCAGTTGTTTCTGGGCCTGATCCAACAGTAGCCGGCTGTTCTCAACCGCAGACACGCGATTAGAATACTCGACGCGGCGATCCGCCAGGTTTTCCAGACGCTGCTGGACACTCTCCAGTTGTGAATTCAGCGTCGCATAGCGATCCTGGTTCAAGTTAAGTTCGATCTCCACACCCTGAACCGCCACCTGAAGTTCTCGGTGCAGATCGTCGCGGATTTGGTCTACCGATTCGATTGCCGCCTTTACTTGCGGGTGCGCCGCCGTGCGAGTTCCTCCCAGTCGGGCAGACCGCAATTGGGCATCGACCAATCCGTCCTTCAGCCGACCCAACGTCGGTTGAGAAGCCAACAAGCTGCTTGGCATAGCAACCAACTTCTCGGGAGCCTGCTGGGCCGCTTGCAATACGGTAAGAAGCTGCTTTGTCTCATGCACTTTCACTTCGTAGAATCGCGTCTCCGTCTTCAAATTCACCGCCTGCTGGCGAAGATCGCTTTGACCGCTATTCGCGGAATGTAACATACGCAATTCACCGAGGTCCGTTCCGACTTCGCTTTCAAACTCCAACAATCGCTGCGTCTCCGCCTCATGCGTCTTCCTTACGAGCTGTGTCTGATTTTCCAGCTCCTCAATCAGGCCCTGCGATCGATCGCTGCGCAACTGCTTGAGTCGAATATCTAGTTGCTGACGCAATGCATCGACCAGGCGAGCAGCTCGCTCTCGGTTTCGATCCTTCACGCTGAGATAAAAAATCTCAGTCTTGCCAAACTCGGCGCCACCTGGCGGTCGCATATCCACCCGTGTACGAAATGATTCAATCGCTCGCAGCGTCGGCTCTTCCACTCCCTGGCCCGTCTCTGCTTGGGCCACGCCTTTCAACGTATCGGCCAACACTTGCCGGCTCTTGGCCAATTCGAGAATGGTTTCCTGAAATGTTCGCATCTCGTAAAGATCCGCGAATTTCCCAGGCTTGCCCGTCGAAGAACTCGACACCTCGCCTCGCACCACCAGCGCCTGCGACGCGCTCCAATAGCGAGGCATGAACAATGCATAGCCTGTCGCCAGAACCGCACACACTAGAGTCGGAATCATCCAACGATGGCGATAGACGGTAAGGATTCGTACGCATTCCGTGGGAGTAAGTCCAGCAGAGTTGGTCGTCATGGAGTATTCCTTCGTTTAGGTGGAACCATCACAGAATGACTTGCGGCCACCATGTGATCTCTCTGATAGCCGGCCTTTCATCCTGGCAATTCACGCGCCTAAGCAGAAAATGGCCGCTAGAGGCATACTGGCACTTTCGCATAACCCTTTGCCAGAATATCACTTACAGCACAACCCGCCTGATCTCCGGCAGCTGGCAGGTCCCTGCCAGTCCACGTTGCATAATCGCAACTTGTTGACTTCCCAAGACGTGCTAATTCGGCATCCTCGCCTCTACAAAGCCCTCGGTAACCTATTGTTTAGAAACCTCTTAGGGGTCCCCGGAGCCGTTCTGAACGTGCTTCTTGGGACCGAGAATCGCTTCTGAATGCCTGTATCCATCCAGAGTTTCACCCATGCACGTCCTCCGAGTACAACAACTCGAGAGCCTTTCGTCATACAGCCAACGCTGGGACCAGCTGGCTGGCGATTGTGTATTTCGCAAATGGGTTTGGCTCTCGACCTGGTGGAAGCATTATCAATCCCTGCGAACCAACCAATCCTTGTCAGTCTTTCTGGTAGTGGAAGAAGACTGTAGCGAACCTAGTACTTCGCCAAACACCCAGCAGTTAATCGCTGTTTTGCCGTGCTACCTCGACGCGTCTATCACTCGCGGCAAAGTCCTGCGACTGCTCGGCGACGGAGAGGTTTGTAGCGATCATCTGGGGCTACTTGTTTCTCCCGATAAGTTGCAGTGCGCATCACAGGCGTTAGCAGAACATCTTGTCGACTGCTGGCAAGACTGGGACCTTATCGACTTTTCTGTAGTCGATAGCGACGACGTAGGCCTAAACGCACTTTGTACCGTACTAGAGTCGCGTGCATGCCACATTAACCGGATCGAAGGGCCCAATACCTGGTCTATCCATTTGCCCAGTGCTTGGGATGAGTTTCTTACTCAGCAATCCAAATCGCACCGCAAACAACTGCGCCGGCTGGAAAACCGCGTACTGGAAACAAGGCACGGCATCTGGCATCCCGTGCAAACGTCAGAGGAATTCGACATAGCTTGGAACATTCTTTTCGAGCTTCACCAGCGCCGTCGTCAAAGCCTCGGCGAGCCCGGGTGTTTCTCTTCGGTCAGGTGGGCTGATTTCCATCGCGACGTAGCGCAGCAACTGCTCGCAACCGGACATTTGCGGCTCTCCTGGCTCGAATTAGGAGGCCAGCCCGTCGCCGCCGAATACCATCTGGCAGATCAACACACTACCTCTGCCTATCAGGGGGGCATCGATCCTGATCGCCTGGACGAAGAGCCAGGTCGGTTATCCATGATTCTTACAATTCAACAGGCCATAACCGAAGGCCACTCGAACTTCGACCTCTTGCGGGGAGATGAACCCTACAAACCACATTGGCGCGCTACGCCCCATCCGACAAACCATATCCAAATTGTCCCTCTCCGCTCCACCGCCCGCTGGCGTTATCAAGCCTGGAGCTATCTGCGCAACGCTCGCAACCTGACACATGAATTTGCCAAGACCGAATAGCTCGACCTTTAACCAAGGAATTATGGCCATGCTCACGGACAATCTCAAAACGCCCATGTTGGGTTTGTATTATTTGGCGACCTTGCCTCAACGGCAACACGCCGCGACAAAGCGCGAATCCAAAGGCCAGGTACCGGTGATGATTCTCTACTATCATCGTGTAGCCGACCAGCATCCCAACGACTGGACCATTTCCAATGAACTCTTTCAGTCGCAAATCCGTTGGCTACAAGAACGATTCGACATTGTTTCGCTCGAAGAAGGACAGCGCCGTATTGCCGCCGATCATAACGATCGTTCTACCGTTTGCGTCACCTTCGACGATGGTTATGCCGACAACTATGCCAAAGCCATACCTTGGCTCTTGGAACAACAAGTGCCGTTCACTTACTTCGTCACCAGTGACAACGTACAAACCGGTAAGCCATTTGACCACGATGTCGCCAACGGCTGTCCTCTGCCGCCAAATACCGTGGAACAACTCCGTGAGATGGCAGATGCTGGTGTGGAGATCGGCGCTCATACTCGATCGCATGCCGACCTGGGGAGCATTATCTCTGAGACAGATCTCTACGATGAAATCGTTGGGTCGAAGCTAGACCTCGAATCGCTGCTCGGCCAGCCAGTGCGCTACTTTGCCTTTCCCTTTGGCATGCCAGAGAATTTGTCTTCTGCTGCCTTTCGGATCGCATTTCAAGCTGGCCTGTGGGGCGTCTGCTCTGCATACGGCGGCTACAATCTGCCAGGCGAAGATGCCTTTCATATCCAACGAATCCACGGCGACCCCGAATGGACTCGGTTTCGCAATTGGCTTACCGTCGACCCCCGCAAGCTGCGACGGGAGCGCCAGTTCAAGCCGGGTGACTATCGCAATCATTTCTAAGACGAACGTGGCGCGATCCGCTCCAGACTTCCTGTTCCTAAACCCATGCCAACGCCCACGCCTTCGTCCGACGACCTTCAACCGAGCGACAAGAGATCGCGACTCAGGACCGATACGCTCGCTTCGAGTGTATTGATTCTGCTGATCGCTACCGTTGTCCAACGATCTGTTGGCTTTGGACGGGGAGTGTTCTTCTGCCGTTGGCTATCGCCAGAGACCCTCGGCCAATGGGAGATGGCCTACAGCTTTCTGCTGCTGGCGGCTCCGCTGGCGGTGCTCGGGGTTCCTGGCTCTTTCGGGAGGTATCTCGAACATTATCGACAACGAGGTTACCTCCACACTTTTCTCTTACGCACTTCCGTCTGGACCGCCTTATTTAGTTCGGCAGCAGTTGCAATGGTGGTCTCGAATGCGCCGCTGTTTTCCCGCCTGCTTTTTGGATCCGAAGAGTCCACGAATCTCCTGCGTGGTATTGCCTTCTGTCTGGCTGCTGTGATTGTGCACCATACTCTGAGCTCGCTGTTGACGGCCCTGCGACTGTTTCGCGTGGTCTCGGTGATGAACTTTCTGCAAAGCTTGCTCTTTGCATGCGTCGCACTGGGGCTGTTGCTGGTGGATGCCAGCGTATCGAGCATCGTCACGGGCTACGGAATCGCCTGTCTCTGCGCATCGCTGGGTGCCATGGCCTGGGTTTGGCCAGGCCTTCGTGAAGTCGAACGGCCAGTCGACCACCTTCCACAATCGCAGTTCTGGCCTCGATTATTACGATTCGCCTTCTTCGTCTGGCTCTCCAACTTGCTGACCCACCTCTTTGCTGTCGTCGACCGATATATGATCATCCACTACTCGGGAATGAACCCTGTCGAGGCTCTCGAACAGGTGGGCCACTACCACAGCAGTCGAATTGTGCCCTTGCTGCTGGTCTCGGTTGCTGACCTCTTGAGCGGAATGATTCTTCCCCACTTGAGTCACGACTGGGAAACTGGACGACGAAAACAAGTAGGCAAGCTACTGAATCTATCTATAAAGCTGTCCGCCATTGCAATGCTCGCTTTTGGGTTCGGCGTCTTGCTATTTGCACCCTTGCTGTTCAACGTCGTATTCGCCGGCAAGTACGCCGACGGGCTCGGTGTCCTGCCATGGACCCTTGCCGGTTGCATCTGGTACGGCATCTATCTGGTCTCGTGCAACTATCTCTGGTGCGCCGAGCGGACACGATTAGCAACGCTTCCTCTCGGCTTGGGACTGCTCTTGAATGTCGGTCTCAATCTACTGCTCCTGCCAGTGTGGGGATTGCTCGGTGCCGTTATTGCGACCGCTACTTCCACCTTGCTCTGCCTGGTTGTGCTGCTGTTCTTGAGCAGTCAACACGGCATGGAGTTAGGCCGTGGCACCTGGATTCTGATCGCCGCTCCCGTGACGCTGACCTTCGGCACGACCATGGCAGGGATCGTTCTGGCGGCCCTGCTGCTCGCCACTCTGGGGACGACCCTCATACTGACCAATGCCGAGCGAGATCAACTCCAGGGCTTGCTCGCCCAGATCTTAGGCAAACTAAAACCGCTACGATTGCGCAAATCCTCCGCCACTGGGACGGTGTAAGGATATTACAATGGATGACCAACAACCTATCGACTGTGATAAGCGACTACATGTCATGTTCGTGCTGACGAGCATGCCCGTAGGAGGTGCTGAAACACTACTAGTAAACCTCGTTCGAGGGTTGGATGCAAACCGCTTCGCCCCAGAGATCGCTTGCCTGAAGGAACCCGGTCCGCTGGGAGAAATGCTCGCCAGGGAAATGCCGGTACACAGCAAGCTCTTGAGCAACAAATATGATCTTCGCGTCCTGCCACGCCTCTGCCGGCTATTGCGCAGACGCAAAACCGACGCCCTGGTGACAATCGGCGCCGGCGACAAGATGTTCTGGGGCCGGCTGGCCGCTAAACTGGCCCGGTTGCCCGTGGTTGTTTCAGCACTGCATAGCACCGGATGGCCCGACTCGATCGGACGACTCAATCGTCTGCTGACGCCTTGGACCGATGCCTTCATTGGCGTCGCAGACGCTCACGCCGCCCACTTGGCTGACCAAGAGGGCTTCCCATCAGCGAAGGTTCATA
This sequence comes from Planctomycetales bacterium, assembly GCA_020427155.1. Lineage (GTDB taxonomy): Bacteria > Planctomycetota > Planctomycetia > Pirellulales > Lacipirellulaceae > Bythopirellula. The sequence goes on along the minus strand of JAGQOW010000053.1, from coordinate 6,837 downwards.
CCATCTACAATGGTGTCGACACTTCGCGATTTGCCCCTGGCGACGGTTTGAACAAGCGCCACGAGCTAGGCATTCCCGCTGATGCTCCCACGCTCGGAATCCTCGCAGCGCTGCGGCCTGAAAAGAATCACGAATTGTTTCTCGCCGGTGCTGCGCAGATCCATCGTCAGTTGCCGAATTCACGTTTCATCATCATTGGCGACGGGCCCCAACGCAACCAACTTCAGCAGCTGGCTCATGAGCTGGGCATTGGCGATGTGACCCACTTTCTAGGTCCTCGCCAAGACGTGCCAGAGGTCCTACGCGCTCTCAATGTGCTTGCTCTTACTTCACACAATGAAGCCAATCCGGTGTCGATCCTTGAAGCACTCAGCAGCGAAGTTCCAGTCGTAGCCGCCGATGTTGGCTCCGTGGCAGAAACCGTGCTGCCCAACCGCACGGGCCAGCTCTTTCCGGCTGGCGATTTAGACAGCTTCGTGGCCCACTGTACCGAACTCCTGCGGAACCCTGCTCTGCAGACTAGAATGGGAAAAGAAGGGCGAAGGCTAGTCGTTGAGCAGTGGTCTCTCGCCGCCATGGTCAACGGCTACGAAACGCTGATTCAAGAGCTCTATACAAAGAAACTGCAAACAGCTCGGCTCTGGCCCCCCAAACTCAGCGGCGGACGGTTCGGCAGCGCAACCGCTTCGAGTACTACCTAGCCGGGTCACTCGACTTTCACTCCACAGTCAGCCTCGATACGATGGAACCCTGGCTGCAGGATGCTCCGAGCATCTTCCTGAGATTGTATGATCACCGAGACGTTACTAACCTGGATAGCGCGGATAATTAGCGGGGCAAGTGTCCGATGGGTTGATTCTCAGCCCGACACTTGTCAACGCGTCTATTTCGCCAATCACACCAGCCATCTCGACGTGGTATTGGTCTGGTCGTCGCTGCCTACCGAAGTCAGGCGGCTCACGCGCCCCATCGCTGCCAAGGACTACTGGGATCGAGGCTATGTGCGCAGTCATTTGGCGAAAGTGTTCAACGCCATGCTCATCGACCGCCAGGAAATCAAAGTCCATCAAAGTCCGATTGACATGATGCTGCGCGAAATCGGCAATACACACTCGCTAATCCTCTTTCCCGAAGGAGGTCGAAATCCCGAAGAAGGCATTGGCGAATTCAAAAGCGGATTGTACTACCTCAGTAAGAAAAGACCAGAATTGGAATTGATTCCCGTTTACATTAACAATATGAATCGCATCCTCCCCCGTGGAGAATTCCTGCCTGTTCCTTTGCTCTCCTCGTTGACCTTTGGCCCGCCAATTTGGCTGGAGGCAGGCGAGCCCAAAGCCGATTTCCTCGCGCGTGCGAGAGAAGCGGTCGTTAGCCTCAAGGATCGCTAGCCATGATTAAAGACTGGGCTTTGCTGGGTATCGTCTTGTTGCTCCTGTCGGGGGCGACTTTCGTCGGTCGTTGGCTGCAGCGACAAACTTCGCTGGCACTCGACCAGCGATCGGTCAATTCCTTCAATAGCCGTGTCAATGCCTGGTGGTTCTTTACCGTCATCCTGGGGCTGGGCTTCTTTCAACCCACGTTGACCGTCTTACTCTTCGGCTTGCTGTCGTTTTGGGCATTGCGCGAGTTCATTACTCTCACCCCCACCAGCTTAGGCGACCATCGTGCCCTTTTTTGGGTCTTCTTCTTCTTCACACCTATGCAGTTCCTCCTGGTTGCTCTGGATTACTACGACTTCTACAGCATCCTGATCCCGGTTTACGCTTTTTTGTTCATCGCAGCCCGCGTTGCCATCTCGGGGGATTTCAAGCGATTCCTCGAACGGGTGGCCAAAATCCAATTCGGACTCCTCGTCTGTGTTTACTGCCTCAGCTTTGCTCCCGCGCTGTTGTTTCTCAAGTGCAAACACATGGACGGCAGTTATGCCAATGCACGATTGCTTTTCTTTTTTGTCACCATGGTCCTCATTGCCGAATTACTTCAGTTCATTTTCGGCCGCTTGTTTGGTAAACATGTGATCGCCGAAACGGTCGATAGTACTCGCACCTGGGAAGGTACCTTGGGCGGGGCCGGGGCAACTGCGATTGTTGGTCTCGCGCTCTATTGGGCTACGCCGTTTCCCGAGTGGTGGCAAGCGGCAGCCATGTCGGCCCTGATTGCCGTTATGGCCTCGGCAGGCGCCATGACGCTAGCCGCCATCAAATGTGATCGGGGAGAAGTCTCGACCGGAACTCTCATCGAAGGCCACGCCGGAGTCCTCAGCAGACTCGACGCTGTCTGCTTCGCTGCGCCCGTCTTCTACCATGTGACGAGGTATTTCTTTGGGCTTGCTGGAAGCTGAACCCCTGCTTCATGCGCAAAAAAAGAAGCCGGCCATTTCGCCAGCTTCTTTTATCAAACACTTTCTATGGTGATCTGCAACTAGGCCGGAGTCACGTTCTCGGCACGCGGACCTTTTGGTCCCTGACCTTCCGTGTAACTCACTTGCTGACCTTCTCGCAACTCGTCGAAGCGGATGCCTTCGACATTGGAAGAGTGGAAGAACATATCTTTGTTCGTGCCCGTGTCTATAAAGCCAAATCCCCGATCTGTCAGTCGCTTAATCGTACCCACTGCCATTGAATCATGTCCCCAAGATAAAAAGTCTCATCAACTCAGCCATACACGAATTGGCCGAGCTTCACCTATGGCCGATCATTGTATCGCATTGAACATGCATAGCAACGAAAAAGGTGCGAGAAACGAGGAAGCGAAGAATACCCAATCGTGCCGGTCCCAAGGCAAGTTGCGCGGCAATTTGCACATTTCTTGTGGCTTTTCGCCAAATTACTCGTTTTCTAGACTTAAACCGTCACAACCGAAGGATCCTGCTACACCTACAGCAGATATTCACTAGCCCGAACCTTCGCGAACTAACGGCGTCTGGCTGCGCGCCGATTCGCGAGTCTGTCCTATTCACATCACCTGAATTGTCCCTGTAAACTCACACTACCCCCACCATCTTCTGCAACTTTACTGGACCCGCATCCATGTCAATTGAAACCTTTTCGAAAGACGGCACGTTGACGATTCGGCTCAGCGACCCTCGCATTACCGACTCGATACATCTCCAGCGCGTGTTTGATGACATCAATAAGCTACTCGACAAAAGCGACGAGAAGCAGGTGATTCTCGATTTCTCTCTCGTCGATTTTATGGCTTCGGCGATGCTCGGCAAACTGGTGCAACTCAACAAACAGTGCCAGGAGTACCGCGTCAAGCTGAAGCTATGTTCCATTACGCCTGCGATTCTCGAAGTTTTTAAGATCACCAAGTTGCACAAAGTGTTTGACATTCAGAAAGACGAACCGACTGCTCGAAAGGCTTTCAACAAGCGGGGTTTGTTCGGTTAGATGGAGCACGTGCCAACTAGTTTTTCTCTGCACTGTTGCATTCGGTCCTTGCAGATCTTCTGGTTGCTGCTGTCGTTTGTCTGCGTTTGTCTTCTGCAGGCGTCGGCCCAATCGCAGCTGCCGAACATCGTGCTGATCGTTTGCGACAATCTCGGCTTCGGCGACATCGAGCCTTTCGGTTCGACAGTTCATCGCACTCCACACCTGACACGTATGGCTAGCGAAGGCTGCAAACTGACGCACTTCTGCGTCACCGCCGGCGTCTGCACTCCTTCGCGAGCCTCGATCTTGACTGGCTGTTACTCCCAGCGAGTCGGCATGCACGCCAACCCGCGCGATGGCCGGGTGCTGCGGCCCCTCTCTCCCTACGGCCTGAACCTCGACGAAGTCACGCTCGCCGAGGTGCTCAAGCAGGCCGGTTATGCGACGACGATCATCGGCAAATGGCATTTGGGAGACCAACCGCAATTCTTACCAACTCGGCAGGGCTTCGATTCATTTTTCGGGATTCCCTATAGCGACGACATGACACGCGACGTCGGGCAGCAGCTTGGCGAGCGGTACGACGGGTCGCAGTGGCCACCGTTGCCTCTTATGGAGAATGAATCGGTTCTCGAAGCTCCTACCGATAGGAACTTGCTTACCAAACGCTGCACCGAGCGGGCGCTGGCGTTCATCGAACAACACCAAAAGCAGCCTTTCTTTATCTACTTTCCCCAGCCCATGCCTGGCAGCACTGCAGCCCCGTTTGCCAGCCCTCGCTTTCGTGGCAAGAGCAAGAACGGCCCGTGGGGCGATGCCGTCGAGGAACTATCGTGGTCGACTGGCGCGATCCTCGACAAATTGGTGGAGTTAAAACTCGACGATCAAACGCTCGTCTTGTTTACCTCGGACAACGGCGCACCGATGGGCAAGCACCCCACGCGTCGTGGATCCAATGCGCCGCTCTTTGGTCCCGGCTACACCACTGCCGAAGGAGCGTTTCGCGTTCCCACGATTGCCTGGTGGCCTGGCGCCGTGCCGGCAGGTTCGGTGTCAAGTGAATTGGTAACCACAATGGACTTGCTGCCTACTTTTGCTCAACTTGCCAAAGCGGAGTTGCCGCAAGACCGCGTCATCGACGGCCACGACATTCGGTCGATCCTGTTCGGGCATCCCAATGCTCGGTCTCCTTACGAAGCCTTCTACTACTACGAGGGAGAGCAACTTCAAGCCGTTCGCAGCGGCCCTTGGAAGCTCTTCTTGCCCCTGGAATCTTTTTCCAACCATCCACACTTCAGACGGGGCGAGCCAACGGCTCCGCTGTTGTTCCATGTGGTCGACGATTTCGGCTCGGAACGGAATCTTGCCGCAAAGCATCCCGACATCGTGGAGCGACTGACCACGCTGGCCGAGACAGCACGCGCAGATCTTGGCGATCTCGGTCGAGCAGGGCAAGGGCAGCGGCCAGTAGGAACGGTGCTTGCCAGGTAGGTCGGGTAGGCTGCGCCTTCCCGATTTGCCGTGTTGTCGATAGGATACGTCGACACCTGCCGATCTTTCCCTCGCCCCTTCGCTTTCCTTCCTCAGGCCGACCATGCAAACTGCTGAAGCCCAGGAGCCGGTCAGCGAAGCAAGCGGGCAAAACGAAATTGCGCGAGGCCGGTTGCTGACATTCGGCAGCCTGACCCATGCAGCGCTGGCGGCGGGAGGGGTCTTGCCGGCGCTCTGCCTGGTGCAGATTGCCGAACAGTTCCAGTTGAACGACGCCCAGTGCGGGTTTTTCTTTGCCGTCAGTCCCACGGTCACGCTGTTTACGCTGCCTGTGGTTGGCCAATTGAGCGAACGTTGGGGCAAACGGGGTCTCCTGGTTGCGGGGATGATCTTGCTGGCCATCGCGATGACTTGCTACCGATCGGCCGATGCCTACGAGGTCTTGCTGTTGGGTTCTACCGCCCTGGGGCTCTCTTGTGCTTGTGTCGATGCGCTGGTCAGCCCGCTGCTGGTCGATCTGTTTCCTACCCGCAATGCGCCGGTCATGAACCTTGTTCACTGTTGCTTCCAGGTGGGCATTGTGGGCACTGCGCTTGTGGCCGGCACGTTCTTGGCGCGCGAAGGGTTGTGGACCAATACATTTCTGCCGGTGACGATTGTTGCCGCTGTGGTCGCCCTGGGATTTGCCGTCACTCGATTTCCACCTGCGCTGAAGCATGCAACTCCCATGCGAATTGGCGGACTGCTTTCGCAAGGTTCGTTTTGGCTTTGCATGGTTGTGATTGCTGTGGCCGGCGGAGTCGAAGCGGGCATCCTCGTTTGGGTGCCGACCTTCTTGCAGCGTCAGTTCGATATGGCAGCGACGGGCGTCTGGCTGACAGAGCAGCTGGGACTCGTCGATCCCGAACCGTTGCTCGGGGGCATCGGGCTGGCGCTGTTTGCAGCGCCAATGGTTGTCGGCCGTTGGTTCTATGGATCGCTTGCCGAACGCTGCGGCTATGTTGCCATCTTGATGGTCAGTTGCGTGGTCTCGGCAGTCGCGCTGGTGGGGCTCTGGTGGGCGTCGACGGCGGCGACCTCGATCGCCTGGTTGGCGCTGTTGGGCCTGGCGATGTCGGGCGTATGGCCGACGCTGTTGATCTATGCGGCGGCGATCATTCAGGCCAATCCGCAAACCTTGTTTTCGCTGCTGGCCATGGCCGGCCTGGCGGGAGTCGGCATCTGCAGCTGGGGCATCGGGCAACTGGCCGAGCTTTCCGGCGACATCCACATGGGCTTATGTGCCCTGCTAATGCCCCTGGCAGCCGCCCTGGCAGCCCTAACCGCCCTGTCGCGCATCACCCCCCCAGCCACAACGCCTAAGCACTAACAACCAACACCAGGTTACCTCCTTTTCCGCTTTCCGCTTTCCGCTTTCCGCTTTGGTTCCGCCTCGCCTGCTGGGGTGATTATCGCAATTGCACATGGGCAGTGCTACAATTTTTTTTGGCCACCTGGTGGTGTCGGATGGAACCGCTGAGGTCGCCAAGAGCGCGGAGGAGCGACGCGGTAAGCGGAGATACTCAGTGAGCGCCGGTGCCATGCTCACGAAGGTTTGCCGACGTGGGTAGCGGCGTGGCGAACCATTCATGCCCACTTTGCTTATGTAGATGTCATAATCAGGGAGTTCAAGTGTACTTAACATGGCTACAGAGCGGAGTTGCCAAGTTACTCTTACTCCTTTTGATTGTATCCCTAGTTTTCGTCTCTTTCTGGACTTCCCAGCCAGACCATGAGCTACAGAAGCTTCAAGGAGAAATGGACAATCTTCGTCGTGACTTTCAAGAACAGAAGAATCTCGTAACCTCCGAAGCAGGAATGCTCGATACGATTCAGAAGTTTTCCGCTGACGAAGCACAGATCCGACGACGATGCTTACAGCTAGCGAGAGATAATCCAGGCTCGAAAGCTGAAGTTAGTGCTCTCTATT
>JAGQOW010000546.1 GCA_020427155.1 Planctomycetales bacterium | reverse complement strand
GCCTAACAAGGCGGTCAAGCCGTTCGCCTGCGGCTCACTCGGACGTTCAGCACTCCGCGCCTGCTCGGGCATGGCTTCGCCATTGTTGCCCGATCAGTTGCTCCATGCTGAACGCCGCTTACCTGGGCGTTAGGCGAGAAAACGAATGAACGAACTCTGCGAATGCCGAAACTGTCTAGCGAGCTCAAGTTCACTTTCTGTTGTTTGCGCTGCGTGTGGTGCCGATCCGAAAACAGGCGCTGGAGGCGCAGTGGCCTTCGACGATATAGCGAGAAAAAAGATTGGTGAGTTTGGTGGCATCTATGCGGGTATTTATCCGTCCGGCATTTCTGATACGTTTGTCGTAGCTTGTGAATCCGGCGTTCTCTGCTGTTCTCCTGGTAACTCAATTCGATGGAGCCATGGTTATCTCGGGTTGGTAACGAGCGTCGATATTGCAAGTAATGTCGTCTGTATCAATCGAGGCGAACCAACCGAGGCGAGGCTTAGTCTTGATGATGGTTCGGAGCTATAGAGCAAAGATCATGCTCGCAGCATCGCCTAACAAGGCGGTCAAGCCGTTCGCCTGCGGCTCACTCGGACGTTCAGCACTCCGCGCCTGCTCGGGCATGGCTT
>JAGQOW010000545.1 GCA_020427155.1 Planctomycetales bacterium | reverse complement strand
GATTGGCTCGCTGGCGACGAAGCGAATTCAGATACTCCATCAGTGGAGTATGTTGCTTTTTCGGCGATGAGAATGGCAGCGGACTTTATGTAATGATCCTTTTCACGGATTCGATGCCGCATTCGCTTCAACGCTTTCGCCGCTGGCTTCGGCTTGAGCGTCTTCACCGGCGATACGGCTGGCTTGGGCTTCTCGCTCATTGCCTTGGGCTGATCCAACGGGTTGACGTTGCTCATGCCAGGCTGAGCCAGCTTGTCATCGTCCAGCCAAAGCCCTTCCTGTTGCTGCCGTTCTCTCAGCCATTCGTGAAACGTCTGCATGCTGGTATCTACGCTTGGGCTGGACCTTTCCCGTGCGTGAATGAGCGATTCGCCATGAAACCAGGAAGGCGGCAAAGCAGGCCGTGGCGAAGCTGAAACAGCAGGAGGTGCCACATCCGGAAAACCAAGCACAAGGTCGGCAACGCCAAGCGGCAGCCCACCGGGTAAGACGAGGATGATAGGTTATTGCCATTGGCTCCCTACCGCACATCAACACGATCCCCGCAAACGCCAGCTCGTGCTCCGACGGCTATGCTTGAGTATTAATTGGGGAACAAACTGATATGCTGGCCGAT
>JAGQOW010000544.1 GCA_020427155.1 Planctomycetales bacterium | reverse complement strand
AACTGGCAGTTCACCGACGTGACCGCCGCCGAAGGCCTGTCGGAAAATAACCGCGGGTCCTACGACAGCGCCTGGGGCGACATCGACCTCGACGGCGACCAGGACCTCATCGCCACCACAGCCAGCGGGTACAACGAGCGCATTTACATCAGCGACGCCAGCGGCAACGGCAACCACTGGCTGTACGTCGAACTTACCGGCCCCAGCGACAACACCACAGGCCTGGGCGCCGCCGTCTACGCAACCATTAATGAAGGAACACCCCAGGAGCGCACGCTACGCCGCGAGGCCAACACCAACGCCGGCACCTTCAACCAGAGCGACCTGCCCGTACACTTCGGCCTCGGCGGCGCGACGCTCATCGACGTGCTCCGCATCGTCTGGCCCAACGGCCGGGTCCAGCAGCTTTTTGATGTGAGCATCGACCAGTACCTGAACGTCGATTTCGGCGACCTGATCGACGGCGATATCGATGGCGACGGTTTCGTTGGTATCAATGACCTGAACGTCGTCTTGGGCAACTGGAACCAGACCGTCCCGATCGGTGACGTCTCGCGTGGCGATATCGCGGGTATCGGTGACGGGTTTGTCGGCATCGATGACCTGAACACCGTCCT
>JAGQOW010000543.1 GCA_020427155.1 Planctomycetales bacterium | reverse complement strand
GTTCTTTGAATGAGCGCATACTCGCTAGCACCAGCTTTAATCCCCGGAAGGTCGTGGATCCGGCCAGAGTCGATCAGCACGAAAAGCATGAAAAATGAAACCAAGGCGCCGAAAACCAAATAAGCGGAATTCGGTGGCTCCTTCGTACGTAGAATCGCAATGGCGACGAAGATAGCGGCGATGATCGGCGAACCATAGATGATCATTTCCCATTGATGTTCTGCAATCCACATGGGGGGCTCCTATTTCGAACGTCTAACGCCCTGTTAACCTGCGCTTGACGGCGACGACCGGAGCGGCAGCGAAGGGAGGAAGCGGTCAAGCGTCAGGTTCAATGATGAAATGGACTCCTCCCGTGCCTTCATCTACGGCATCGGTGTGCCAAAGTAGAGATGTCAAAGCACTACTTGTCCAGCAACAGGAGGAGTCCACACATGGAGAATAGGATCCTTTCCGTCGACCTGGCAAAGGATGTCTTCGAGGTCGCCGTCGCCAACCGAAACTACCGCGTCGTCCAGCGCCACCGGCTTTCCCGCCGAGAGTTCGATCGCTTCCTCGCCACCGAAGCACCCGCCCTCGTTCTCATGGAATCCTGCGGCACCGCACACTACTGGGCC
>JAGQOW010000542.1 GCA_020427155.1 Planctomycetales bacterium | reverse complement strand
CTGATCTACGCCGTCGAAGTGCTGCGCGCCGTCTTCGGGTCGAGGGGCCACTCCAAAGGTGCCGACGGTTGGATGGCCGTGAATCGCCCCGGCTTTTCCGGAGACTCGTTGCGTTGGATCAGGCCGCGCATGGCTGCGTGACCTGAGCGGTATGGAAGTCCCGCTCATACTCGTCCGGCGGGACGTAGCCCAGCGCCGCGTACAGGCGCGTCGAGTTGTACCAGTGGACGTAATCGAGGACGGCCAGCTCGAGGGCCTGGATGCTACGCCAGGACCCACCGGGATAGACCAGCTCGGTCTTGAAGATGCCGTTGATGGTCTCGGCGAGCGCGTTGTCGTAGCTGCTGCCTACGGAGCCCACGGAGGCGTGGACGCCCGCTTCTGCGAGCCGCTCGGTGTATCGGATGGACAGGTACTGCACTCCGCGGTCGCTGTGGTGAATGAGGTCGCTGCCGACGTCTCGTGCGTGCAGTGCCTGCTCGAGCGCATCCAGCGGCAGGTCGGTCTTCAGCGAGCTCGACACGCGCCAGCCCACGATGCGACGGCTGAAGGCATCGATGACGAAGGCGACATAGGCGAAGCCTGCATGGGTCGAGACGTAGGTGATGTCGGCGACC
>JAGQOW010000541.1 GCA_020427155.1 Planctomycetales bacterium | reverse complement strand
AGAACGCCTGAATCCGGTCTTCGAGCACGCCTACCCGCCGAAGGGCCGCTGGCTTGCGCGCCCTCTCCCCCCTGAGTTAACCCCTTCGGGCTCCTCAGGGCGCAGGCCTCTGCGCCCTCGAGATCGGCTGGCTCTCAGAACCTTGACATCCCATCCACGGCCTGCTAAATGGCCAGGGCTCGGTGAGGCGTGGTGTAATCGGCAACACGTCGGGTTCTGGCCCCGAAGACTCTAGGTTCGAGTCCTAGCGCCTCAACCACTCCAGTCGCTCTCTGATCTGCTCCCATCGTCTAGAGGCCCAGGACACCGCCCTCTCACGGCGGAGACACGGGTTCGAATCCCGTTGGGAGTACCACCGACCCCGGTAGAAACATTGTTTCTACCGGGGTTTTCGGCGTCTGGAGAAGCGGTTGTGCGCGTCAGGTTGTGCGCGTCCCGGCAACCCGGCCCGACCGCCACGCCCCGGGGCCGCCCTCCCCAGCAGGCGAGCCGCCCCGCCGCCGCCCGAGCGCGCGTCGCCACCCGACGAAGCCCCCGCCCGACCACGCCCCCCTCCAACATGGACAGAGCGTCGGTGTTCTCCATACCAACCGGTCTGACCGCGGTCCCCCTCAGGCTGCGA
>JAGQOW010000540.1 GCA_020427155.1 Planctomycetales bacterium | reverse complement strand
AGCGATCAGAGTCCTCAACACTTCGCAACCCTAATGGGGTGCTTGTCGTCGCTAGTACTCGACTACGTGGCCCGGGTGAAGGTGGGCGGCACTCATCTTACTTACGGCTACCTGAAGCAGTTTCCCGTGCTTCCTCCAAACGCCTACACCGACGCCGACCTAGCCTTCATCGTCCCCCGCGTGCTGGAACTCACCTACACCGCCTGGGACCTCCAGCCCTGGGCTCGCGACCTCGGCTTCGATGGCCCGCCCTACCGCTTCGACCCCGACCGCCGTGCCCTTCTGCGTGCCGAACTCGACGCCTGGTATGCCCGCGCCTACGGCCTTACTCGCGACGAACTGCGCTTCATCCTCGACCCCGCCGACGTCGAAGGCCCCGACTACCCTTCGGAAACTTTCCGTGTCCTGCAAAAAAACGAACTCAAGGACCACGGCAAATACCGCACCCAGCGCCTCGTGCTGGAAGCCTGGGACCGCCTGCATGCTGGAGTCCTGCACTGATGCTGGTTCACCTGAAACTCGACAACTTCAAGATCTGGCGCAGCACCGGCCCAATGCGCCTGGCGCCCCTGACCTTGCTGCTTGGCACCAATTCCTCGGGAAAATCGAGCCTGATTCAGAG
>JAGQOW010000539.1 GCA_020427155.1 Planctomycetales bacterium | reverse complement strand
TTGAGCATGTTCTGCTCGCATGCTGGTATGCCGAGCACGTCAACGTGGCCTTGGGAACACCGTCGGCCGACGGCTGATTTGGCGATCGTGAGACACTCTGTTGAGATGGCGACGGATGTGCGCACATCCTATTGCTTTATCAACGAGCGGGCATTTTCTCCAGCGTCAGATAGGGGTTGTTTGGCGGCACGTCACTGAATACCAGTTGGGGCTGAAGAAGCAGGTAGCCGTGTAGCTTCCGCGATTTGCGTGGCCCAGTCACCTCGCAAGTCCAGATGTTCAAGCCATCTGCTTGCTTGCGGTGCATGCCAAGCTTTTCGAAGCGTTTCTGCACCCACTGCCAGTCTTTCTGCTCCTCAGTTTTCGCCAGCGCATTCACATGCGGATGTTCCTGCGCGTATCGCTGGAACACGCCAGGGCTGACCAGGTAGGCGGTATCAGCAACGGTATGCACCAGTGCCTTGGCGTCGTTGATTACGAGCCGCCGCTCTTCGATACGCCGGCGGAGCCAGGCGACAAAATGCTCACCTGACGCCGTTCCCTCCAGTCCTGGAGCCGACGTAGGTGCCGGTACCATCGAGTGGGCCGGCACCGTTGAGTTACTGGATTCGAGAGATGGCTC
>JAGQOW010000538.1 GCA_020427155.1 Planctomycetales bacterium | reverse complement strand
CGGCAACTTGCCGCTCGGATTTCCAGCTGGCGGTTACCCTGGCCCACAAGGCCCATATTACTGCTCTGTTGGAACCAACAATTGTGTCGGACGCGAGATCGTTGAAGACCACCTTGATCAGTGCCTCAAGGCAGGTCTCGGTATCACCGGTATCAACGCCGAAGTGATGAAAGGACAGTGGGAATACCAGTTGTTCGGAAAAGGCAAAGAAGCCGCAGACGATCTATACATCTCGCGGTACCTGCTGCACCGAAATGCAGAAACTTATGGTGTGTCAATCGAGCTTCATCCAAAGCCAGTCAAAGGAGACTGGAACGGTAGCGGAATGCACACCAACTTCTCGAATACCGATATTCGAGACAAAGGTGGCGAAGATCTGATCAAAGGTATCTGTGAGAAGTTCCGTGCAGAGCACGATTCGCACATTGCCGTTTACGGGTCCGACAACGAGCAGCGTTTGACCGGTCTCCATGAGACACAGTCAATCGACACGTTCAGCTACGGCGTTAGCGATCGTGGTGCTTCGATTCGAATTCCCGTCGCGACCGCGCAAAACGGTTGGAAAGGATACCTGGAAGATCGCCGTCCGGCATCGAATGCTGATCCATATAAGATCATCAGAC
>JAGQOW010000537.1 GCA_020427155.1 Planctomycetales bacterium | reverse complement strand
AGCAAGAATCCCAAGGTCACAGCGATCAATAGTGCCATCGAAGTCGATCTGACGGGGCAAATCTGTGCCGATTCGATTGGCACGCGCATCTATTCGGGAGTCGGCGGCCAAATCGACTTTATGCGTGGTGCGGCGGCGTCCGCGGGGGGGATGCCGATTATCGCCATGACGTCGCGTACTCCGCATGGTTCGCCCAAAATCGTGGCGGAGCTGCAGCCGGGAGCCGGAGTCGTGACCACGCGACCGAGTGTACACTTCGTCGTTACCGAGTACGGGGTCGTGAATCTCTATGGCAAATCGCTCAAGGAGCGAGCGACCTTGTTGATTGGCATCGCTCATCCAGATGACCGCGAGATGCTGGAGCGATCCGCCCATGATCGCTGGGGAGGCCGCTTTGACGAGTAAAGCGTGTTCGCCAACCCAGGGATCGACGATCCGCCCAGGAAAGTTCTTCGTTCTGCTAGGATCCTTGTTGGTGCTGCTCGTCGGAGCGGCATTCTTAGAAGGCGGGCAGTTCTCAGACGCTGGCTTTTGTGCCCTGTTGACCGGCGTACTGCTGGTCGCGGTGGTTAGCGTGTGCCGACGACACAACAATCTGGGACGAGGCTTGGCACTTACCATTCCAA
>JAGQOW010000052.1 GCA_020427155.1 Planctomycetales bacterium | reverse complement strand
CTTCGAGTGCTTTCTCGAAAGATTCGCGTCTGCGGACCGCCCATGCTTGCCAGGCGGTTTCGCGGGAGGAGAGGCAAGCGATGTTCTTATGCCCCAGCGAGATCAGGTGCTCTGCGACCGCCTTGGCACAGCGCAGCTCGTCGGTCTCGATCGAATCGGCGATGTTCTCTTCGGAAAACTCGTGATCGATGACGACTACCGGGACGCGGCGTGCCAGCAGTTCGCGGTAATGATCGTAATAGGCAACGGCAAAGGACGGCCAAAGAATCAACCCGTCGACCCGTCGATCGAGGAGTCGACTAATCTGCCCCAAGCCAGGGTCGTCATCTTTTTCGAAGTGGGGCATTTCCTGGCAATCGCCCACCCAGACGGTGATCGGCAAATAGTCATTTGCCGCCAGCACGATATGAATTCCCGCCAAGACGTCGACCCAAAACGAATCGAAAGGCGGAATCATGACACCTATGGTTTTAGTGCGACCGGTCTGGATGCCGTTGACCAGCAGGTTTCGACGCCACCCCAGCCGTTGGGCGGCTTCCATGACTCGCAGGCAGGTAGCTTCGCCAAAGCGATCTTGCTCTCCCCTTAAGATACGAGATGCCGCGCTGAGCGACACGTTGGCCGCTTTGGCGACGTCTTTCAGTCTAGGAGCAGAACTGCCAGCCATTGGTTACCGTCTCGAATGAGCAGGAAGAACTCCGATCAATGCTACGATCTTCGCCCAGATTGGAGGGATGTTCAATTCGCGTTAGCCGATTTTCCGCTGAGAAACAGGAGGAAAGGTGCTCAACTAGTTGAATTTCCTGCTCGGGGCTGGTAGACTTGAAGCTCCTGTGGAATCTTCCTGTCAACGGGATGCTTTTTCTTACTCCGATACGAAAGTTCTGTGGCAACACTCAACTACTTGAATGTAGCGGTGTGGCTGAAGATGATGGGAATGTGGCGTCTCGCGCAGTTTCTGCAGCGGAGCTTATGGAAACTCGTAAGGAATCACTGAAGGACGTTCAATGACTGAAAAAGCTGGAGTTGTAAGCGGTGGCAACGGAGTTTCGGTGGCCTCTGCGCCTGAAAAGTGCGGCGGCTCCTCGGATCGCGACTTGCACGCCTCTGCCGCTGTCATCCCCTGGCAACAACGGCCGGCCGGCTCTACTGAACTACTGTGGCGTCACTCCGAGAATCCTACGATCGCCCCTCACCACATGCCTGGCGCTCAAGGTATCTACAACAGTGCCGTGGTTCCCTATGGAGACGGCTTTGCTGGCGTCTTCCGGGTTGAGCTTCGTACGCGCTATCCTCACCTGCACTCCGGCTGGAGCGAAGACGGTTTGCAGTGGCATATCGAACCCAAGCCGATTGCTTTTAAGAATGAGGGTGAGACTTTTGTAGGAGACGATTATGCCTATGACCCGCGAGTTTGCCGGATAGACGATACATACTTCATTACCTGGTGCGGCGGGCACAATGGTCCTACGATCAGCGTTGCCAGAACACAGGACTTCCAGAACTTCACGAGGATGGAAAACGCGTTTCTTCCATTTAACCGCAACGGAGTGCTGTTTCCCCGTCGAATCAACGGCAAGTATTTCATGCTTAGTCGGCCCAGCGACGACGGTCATACACCCTTTGGCGACATTTATGTCAGCCAAAGTCCCGACATGGTGCATTGGGGCAGGCATCGGCTTGTCATGCGCAAAGGCGGCGATCACGTCGGCCAGTGGTGGCAGCGAACTAAAGTCGGCGCCGGACCCATCCCGATCGAAACCGAAGATGGTTGGCTGATGATCTATCATGGCGTGATGGATACCTGCAACGGCTTCGTCTACAGCATGGGCGCTGCGATCCTCGATCTCGAAGAGCCTTGGAAAGTGCTTTACCGGACGAATCAGCACATCATGACACCCGAGGCCAGCTATGAGGTCTCGGGTCATGTTCCAAACGTCGTCTTCCCATGTGCAGCGCTTTGCGATCAGGCCCAAGACCGGTTGGCGGTATACTATGGAGCAGCAGACACGAGTTCTTGCGTCGCTTACGCGCACCTGAGCGAGCTGATTGCGTTTACCAAGGAAAACTCGGCCGTCTTTTAACGAACACGTGCTCACGCAGCAAACGATTCGTGGGAAACGGTTCTGCGTCGCCTGCATTTTGGGTGGCATCACTTGGAGCATTGACCAGCGGCTATGGAAGACTTCAGGCTCCACGCGATCGACCGGGCAATCATTCTTTGCTACATCACCACCACGATCGCCATCGGGTTCTGGATCTCGAAACGCGCTTCGAAGAACTTGAGCAGCTACTTCTTGGGCGGAAATACCATCCCCTGGTACATGCTGGGGCTTTCCAACGCCTCGGGCATGTTCGACATCAGCGGCACGATGTGGATGGTTTATCTGCTGTATGTCTATGGGCTGAAGAGTGTGTGGATTCCCTGGCTCTGGCCGGTGTTCAATCAAATCTTTATGATGGTCTTCCTCTCGATCTGGCTGCGCCGCTCCGGCGTAATGACCGGCGCCGAGTGGATCCGCTTTCGATTTGGCGATGGCCGTGGGGCACAACTTGCGCATTTGGTCGTCGTGGTCTTTGCGCTGATCAACGTGGTCGGTTTTCTGGCCTTTGGTTTCATTGGGATTGCAAAGTTTTCTGCCACGTTCTTGCCGTGGCAGCTGTCTGCCGATCCTGCCACCAACGTCAATCTCTATGGCTTGATTGTGACCGCCGTCACGACGCTGTATGTGGTCAAGGGCGGCATGTTTAGTGTTGTGTTTACCGAGGTACTGCAGTTTGGCATCATGACGATCGCGTGCGTTTGGGTGGGTGCAATTGCCATGCAGGCCGTCTCACCAGAGATGCTTGCTGCTGTGGTGCCCGAGGGGTGGCAGAACATTTTTTTCGGCAAGCAGCTGGACCTCGATTGGTCGAGCCTGATGCCAGCAGCCAACGACAAGATCGCCGAGGACGGCTGGGAGTGGTTCAGTTTCTTCGTTGGCCTCATGCTGCTCAAAGGCATTTTGCAGAGCATCGCCGGGCCCGCGCCGAACTACGACATGCAACGAGTGCTGTCGGCGCGTACGCCACGCGAAGCTGCTTATATGAGCGGATTTGTGAATGTCGTGCTGCTGATTCCCCGCTATATGCTGGTCGCCGGACTGACGGTTCTCGCTTTGGCATTCTTCACCGACCAGCTCAACTCGATGGGTGAGCAGGTAGATTTTGAAGAGATCCTGCCCATCGCCATGCGCGAGTTCATGCCCGTAGGGTTGCTCGGGCTGTTAATCGCGGCGCTGCTGGCCGCATTCATGTCGACGTACGCCGCTACTGTCAACGCTGCACCGGCCTACGTGGTCAACGACATCTACAAGCGGTATTTTCGCCCTGACGCCACCGATCGAACCTATGTACTCATGAGCTACACGGTCTCGATCGTGGTCGTGGTCATTGGGACGATCATCGGTATGTACGTGAAGTCGCTGAGCGATATTGTGCAATGGATCGTGACTGCACTGTACGGCGGCTACACGGCGGCAAATCTGCTGAAGTGGATCTGGTGGCGATTCAACAGCTATGGCTACTTCTGGGGCATGGCCGCAGGAATCTTGGGAGCCGGCCTCGTGCCAGAGATTTCCAGCAAGCTGGCCGACGCCAACGTCATCGAGCCGATCAAACCGATCTATCTATTTCCGGTGATCTTCGCCGTTTCGGTGCTCGGCTGCATTTTGGGTACCTGCCTGTCCCGGCCAGACGATGTCGAAACACTCAAGAAGTTCTATCTCAAGGTGCGGCCTTGGGGCTTCTGGGGACCAATCCATAAATTGGTTGTTGCCGAAAACCCCGAGGTACAGGCCAATTGCGACTTCCGCCGCGATATGTTCAATGTGGTTGTGGGGATCATCTGGCAAACCGCGCTGACGGCCACCGGCATCTACCTTGTGCTGCAAGACTACCGATCGCTCGGATTGGCGCTCGGAGTGATTGTAGTCGCTACCATTATTCTCAAGTTCAACTGGTACGATAAGGTGGTGGATTATCCTGCGGATCTCGTACCGACCGAGAACTAATGTTCTCAAGGAACTATGAACATCGCAGCAAACTCAGCAGCATGGGGGCAGCATCGATGATCGTCTATCGCAAAGTCTTGTTAAGCCTGATCGCGGGCTGTACGTTTTGCACCTCCTCCTATGGGGAAGCTCCAGTTGAGATGAGCCAGTTCGTTACCCGTCTTGGTGACAAGCTGATGGTTGGCGACCAGGAGTTTCGCTTTATTTCGTTTAACATTCCCAACCTTCATTTGGTAGAAGACAACTTTTCTTTTACCCAGCCCAATCCTTGGCGCTGGCCTGATGAATACGAGATTGCCGATGCGCTCGAATCGGTTCGCCAGCTGGGAGGAACAGTAGTACGCATTTACGTACTGAGCGTTCAGCGCGAGGGCTCCGACATGGGCGACCACGTCTTTGTCAAGGGTCCAGGCGAATTCAATGAAGCTGCCTACCGGGTCCTTGACCAGGTACTGGCAGTTGCCAACCAAAAAGGCATCCGCGTCATTATCCCGTTCGTAGATAACTGGCACTGGTGGGGCGGGGCAACGGAGTATGCCAAGTTTCGCGGCAAAGACCCGAAGGCGTTCTGGACCGACGAACAATTGATCGCCGACTTTGAGGAGACCTTACGTTATACCCTCGAACGCAAGAATACGATCACGGGGGTCGCCTACAAGGACGATCCTGCCGTCTTCGGCTGGGAAACAGGCAACGAGATCGACAGCACTCCGGAGTGGACGCGTCGCATCGCCAGCTATATCAAAGAGAGGGACTCCAATCACCTGGTAATCGACGGCTATTCGCTGCACGGCGTTCGCCAAGAATCGCTGGACGATCCCAACATCGATGTCATCACCACGCATCACTACCCCAATACCGATCAGGACTACGTGCAGGCAATCCTGAAAGCACATCAGCAAACCAAGGGGCTCAAACCTTACTTTGTTGGTGAATTCGGTTTTGTTCCCACCGATAGAATCCGAGCTGTACTGGATACGGTAGTCGAACAAGGCATCTCGGGAGCCCTGCTGTGGAGCCTGAGGTTTCACAGCCGCGACGGCGGTTTCTACTGGCATTGGGAATCGGCCATCAATGGATTGTATAAGGCCTATCACTGGCCAGGCTTCGAGACTGGTGAGGGGTACTACGAAAAACAAGTGCTCACGCTGATGAGAAACAAGGCGTTCGAAATTCGCGGACTGGCGGTTCCCGACATGGAAGCCCCTGCCGCTCCTAAGCTTTTCGAGGTATCCGACGTCGACGCTATATCTTGGCAGGGTTCTGCTGGCGCCGACCGCTACGATGTTGAACGTTCTGCCAGTCCCGACGGCCCCTGGCAAGTTGTCGGCCCGGATGTATCCGATGCGGCAGTGCAATACCGGCCGCTGTTTAGTGACACGACCGCGGCGATTGGAGAAAAGTACCACTATCGAGTCATCGCGAAGAACTCGGCCGGCCAATCACCCCCGTCTAACATCGTCCGATCCTCGAAGGTTCGCTGGAAAACCCTGGTCGACGAATGTCGGGATTTCGAGTTGCTGGCGGGCTACGAGGGCGGCGTCACGTTTGTTGGCGATGATGAGCGAAAGACCCAAGAAGACATCCACCGTCTGCGGCTCGAAAAGGGTGGCTCGGTCACTTATCAGGTCGAGCGGCCAATTGACGGTTGGCAGATCTATCTGTTTGCGAGCGATAAGGAGGCCAAGGTTCTGGTCGAGTGTTCCGAGGATGGCCAGGAATTTGCCCCTTGCAAAGTGCAGCGGCAATCGATTGAGGTTGGTTCAGGCGACTACGGCTACCATCTTCCATTGCTGCTCAAAAGCTCTCCCGACGCGAGAGGCGGCAGGTATCTGCGAATCTCGGTGGCAAGTGAAGGGTCGACTACGGGAGTGCAGCTTTCAAGAGTTGAAATCCGCTACGGGGGCGCCAAGCAGGACCGGCCACGTAAGGAAGCCACGAATGCAACTCATGGCGCTGTGCTGAATCCCTCGGTTCTGCTGTTTCACAAACCGCATCAGCTAGAGGGGGTCCAGGCGGTGAGGCATGCTGCTCGACTTGGTAGCCAATGTGTCAATGTCGTCGTCACGCTACTGTGTCAGCTTGACGAGCAGCGCCAGGTAGTGGGTTATGGCGTGCTGCGCAAGGGCCGCTTCATCCCCCTCGACGAACGGGCGCTGGCGGACTTTCAAGAAACGATTCGGCGGACATTTGCCGAAGCGGTTGCCCACGACATGGATATTGCGGTATTAGCCCATCTCAATTCATGGGGCGAAGTAGACGACTGGAGAAACTATTTTCAGTTTGATCCGTTGGCCAGGTACAGTGGTTACAGTTACGAGCAGGCGATGATTCAGCCGATTAAGAGCGCGCTAGAGGCTGCCGTAAGTGCGAAGACCGAAGTCGAAATTGCGCTAGCTGGAGAAATGGGGTGCAGTGTTTTCGGCCATGCCGACTCCTACCGCACGCTACTGAAGAACTTCCGCAGTAGTACCCACCTTCCGCACCTTCAACTCGGTGTGAGCTTGAATTTCAATCGAGTTTCGGGCGAGTATCAGCCAACAGAGGAAGAACAAGCAGAGGTTCAAGAGTTAGTTCACGAGTGCGATTTCCTAGGACTTTCAAACTATTACTGGTTTGACCTGCCGCCCGCTGCCAGCGGTTTTTCTAAGGGCGTTGAGTACTTCTTGCGAGGAATGGAATCGCATGGCGTGAGTGTGCCACCCACGTTGCCGCTCCACTTCTCCGAAGTCGGGATCGGCGGGTGTACCGTCGACGGTCAACTCGCCTCCTCTCCCGAACAGGCTGCGCTCACCCCCTGGGAAGGAAGTGATCGCCTTGCCCGCAATCCCTGGAAGTCAGAAGCGATGCGTCGATTTCGTCTGCAATACCACCAGGCGCTGCTCGACTTTCTCCAGCATCAGCCAGAGTCTCATCGGGTCACCAAGGCGTTTCTCTGGAGCGAAGGTTCGTGGGATCCGATGGATGTTACCCAGGCAGGTTTTGCCGACGAAGCGATCATCGCCCTCATCCAAAAGCACAATGCAATGCAAGACGACCTGTAACCCGTTCCTTCTCTACTCAACACTCGATTGAGACTTTGCCACCACCGTGATTGGACACGTTAATCGACGAACCTCGAACCTTAGACAGTGTTGGCTGCAGTTTGCTAGCGTTTTGCTTGCCTTGTTCACCGCGGATTGCCGTGCCGAGTGGCTTACCCGTGTCGATGTGCAGGATGGCAAGGGCGAAGTTTTGCTCGGCGCTGAACCGGAATTGTTCTTTCTTGTGTTCGGCGAGCACAGTTATGCTCCGGACGATTACTTGGCAACAACCGGCGAAAGCTATAGCGAGCAGTTGTCCGTCGGGAAAGACTATCCAATCGCCCTGTTCCAGGGTTTGAATGCACGGCAGGTTACTTTTCTTGACGCGCTTGCGGGAAAAGAAGTGCAAGTAACCAAATCGACGCGCCGCGATGCGTTTTGGGATCAGGTGATCACAGTGACGCCAGGAGTCGATTTTGTTGACTCGAAGTACGAGTTGATTGAAGCAGGGGTTGCGGGTGAAGCGCTACCACGTAACCTACGCCAGTTGCGGCGGTCTGCGGAACAAGTCGAAAAGCAACAACAGAGTCTGGTCGATCCGCACATTCCCCCTGCAATCGACCGTGAACTATCCTGGGCCGAGTTGGAGTCCATGGCGTTGCCGCTCGACTTTCAAAAGGTGCTGGTAGCCAGCCCCAACGACGCTAGCCCAGGTTTCGTTTTTCAGAACGGACAATGGTTAACAACCTGGTTGAGCCGCGATTTGCCCAAATGGACGAAGGAAGATCACTGGTTCGCACCAGCGTTGCTGATTGACGGCAAGCTGATCAGGCCGGCGCCGCTCTCGGCCAAGACAGGTTTTGCGACGTCTAACACCGGAGCAACTTTGCCGCGCTGGACGCTCGAATGGAGTTATCAAGAGATCAGCGTGCGGCAGTCGATATTCTCTTATCCTTCGGCAGCCGGGAATCCCGAGGTCTACGTGCAGCTGCATTTGGAAAACGCGCCGACGGGTGTTCGATTGGCGCTAGGAGTAGGGCGAAGACCGAATGTCCACTATTGGGACAATCGCGAGCACGAGCGTACGCCGATCCCGTTCTTCACGCTGCCGGCTGGCTATCGACAGCAAGGGCAACGGCTGATTGACCGCTGGGACAATCTCATTATCGAGTCGGCCCAGGACTTCCGACTCGAACAGCTGGGACCTGTCGAGATGTTGTTGACGTTCGATGCGGATGAGCGCGGAGACGTCTACCTCCGTTCGCCACAGGTCGAGACGTCGGCATCTGCCAAGCGCTTCGGCGTCAGCGACTTCCACACGGTTTCGCAGGCGTTTGAAGAGTACTGGTATGGATTCCTTCATACCGGCGCTCAAGTTTCGCTCCCAAGTGCCGAGTGGATGAAGCGAATTGATATTTGGAAATCGCAGCTGGCAGCAATTACGCGCGTTCATTACCAGAACCAGGAGCGATTGAGCTACGGGGCTTACTTCTATCAGGCCTATTTTGGCCCTGAAGAAGGATGGCCGATTGTCGCGCTTGCGCAGTGGGGTCATGCGGCCGAAGCCCAGCGGCAGGCGGAGATCATGCTCTCGGAGGAAAACCGCAGCAAAGAGAATGTACATCATCAGAGTCGTAACGGAGCATTCGCCTGGTATGCTACGGAAGTGGCTCGATTGACCAACGACAGCGACTGGTTGCAGTCAATTGCTCCGGCGCTGATCGAAAACGCTGACTGGACTATCGCCCAGTGCAAGTCGACCGAGTCGAACGGCTCGCCGGTCACCCGAGGCCTGTTGCCGCCCCATATCTACGGCGGCGACATCCGCGACCCGGCGACCAGTCTTTACGCGACTGCCGTCTGCTGGAAGGGGCTTGCAGAAACTGCCGAAATCCTGCGCACCATGGGCTCGGCAGAACAGAATGCGCGAGCAGGACGCTATGGAGTCGAAGCACTTCGACTGAAACGACGGTTAGCCGAAGTGATCCAGCAGGTGGTGGATGCCAGTTCGACTCCGCCGTTCTTACCACTCGCGCTGGCCTTGCCCTCACTCGACGGAAATCATGAGGGGCCCTACGAGCGACTTACCGAATCGAAACTCGGCAACTACTGGAACCTGTTCGCACCTTCCGTGCTCGAGCTCGGATTGGTTGCCGCAGCGGATCGCAGTCCCAATCGTTGGTTGTTGGATTATCAGCAATCGCACGGTGGCCTATGGGCAGGTTTGCCCCGTTTTCACAATGGGCTCGATGCGGCTTATTCGATCGGCGTTATTAACGAGCTGATCAGCCGCTCGATTCGAGACGTTCGTTACCGCAATCAAGCACTCGCGAGCCTGCAATCGTTTTTCCTGCACGCAGCCAGCCGCAATGGCTACACTATCCCAGAGGTGGCTGGGTTGTTTCCCTATCGCTTGGACACAGAAGCTTATCAGCGATTGGTGCGCGAATCGCCCTGGAATTTCGGCATGTACGACGCCGAGCGTTATCTGCAGGGCCACATTTCGTTCACCGAACCGCTTGGCGCAGCGGCCGGTGAGGCGCTCTGGATGATCCGCAATGCGCTAGTTGCTGAGACCCGCAACGAAACAGGAGACTTCGACGGCGGTTTGTTCCTGCTATCCACAGTGCCTGGCGATTGGTTTGCCGAAGGGCAAGAGATCGTGCTTACCGACTTCCCCACCTACTGCGGCATGCTTAGCATTCGTGTGCTTTCAAAGATCGAATCAAACCGCGAAATCGCTATCGACTACGAGTTCACGCCAAATGGGCGACGAGAATTGAACTCGATAGTCGTTCGCTTCGCCCCTCCTGGGCATGTTCCGCAAGACGTCCGAATGACGCCAGCAGGTAGAGGTGTCATCCAGGTCAAGTTTCCCGAATGACGTATTATTCTTGCGAGGCACCGCCAGCGCTTATTGATCCTTGCGCGGCGAATGAGCCACCGCACAATCGGTTTCCTGGTTGGAGGCAGCGAGTTGTGGCGGTGGCACGGGTTCATTTCGAACGCAATGATCAGTAGTGCTGTTCTACTCGCCGAGTTTCTCGGCTAAGAGTACCGCGATGTCCTGTACCTGGATATCCTCGCGACCCTTCTCCTTCACGCCGTCGGACATCATGGTCTTGCAGAAGGGGCAGGCAACGGCAATCTGCTGGGCGCCCGTTTCGATTGCCTCTTCTGAGCGCTCGATGTTGATCTTCTTGTCGCCGAGGGTCTCTTCCATCCACATGCGACCGCCGCCCGCGCCACAGCAAAAGCTCTCGGCGCCTTTGCGCTGCATTTCGACCAACGGCAAACCGGCCGAGCGCACCAGGCTGCGAGGGCTATCGTACACCCCGTTGTGTCGCCCCAAGTAGCAGGAATCGTGATAGACGGTCGAAGGCCCCCCTTCGCCCGAGAGCTCTGAAAGTCGGCCGGCAGCAATCAGTTCGGCTATGTAGTCGGTATGATGAACCACCTCGTAGTGGCCGCCTAATTGCGGATATTCGTTAAGCAGCGTGTGCAGACAATGAGGGCAAGTAGCGACGATCTTCTTCACTCCGTAGCCGTTGAGCGTTTCGATCGCCATTTCGGCCAGGATGTTGTACAGATACTCGTGACCGATACGCCGGGCCGGGTCGCCACAGCATCGCTCTTCAGAACCGAGAATCGCAAAGCGGACCCCAGCCGCGTTGAGGATCTTCACCAGCGCTCGGCTCGTGGGCTTGGCGCCGACGTCGAACGACCCTGCGCACCCCACCCAGAAAAGCACTTCGGGATTCGGCTCTTCTGCGATTGTGGGAAGCTTCAGGTCTTTCCCCCAATCGGCACGAGACTCGTTGTCCAAGCCCCAGGGATTGCCAGCGTTCTCCAGATTGGTGAGCGTGAGCTGCGCTTCCTCGGGAAACCGGCTTTCCATCATTACCAGCGACCTGCGCAGATCGACAATTGCCGGGATGTGTTCGATCGAAACAGGGCACTGCTGCATGCAAGCGCCGCAGGTGGTGCAAGACCACAGTTCGTCGGTCGAGACAAACTCGTCGACGATTGGCTCGAATTCCTCGATCGGTTTGCCCGCGTGAAGGTTGTCGGTCGCCTCCTCCCAAGCCTTATTGATCGAGAGCATAATCCGTCGCGGCGAAAGCGGCTTGCCGGTGATCGAGGCCGGGCAATTGATCTCGCAGCGGCCGCAACTCACACAGCAGTCGCTGTTAAACAGCGTCTTCCAACTGAACTGGTCAATCGATGTCACCCCGAACGATTCGGCTTCTTCCATGTTGGGAATCGGCTGAAGCGTTCCATGCGAGCCTGCCAGCGGCGCGAAATAGATGTTCGCCAGCCCCGTGATTGCGTGGCGCATCACGCCGAAGGCAAAACCCAAGATAAAGCCAAGCGAGAGCAGACCATGCGACCACCAGACAATTGTATGTTGGACGGCAGGCGTCACGGCTTCTTTGGGCAATAACTGGGCCAAGGCATATCCGACCGGCGAAGCCCACCTTTCTACCGTCGGCTCGGTCTCGACAATCGCTTCCCCCTGAATCACAAAACCCGCATGGGCAATGCGGGCCGCCTCGACATAGAAGCCCGAAAGCGTTACTAGCAGCAGCAACACGACCCAAAACCCGTACGCAGGACGCCCTGCGAGATAAGAGGGCTTGACCACGTAACGGCGAACCAAAGCCATGGCACAACCGACGAGGACCATCACCCCGGCCAGATCGAGCACGAACGAGAAGACCGTGTAAAACGAACCCTTCAGAAAGGCGACAGGCCGCAGCCCCAGCAGAAGCTGTGCGATATCGCGTTCGACCGCTACGAGGCAGGTGCCGATAAACAGCAGCGTGAAACCGACAAAGATCAGGCCGTGCATCGCGCCGGCGTACTTATGTTCGGCAACACGCCGCTGCCCCAAGCCGCTTTTCAGAACCCGCGCCAACCGCTTTAGCGGCTGATCGGTGCGAAGCTCCGCCGTGCCCAACAGCCGCCAACGTTTCCACCGCCGATGGAGCCCCACCGCCAGCGCAGCAATAAGCAAGATGCCGACGACGGGCACAGCCGGCTCGACATACTCCACATTCCAGTAAATCGGTCGCGTCAGATTGGCATTCATCGGCTGGATCATAACCCTTGGGTGAAAGCGATCCAAGATACCAAATCTGCCTCAGGATTCCGAACTCGACTTCGGCTGATTCGACTAAGATTCTTCCGACGAGGTTCTTTCTGCAAGCGGCATCGCTCGAAGTGCTGCGATCTGGCAGCCAGCCATTGGCGCGAGAACGGATTCGATAATCTCCTCTCCGTCGAGATTGCGTAGTAAGCAGTGATTGACGTTTTGAGGCCCTGTGGGCACGTAGCTGTCGATATTGGAGTGTCATCTACGTTGGCTCGGCACGATCCGGCAGGGGGAATAGCGGGCGGATTTCGACAGTTCCTTTTTTGGCAGGAGGAAGTTGGCCGGCGATCGAGATCGCCTCGTCCAGGTCGTCAGCCTCGATGATGTAGTAACCGCCGAGTTGTTCGGTCGTTTCTGCAAAGGGCCCGTCAGTCACGAGCCTTTTACCATCGCGAACCCGAACGCTCGTTGCCGTCGAAACCGAGTGGAGTGGCGACGAATCGATAAACTTTCCTTGCTTTGCGAGTTCATCGCAGATTGACATCGATGCGAGCATGCACTCTTTGCGAGTTTCTTCGGTCCAGCATTCTTCTGCACTATAAATGAGCAGCATGTACTTCATAGCTGCGAGCCTCCTTCGCAGGCTTCTGCAGAATAGTCGGGCATATCAAGACTGTCGGGGTCGGTAATGTACCACGCCTGAAGGTTCATTGGATTGAACGGAATCGACACGTGCTCGTGGGCCACCTTCCAAATCCCTTCGACTCGCTTCAACCCAATGGTGATTCGCATCCAGGTCTGCCCGCAAGGGTGATCGGCAGGTGTCGGGAGAAAGTGGTGAATTCCATGCACGAAGGCCACATTGCCGCCGATGTGCACTTGCAGGTCGCGGTGTTCCGAGCTGAACTTCTCGGGGAAGTAGGGAAGGCATTTTTCCCACACTTTGGCGATGCTGTTTGCCCCCTTGGCCTTGTAAGGCGGGCAAGCGTCAAAGAGCAGTGCATCAGGCAGGTAATCCTCCATCATCTTCGCGACGTCTTTCGCTTCGAGCGCTGTCCGCCACCTTGCCATCAAATCGAGGATGGCTTGTTTGTCATCCGAAGTGGTAATCACAATGAATGTCCTCGGGGTGAAGCTATGAATCCTGACGGTACTATGCATTCGGCTACGGCTGCTCGTCAGCGACGGCTACCATCCAGCCCACGCCAAACCTGTCGGTGACCATACCGAACCGCGGCGACCAGAAAGTCTTTGCCAGCGGCATATCGACCGCGCCTCCATCCGCAAGCGCGTTGAATGACCGGTCACATTCCGCTTCGGTCGGCACGGACAGCGATAACCGAAAACCTTGGAAATGCGTTTGGTCGTCGCAGCCATCCGATGCCATTAAGATAGTCTGGCCGACTTTCAGCGAGGCGTGCATGATCTTGTCCTCGAACCCGGGCTGCAGCATGCCATCGGGCAACGGATCGGGACTTTCGCTGAATCGCATCTTCATGAGCACCGTTGCCCCGATCGACTGTTCATAGAAGCCGAGTGCTTCCTCGCAACGACCGGCGAAGAACAAGTAAGGCTGCACGATGCTGTGCTGCATCGCCAAGCGGACGCACAAGGACTTTTCGCGTGCCGTGTGCTCGCCGGTTGGATCGCTCTCGGCAAAGTCTTCCATTTCGAACAGCGGACGAATCTCAATATCCGAGTCCTCGACCATTGGGTTTGGACAGCGCCGCACCCATTCGACTGCTTCGTCGAGCGACTCGACTTCCCACAACCAGTAACCGGCAACCAGTTCTTTGGTCTCAGCGAAGGGGCCGTCGGTGACGCTTCGATTGGCGCCCGAGAAGTGGACTCGCACGCCTTCAGAACTTGGTTTGAGCCCCTCGCCGGCCTTCATGATTCCGGCGTCCATGAGTTGCTCGTTGAACTTTCCCATGTCCGCCATCAGTTGTTCGCTTGGCAATTCACCGGCTTCCGAACTCTTGGAAGCCTTGACCATAACCATAACTCTCATGTTGATTACGACTCCTTTTGAACTTGTTGCTCGAACCGCTGATTACGCTGGTCCAACATCTCGTTGATCTGCTCATCTGCGGGGCGAATCTCAAATGGCCCAATACGGACCCCAGGATGCTTGGAGATCAGTTCGACGGCGTGCTCCATGCTGTCGGCTTCGAGAATCAGGATGCCGCCGATTTGCTCCTTGGTTTCCGCGTAGGGGCCATCGGTCGCCTGTATTTGCCCGTCGCGATATCGCAGCGTGACGGCTTTGCTGGCGTCCTCTAGCGCCTCGCCTCCCGCAAAGTGACCGCCACTACGCAGGATGTCGTCGTAGGCAAAGCAGTCGTCAATGGTTTGCTGCAGTTCCTGTTCGCTCATCGATTGAAACTTACCGTGATCCGCGTATCCCAAGCAAACGAATTTCATATAACGATCTCCTAACTCCGCGAGGTTCGGTACAACCGTCGATTACCCCTTAGTCGAACGGAAGCGCCCAGAATCGACAGACGTTCAGAGAAGTTCCAAGACTTTTCCCGGAGCAGCCTGCTAGGCATCGCTGCCTTGTTGCAACGCGCTAAGACGTTTTGCCAGGAAACGACGTTCAGAGTCCTGTTTCGCCAGTGACAAAGCCCGCTCGAATGCTTTCTCAGCCTGCAGGACATCCCCGAGACGCCGTAGCAATTCGCCTTGGGCAGCATGGGCAAGATGGTAGCTGGCCAGTTCGCCGCGGTCGAGAATCTCGTTGACAATCTTCAGGCCTACTTCCGGACCGTCTCGCATGGCGAGGGCAACGGCACGGTTCAATTCGACCACCGGCGACGAATCGATTTGCAGCAACACGTCGTAGAGCGAGCAGATCTGACGCCAATCGGTTTCAGACGCGTCGCTGGCTTCGGAGTGCACAGCTGAAATGGCGGCCTGTATCGTATAGATCCCGAATCTTCCGGAGCTAAGTGCATGCTGCAACAGATTCTGGCCTTCTCGGATCAATTCTTCATCCCAAATCGTGCGATCTTGGTCTTCAAGTAAAACGAGATCACCGTTTTCGTCGACACGAGCATTGCGACGCGATTCGTGAAGCAACATCAGAGCAAGCAGCCCCAAGACCTCGGGATGAGGAAGCAGCTTTCGGACTAGCTTACCTAGCCGGATAGCCTCGCTCGATAGCTCAACTCGCGTAAGGCTGTTGCCCGCCGAAGCCGAATATCCTTCGTTAAAGACGAGGTAGATCACTGCCAAGACGCTCTCAAGTCGCTCCGGCAGTTCGCCAAGAGATGGAACGATATATGGAATACCGGCATTTCGGATCTTGGTCTTCCCCCGCACAATTCGCTGTGCCATGGTGGCCGGTGACGTCAGAAATGCATCGGCAATCTCTTCTGTGGTAAGACCACAGACTTCCCTCAAGGTGAGTGGCACCTGAATCTTCGGATCGATTGCCGGATGACAACAAGTGAAGATCAGTCGAAGCTGGTCGTCTTCAATCTCTCGTTCTGATAGCTTGGCATTGTGAGCAGTAATCTCTGCCACGCGTAAAGCCAACTCAGGCCTCAAATCGCGAAAGCGAGACTCGCGGCGAAGAAGGTCGATTGCTCGGAACTTGCCAGTGGAAACGAGCCATGCTACAGGATCGTTAGGAACGCCTTTTCCTTTCCAGTCTTTGGCAGCGGTCGCAAATGCCTCCTGCATGGCTTCTTCAGCCAGGTCGAAGTCACCCAAGATGCGAATCAGAGTTGACAGAACTCGCCGAGATTCTGACTGAAATATTCTGCCGACAAATTGGCTCATGTCTTGCATGTTGGTACTCCAAGAGCCCATTGTCGCAAGAGGATAATTCGGACAAAAGTGCGGACGATCGAGTCCTGTTTTCCTGCCCATTCGCTTTGGACAAGCACTTCTGCGCGTTAGTTTCACTCTGTGTCGAGATGATCGCAGAGGCAGGCCAACAGCCAGCCGCAATCCCTACGCCAGCAGTTTCTTCAGCTGCTCAGTCAGCGCGGGAACTACTTCGGCTGCATCGCCTACGATCCCGTAATCTGCGATTTCGAAGATCGGGGCGTCGGCATCAGTGTTGATCGCCACGATGCACTTGGAAGTCGACATGCCGGCCTGATGCTGTACAGCACCGCTAATTCCGCAGGCGATGTACAAGTTGGGGCTCACCGTCTTTCCAGTCTGACCCACCTGGTGCGAAGGATGAATAAAATCAGCCAACACGGCCGCGCGCGAGGCGCCTACGGCTGCGCCCAACACTTCGGCCAAAGGCTTGAGCATCTCAAAACCTTCGGGACCTTTGACGCCCATGCCGCCCGAGACAATCACATCGGCTTCGGTGAGATCGACCTGCCCTGCGTCGCGCTCGATCACTTCCTTCACTTGGACCTTGAATGTCGCGGGGTCAAGATTCACCTCGACCGGCACGACCTCGGCAGGGCTGGCCGCGGCTTCGGCAGCAGGAAACGAGTTGGCCCGGATCGATACTACATATTCGGCTTCTTGCACTTCGACCGTACAAAACGCCTTGCCCGCATAGATGGGACGACGAAAGCGGGGTTTGTCGTCCGCCTGCTCGATTGCCACGACATCGGATACCATTCCCTGGCCAAGGCGATGTGCTATGCGCGGGCCGATGTCTTTGCCGATCGAGGTGTTGCCAAAAAACAGGGGGCCACCTCCCTGCTGCTCAAGCGCCCCAACGACAGCCGTTGTATACGATTCGGCCGAGTAAGTAGCAAGTGCCGCATGATCAACCACCGCCAGCCGGTCTACGCCGATGCTTGCCGCGTCGCTGGACAGCCCTTCGAGTCCAGCACCGATCAACAGCCCCACGACCTTTCCTCCCCGCGCCTCGGCAATCGAGCGGGCAACGCCTACCACCTGGTTCGCGACAGGGCGGATCGCGTCGTGTTGAGCTTCAATAAAAACGAACACGTCTTGTGACATGATGAAACATTCTCCTCGGGCAAACATTACTCCGACCGCTTAGATAACCTTGGCCTCGTTGCGTAGCGCCTCGGCAAGCTGGGCAGCAGCTTCGGCCGGCGTCCCTGCAAAGATTTTCGCGCCTTGCTTGGCAGGCCGCAACGTGTGCGCTACTACTTTCACTTTGGGCGTCGGGGCAGCGATCCCCAGGTCCGACAGCGATTTGATCGTTAGCGGCTTCTTTTTCGCTTTCATAATGTTTGGGAGCGTCGGGTAGCGTGGTTTGTTGATCCCTTTGTCAGTAGTCACCAGCGCAGGCAGCTTGGCGGTTAGCACTTCTGTCTGGCCGTCAGCTTCGCGCGAAGCAGTTACTTCGCCCTCTCCCAGTTCGATCTTGCTGACGACGTTAATCTGCGGAAGGCCGAGAATCTCAGCAACGCGGACCGCTACCTGCGAAGCGTTGTCATCGACGGCTACCTGGCCTGCCAGCAGCAGGTCAAACTCCATACCTTTCAAAGCCGCACCGAGCACTTCGGCGACCGAAAAGGAATCGGTCGACTCGATTTCAGAGTCGTCGATGCGCACTGCCTCGTCCGCGCCCATTGCCAGGCAATGTCGACTAGCCTCGACAGCCGATTCGGGACCCACGGTCACCACGGTTACATGCTCGGCAACCCCCTTCTCTCGCAGCTGCACCGCTTCTTCGACCGCGAACTCGTCGTAGGGATTCACTACCTTCTTGATCTTGGCATCCTCGATCCCTCCCGAGTCGTTCAGAGCAATCCTGGCCTCGGTCGTAAGAGTCTGCTTCACTAAAACGATCAGTCGCATGAACTTTCCTTGAATTCTATCTCAGTTATCGGAAGTGAGACGGCCGCAAAGGACACACAGGGTATTTAGAGATTGCACAGATTGATCAAGTTTGCTCAGCGCTCTGTGTTCTCTTTTGGGCTAAACAATCAACCCACTACCTCGAAGGGGTACTTCTCGGCAGCCACGGCTGCCGCCGCCAGGCGCCGTCCAAGTTCTACTCGGTTGGCAGCGGGCCAACGGGAAAGCTGACGCACGATGTCCAGGTTCGCATCGCGGCTCTCGCCCGTGAAATGCCCCTCGATCAGGTCCTTGGCATTTTGCTCCAGCCTGGCGGTCGACTCGGCCAATTGGAACCGTGCGACATCTTCGTGCAGACTGGCCGAATCGTCGTCGGCTTCAATCCGCTTGACCGCACGCAGTTGGGCCGATTCCAGGGCATAAATCTCCATAATCATTTCCGCGAGCCAGGCGATAGATTCCTGTTGGCTGTTAAACGTCTTCATGTCTGACATAAACTTCTCGGTGACTACCCCGCTAACAAACAGGAATAGCTGCTTGGCACGGAAAACGGCCTCGCGCACATCGGCCAGCGGCCCGTCGTTCGCTTGGTCAGACTCCAGGGCGCCAAGGGCTGACTGGCTAATCTTTTGCATCTCTGCTGCCAGCGGCAGTCGCCCTGCGGTTGCTCGTTTGAGAAGATTTCCCGTGATGAACAGTCGGTTGATCTCATTGGTGCCTTCATAGATGCGTGCGATGCGTGCATCGCGGTATTGTCGGGCGATGCTGTATTCTTCGATAAATCCATAGCCGCCATGAATCTGCAACGCTTCATCAACGACCATGTCGAGGCATTCGCTGTCGTAAGCCTTATTGATGGCGCACTCGCCCGAGAATTCTTCGAGCGTCGCCAGATGGTTATCGAACATGGTGGCCGCGTCGGCTGAGGCTTCCTGAATGCCTTCATTGATGACCCCGGCCGTACGATAGCACATCGATTCGCAGGCGTAAGTCGCGCAGACCATGCGAGCGATCTTCTGTTGGAGCAACGGAAAGTCGACCAGTCGGGTTTGAAATTGCTTGCGCTGTGCGCCATAACCCAAAGCTTCTTTCAGTGCGTCCTTCATCGCGCCGACAGCCCCCACGCCCAGCTTGAGTCGACCGAGGTTCAGGATGTTGAGGGCGATCTTGTAGCCCTTGCCTATTTCGCCAACGATGTTTTCCACGGGAACCTTAACATTCTCCATGGTCAGCATGGTCGTGCTGGAGGTCTTGATCCCCATCTTCTCTTCTTCTGCACCGACAGAAAAACCGGGCATGTCTTTTTCGACCAGAAAGCCGGTAAACTTGTCGCCGTCGACTTGGGCAAAAATGGTGAAAAGATCCGCAATCCCGCCGTTGGAAATAAAGCACTTGCTGCCATTGAGAACGTAGTGCTTGCCATCTTCAGACAACATCGCCGTGGTGCGTGCGGTCAGCGCATCGGAGCCCGAGCCCGGCTCGGTCAATCCGTAGGCGCCGATCCATTCGCCGGTAGCGAGCTTTGGCAGGTACTTTTCTTTTTGCTCATCGGTGCCGAAGAACAAGATCGGTTCGGTCCCGATTCCGGTTTGCACGCCATAGGCAACCGAAAAACCTCCGCTGCGGCCAATGCGCTCGGTCACGACAAGCTGGCTGATCAGATCGAGCCCGAGTCCTCCGTAAGCTTCCGGGATTTCGATCATGAACAGCCCGGCCTCTCCCGCTTTCTTCACTTTGGCGGTCAAGAGTTTTCGGTCGAGCTTCTCCAAGGCCGCGATGTCCGACATGATCTCCTGGTCGACAAATTCGTCGGCTGACCGTGCAAATTGACAGTGTTCGTCGGTAAGGTCTTCGGGAATAAAGATGTCTTGAGGATCTGTCTCAGAGATCAGAAAGGAATACCCCTGCACCTTCGCCTGTGTATCTGTGGCCATGTTTGCCGGTCCTTGTCTAAATGTCATTCACCAGTCTTACAGTCTCGCCTCATAGGCAGGCCCAGTCCCGCCGCCGAGGGTCGTGTTTGGGCAATCCTCCAGCATACGATAAACGGGCATCCCCTGCCACTCTGAGAAGGGAGCACAGCGTGATCCATAAGCCTAACCAGCTCAAGAAGGGCCCTAGCCCGGGGCACGCTTAACTCAGGATTCCTGCGAGAATTTCTCGTCTCTGAGTTACTTGGCGGTCCAGCTATTGTGAGACCAAGTGAAACTAGCTAATGCCTTGGGTCGAAGTCCGCTCAAGTGGGGACGAGTCGGTCTGGCGAGTGAAAACGTGTGATCGCTGCGAAGCCGCCCATAGTCGCCGCGTCCCCATTCATTGCCTAGTCGGATTCGAATCATGTCGCTCCTTTCGATATGGTCGGACCGTTTAGCGCTGATGAGCGGTTTCCACAATGGCTACATGACGGGTGCTTGGCAATGGGACCACATGTCAAAGGCAGTCTGCTCTGGCGAAGTGTCTCGATCGTTCATCCTGATCGTGACAGCAAACCACATTCGTAGCGAGCTAAAGCGGCGTTTTATCTTTGCACAGCGCACGCTGTTCACGTTTTTGCGAAGCCGGGCTTTCATGAGACGCAATCTCGTTGTCCGAGGTTCCAGGTGTGCCTATACTCTAAGAGGCCGAGGGGCAGTACACCTGACCAGAGCAGGTACAGTTCGACTTGAAGAGGCAGCAATCGTGTTTCTATTCGTAGGTCATCTTCGACGCGCCCTATTCCGTAGAGCGCGCCGACTTGTATTATCCCCGTGCATGATTGCTTGGGGGTGTCTTATTCTTCTGAGTGCTGCCTCGCAGACTGTCGCCCAGACGCGCGTGCTGGGGCTCGATATTTCGGCTTGGCAGGGCAATATCTCGCAGACCACATGGAACAATATCCACAATGTCGAAGGCCGCGACTTTGTGTTTCTACGTTCCAGCCGCGGCGGCACCACCGGTTATTACAACCAAAGCGATCCCAATAACAACAACGGGCTCAACACGCTTTCGCAGCGCTACGACGATCCTTACTTCGTGCAGAATATTACCCGAGCGACCAGCGCCGGGATGTTTGCCGGCACCTATCATTTTTCTCGACCAGATATAATTGAAACTACTCAGAACTCGGGCGGCATCGCTAATACGGGAACCGATGAAGCAAATCATTTCATCGAGATGGCCGGCGCCTGGATGCGCCCCGGGTACTTGCTGCCGGTCCACGATCTCGAGGCAGGCGACGGCATTCGATCCGACAACGAAATGGCCCAATTCTCCATCGACTTCTCAGATCGCATCTACGAAGTGATGGGTATTCGTCCTGCCATCTATACCAACGGCAATTATGCTGCCTTTGTCATTGGTGGAGCATCTTCATCGCTGCAAGATCAAGTCGTCGCTGCCTATCCTACGCTTTGGAGCGCACGCTGGCCGAACCAGTCGAATCCTGATGCGATACCGGTCCAGACGGGGCACCCCAAGGATTCCTATTCTCAGATATATGGTCCCTGGGACGATCCGCCCAACCCCACGCACCCCTGGGCATTTTGGCAATATGCCAGCACGGGTCGATTGCAAAGTTATAACAACGGCAACAGCAACCTTGATTTCAACGTTGCACAGGGCGGAACCGAATTCCTGAAAGATCACTTGGTTCCCGCGCTTTGGACGACCGACAGCGACGGCGACTGGAATACGCTTGCCAACTGGAATAGCGGTCAAGCGCCTATCGCGCCGGTTCAGGGCCCTGGTCAGGTGCCACGGGTCGGCCCGCTGACTTTGCCGAGCGTACGTTTGCCATCGAGCAACGATACCGTCATTCTCGATCGTCCGGGTGCGAGCGTCGCTGTCACGCTCTCTTCGGGCGTTCACAACATTCGCAAGCTGGTCGTCCGTGAAGAGCTGAACATTACTGGCGGATCGCTCATCGTAAACTATGTTCCTGCTGCTGATTCGACGCCGTACTCAGCCCAGTTTTCTGCGCCGGTTTCGATGAGCAATGCCAGCCTGAGCGTGCACACGCTACAGGTCGATGCCGGGCAAGATTTTTCGCTGACCGGCGTGCTGACGTTCGACACGATTGAGCTGATGCCGCACAGCACTACGCCGGCCAAGATGACGATGCAAGGGTTCACCCTGTTTAATTCCTTGAGCGGCACCGCATCGATTGTTAACGGGGCAGGCACAGGCAGTTCGGGCCTGATCGATCTTAATGGCGCTACGCAAGCGTGGAATGTTCCCGATGGTGCGCCGGTGGTGGATGTCTCAGTCGAAGTGCCGATGACCAACGGAGGGCTCACCAAAGCCGGGGCGGGTACGCTTGCACTCGAAGGCGCCAATACTTACACCGGGGATACCTCGGTGCTCGATGGATCGCTGATCATTGGGACCCCCTTCCTTGCCGATAGTTCTGATGTCTATCTGACA
Source organism: Planctomycetales bacterium (assembly GCA_020427155.1). Classification (GTDB taxonomy): domain Bacteria; phylum Planctomycetota; class Planctomycetia; order Pirellulales; family Lacipirellulaceae; genus Bythopirellula. The sequence continues at coordinate 8,504 of JAGQOW010000052.1, read as the reverse complement.
ACCGGAGCTGAGATCAATCTCGATTTTGGCGGCGGGCCCGACGTGATTGACTCCCTGTTCATCGACGGTATTTCCCAGGCGGCAGGCATTTGGGGAGCAGTCGGTTCGGGCGCCCAATTCACCAGCCCGCTGATCACCGGCTCGGGGCTCTTGCAAGTCGCTACTTTTGTTCCCGACCCCCCGGGCAATTTCGATGGCGACGACGACGTCGACGGGTTCGATTTTCTCATGTGGCAACGGGGAGAATCGCCTACGCCGCTCGGCGGCTCGGATCTGACCGATTGGGAGGACTACTTCGGAACACCAGCTCCGCCCTTGGCCGGCACCCGCGCTGTTCCCGAGCCGTCCACCTGGTTCCTGCTGCTGATCGGACTGCTAGCTGTCGGCCGAAGTGCCGCGAAGTCCAGCTAGATGACTTCCGAACGGGGGATGCGCAAGCTCAGGCTATGTCATTTGATGCGCGACATGTTGCGGTAGAACTCTTCTTCCAACGAATCCATGTCCTTGCCAAAGTGTTTCTGGAAATCAGCCATCCGCGTGGCCTTGTCATCCAATACAAGTCGCGGCTTTTCGGCCAGATCTTTCAAATAGGCGGCATACTCTTTCGGCTTCCAGCGAATCAGGAAGTAATTCCAAGCCCAAGCGGCGGCATACGAGTCGACCGCTGTTCGCGGCTCTCGAAATAGCTCGTCATCAAGAATCATGTTCCTGAGTCGAATCGTCTGGCCCGTCTGTACTTGATTTCGGTATCGATCCCAGCGGGAATAATTCACTTTGCCAATGCCCCCCCAGCTACGACTTCCCGATAAGTCAGGCGTTTCGAAATAAACCGCCAGACCTTCGCTCAGCCAAACCGGCGGAAAGTTGTATCGCGTCTGCAAGCCGCAATTGAACGAGATTTGGTGAGTCGCTTCGTGAACGATCGTGGCGACCAGGGGCTCGGCTTGCGGTTGCGATAGCAGCGCGGTGATATCATGCAGCGATCCGCGCCGGCCATTCTCCCTTCTGAGCTCCTGCATGCCTGTCAGGTCGTACATGACAATTCGATTGGTCTGAAAGCTGTAGTACCCGATGGCATTGCCGGCCCCGTCTCCCAATTCCTCCTTGGCGTGCCGCAGATAAGAAGCCTTGTCGCTAAAGACCAGCACAGCCAGTGGAGCCGAGGGTTCGTGTACGTCACATCCCTTCTTCTTCCAATAGGCAATGAAAGCCCGCTGCAGTCGTTCCAGCAGCGAGCTGCACCATTGGGCATAAGTTCTCGTCGTGTTGAAGACTACGACATAGTTCTTCGAGTCATGGACCTGGAAGGCAGGCCCCATTTCTTCGAGCAGCCGCTTGCCTAATTGGTCTTTGTCGAGGGGCACCAAGGGTTCGGCGTCGCTGGTGCGACTGCGGATTGTATGGGCTTCGATCGGCCACATTGCTCCATCGTCGGTCTCCAGCAGCATGCCACCGGCTGGGTCTTCGACAAGGACCCTGCCGCTCAGCTGGCGCTGGCGTCCGTCGAGATTGACCAGCACATGCTCGATCGCCCTGGAAGGCCGATCGGAAGATGCCAGCACCGCAACGGCAAGCAGGGGCAGCCAACACGTTTGAGAACGTAAACCCTTCATGGCTCCATTGTAACCATCGTCCGGTCTCCCGCACCCCAGCAGCCACTTGGGCGGCTAGAAGCTGCGTTTTCGAGGTTTTTTGGAGGATTTCGCCGCTCGACACGGTCAGTAGCAAACTCAATCTGACAGCAGCCTACGACAGCACGGAACGTCCAAAAAACTCAGTTTTTTCGCTCTCAAATACGTCTTTGGGAGTTCGGAAGGGGCCGAGCCAGCATGGCTGCCTCCGCGATTGACGGCGTTTGTATTGCGAAAGTTGTAGTCAACTGGGCAGTCAGGTACATTAGTGGAAGGCTTACAACTGCTAAAGTGAAGCTAGAGTTCTCTCCGACAGGTTCCCGCCGAAAGTCCCTCCATGGCGATCGATTTTTCTTGTTCTTCTTGCCAGAAGAGCTATCACGTCAAAGACGAACTGGCCGGAAAGACGGCCGAGTGCACGGCTTGCGGCAAGAAGATGCGCATCCCTACGCTCGTGCCCGTAGCCTCTGAGTCGGATCTCAATCTTAAGGACTTGATAGACGACGAGCTTCCGACGAAAGCCTCGGCAACACTAACTCCGGCAGTTACGCAAAAGTGTCCCGAGTGTTCCGCCCCGCTGGCGATCGATGCCGTCCTTTGCGTTGCCTGCGGTTACGACAAGCGTTCTGGCGACATCTTGGAGACTGAGAGCGAACAGCAGATCGAAGAAAGCTCCAAGCGCACACCTGCCGATTTCCTGAAGCGAGGTGGTGCGGTCAGCTTCTTAGGGGCCATGCTCGGCGCTGCCATTTGGCTAGGCTTGGCAGTCGTCGCAGATATCGGAGTCCAAGTTGGCTATCCCGCCTTGCTCGTAGGAGTCCTTGCAGGTATCGGCATGAGTCGCGGGTACTGCCACGGGCACGACCAGAAGTCTCCTACCATGGTTGCAGGGCTCGTAGCCGCCATCATGTCGCTTGCCGGCAATTTTGCCGCCAAGGGGCTTATCTTCGACCACCTCCGTTCCCGGCTCCAAGTGGAAGGCCGTGAAGGCAAGACGCTCGAAGAGATTGCCGGAGACATTTCACTCGACTCGATGATGGGAATGTTCGGCGTTCTCGATTTTGTTTTCATCCTGGTCGCCATGGCGGCCGCCTATGCCCTGGCTCGCGGCGATCATGCCCTAGAGAGTAAGGACACGGCATGAGGCTGTGGGTTGGATGGGTGAGTTCGATTTCAGAGACAATCTGATCGTGCTGGCCGTGTTCCACGACCCTACGGCGGCGGCTAGCGCTCTCCGCAGGCTCGAACGGGCCGGCATCAGTGCCTGTCTGAGCGAAGATTCGTCAGACGTGAACGATCTATCTCTTCCTGCCGAGCTGATCGTCCGCCAAGGCGACTTAAGGCATGCCCGGGAGTTGCTTGCAGGCATGCTGGATTCAGAGGAGGAATCTGACGAAGAGCACGGCGATCCCGATCAACAGTACCACTTGGATTACGACGCCGACGATTGGGCGGGCGAAGCCAGGGCCGACAACCCGGGCGAGGATGAAGAGGAAGACGACTTCGAGCCTTACAGCGAAGAACCCTCCGAACTTCCCCCGCTGAGCCGTGCCTGGCGAGCTGCTTGCATCGGCGGCCTCATGCTGCCCTGCCTGGTATTGAATCTTTACTCCGTCTGGCTGATCGCCGAGCACAAGCTCTGGAGACCGCGCCCCGGGGAAAAGCACGTCAATTGGCGATTTCCCGCCGCGATCATTCTAAACCTCGTCGGCGTCGCCTTCTTCTGCCTGATCGTCTTTTGGCAAGGATAGCGCAGCTACTAAAGAAAGTTTGACCTCGCAGCAGTGCTCAAATTGGGCTCTGGCGGCGCATGGGAAGAAACGCCTTGGGCAGTATACCGGCTGGGCAGAAGCCCTTTATCCCGGAAGGAGTGCCCCAGAAAAGATCAAAGCCTCGCACGGTGAATCACCGGCGAGGCTTTTCGGACAAGTCTACTTCCGCAAGGCCTACTTCTTGCCTTTGGCGGGCGCCTTTGCTTTGCTGGCTGCGGCTGGCTTGGCGGCTGGTTTGGCGGCCTTCTGTGGTTTTTTGTCAGGCATCTTTAGTTTCCCTTATGAGAAACGAGGCAGTCGTCAACTGTCAGGACTTCAATCCCAACATTACCGTTACGACTATGCGCGGATTTTATCGTCCACTGTTTGGCAGCTGCAATAGCATTTTCTTTTGTTTTAAGGCAACTTGTCTCGGACCAATTTGTGAGCCGTCAAGTCTGGTTCTGATTAGGGCTGGCAGCCACCCCCAGCTAGCAGTTGGGTGGAACGTGCCAGGACAAAAGCACCCCAGGCTACAGATCAGCTCTGGCTATTGGGGGCCAGCTTTGCGTTGAGCGATTCGATGTTTCGCTTTGCCTGGTGTCGGCCGCCAGCTAGGTCGGGGACGAACGTGTAGAGCGAACCATGCGGCGTCGCGGTGTTCAACCAAAGCTTCGCTCGTGGTGGATTGTTCGAACCGTGCCACGTAATCTTCTCGATCTGAGCGAAGGAAATACGCACCTGTTCCTCTTTCACTTGCAGCAGAAAGCCATCATCGTCGAGCCAAACGTCTTTGCAGAAGTTCTTGAAGGACAGATCTGGGGATAGATGAATAAGAGCCAGCAACAAAACCGCGGGCAAGACCATGAAAAGCAGGATCCACATCCCGGTTACGATGAGCAGCAGCGATATCGCGGCTGCCGCGCCCCAGACGGACCGCTGCTGCAGGATTGGCACCAGATTGCGGGTCAGAGGAAAGTTTGGGGATGATAACTTTTGCATCGTCTTTGCTGTGTCGATCAGGCCTGCTCAATGCTCTCAGCTGGTCTGCCCCGAGTCTTTTAGCATTCTATCAGTCGTCTCCTTCAAGCGAAACACGCTGCCGGCAGGTCGAGTTCGTTGTACCCAGCGATCACTTTTGCAGGGCTTTGCCAGGGCGGCAGAGATGGTTAGAATCGTGGACGGGTTGCCTTACTCAAGATGCAATAGAAAGGTGACCCCAACTACCATCGGCTAGTTATCGCCAAACACGCTTTTTGCGTCCGTAGCTCAATTGGATAGAGCACTGGTCTTCGGAACCAGGGGTTGCAGGTTCGAGTCCTGCCGGGCGTGCTTCTGATTTATGTCGAGAAAACAAGAGTCGGGTACAGAATTCTTTGTCGAGTTCGAAGCCCACTCAAACGGTCTGGTACAGAATTGGGTACAGAATTCCGACCCAATCTGGCCTCCAAGCCGTAATGAATGAAGGCCCGGCGAGCGCTAACTCGCCCAGGCCCAGCAGCAAACCCTTCGGCTTGCCGGTTGTATTGTCACGCAACTGCTGGAGGGTTTTCTCATGGCTCGACAACCGAAGCCTTGGTATCGCAAGGACCGCAAGGTCTGGTGCGTCACCATCAACGGACAGCGGCACACTCTTGGCCGTAACAAGAAGCAAGCGATGGAGCAGTTTCGCGCTTTGCAGCGGCAACCCCGCCGCGTGCGAGTGGCGACTACCATGCTCGTTGCCATCGTCGATGAGTTTCTCGATTGGGTCTCGCGTAACCGCTCGGAGGCCACCTTTGAGTGGTACCGCTGCCGCTTGCAGGATTTTGTCGATACTTACCCCGATATGTACGTCGAGGAGCTCAAACCCCACCATGTGGAGAAATGGGCCGGGATTCCAACGCACTCGGTCACGACCCGCCGCAACCAGATGCGTTCGGTAAAGCGGTGCCTCAAATGGGCTGTCGCCCAGGGGCACTTGCAGGACAATCCCCTGGCCCACATGGAGGTCCCGTCCGGCCAGTCCCGCGAGCAATACGTCCCTCCCGACGAATTTCATCGATTTCTGGACTACGTTACCGACGAGAACTTCGCCAATCTGTTGACCGTCACCTACGAGACGGGATGCAGGCCGCAGGAATCTTTGCGTGTCGAGGCCAGGCACGTTGATCTGGACCATGCTCGGTGGATCTTCCCGCCTCGGGAAGCCAAAGTGAAATCGATGCCGCGCGTGGTCTATATGTCTGAGCATGCAGCGGAAGTCTCCGGACAACTTATGAAAAAATGGTCAACCGGCCCCCTCTTTCGCAACGCCAGAGGGAAACCTTGGAACAAGGATTCTGTGGGCTGCGCCTTTGATCGCCTGCAAATCAAAATGGGCAAAGCGGAACTCAAGCGAACCGGTGAAGTCCTCAACGAAAATGCAGTCGCTGAGTTTGCCAAGACCCTCAATAAAGTGCGTGTGGTTCGTGGCGTCAAAGTTCCCAAGACTCCGGCTGATTTGCTGTGCGAAGCCAAGCGGAAACTAACCCAACGTCGTGCCAGGCAACTGGCCCCTCGCTATTCGCTCTATGCCCTACGGCACTCCTGGGCCACCAACGCCCTGCAGCGCGGCGTCGATGCATTGACCGTGGCTATCCTGATGGGACACAAGGACCCCAGCACACTCGCCAGGACCTATCAACACTTGTCGCACAACCCGGAACACTTGCTGAATCAGGCACGAAAGGCCTCTTCCTAGAGCTTGATATGCTTCAACTTGGTTTTCGGAGCAGCAGGACGCGGGCCTTGGAAACGGAACTTCCTCTGATTCACAAAATCTTCCAGGTCTGCCGTGTCCAACCGATATCCCTTGGATTTTCCTATTGAAATAACTGCCAAAGTTCCTTGTTCAATCAATGCGTAGATATTCGCTACCGAACAACTTAACCGCTTTGCGGCTTGCTTAACGGTAAGAAGTTGCAAATCGTTGGTCGCAGACCTGTCATACACGGCAATTCCCTTTACGCAGTCGCCATCCTGAATTTGCCGGACTCAAATTCTGCAAACTGAGCATCCGAGAGCGCCTCCTTGAATCGCATTGCAAACCCCTTCAAGTCGCGCTGAAGGTCGTTCTTGAGCTTCTCTTTGGCCAGGTCTTCTAGGTCGATCTTGCTCAAATTGCCGTTGTCTCGGAGCAAGCCTGCAACAATATCGATCACTTCCTGCTTCGTGCAGCTAGGTTTTTTTGCTTGCAATTTTCTCTTGGGGTCGCGAGTGCTGCCATTTCCAATCCTAGGTTTGACCTTCTTCTCGTGGAGTCCGTCATAGCCCAACGCCAGAAGCGCTTGATCGATGGATTCCATTTCGCAAGAAAGTCCTTCCCGCCCTTGCAGCAATGAATCGATCGCCATTCTCACATGCATTCCCATTGTTTGCCTCCTCAATCACTTTTTAGTTTCAACTATCTGCCAAATCTCCACTCATCCTCGTCGTACTCGAAGCGTCCAGTACGTATTCCACGTAACTCTTCATTAGCGAGATGCCAGTCTTCGGTGGGGGCTGGCCCCTTAATAATGTCTCTCAGCTCTTCCTCTCGCTTCAAGCGAAACGCTGCTTTCTCTTCGGGAGTTGATAGCGGTGAAATTGCGCGAGGATAGTATCGCTTCAGCTCCATATCATCGTCATCTTTATCAGTCATGGTTTTCATGCTCGATACTTACAATTGAATTATTTAACACGTCCTACCGATCCCAAGCGTCGCGTCCCTGCTCTCGCTCGACTTCACGCTCAAATCGCCGACCTGTTTCAAACGGGTCCTGATCGTAGCGGTCGCACTGATCCGATGAAAGTTCCTCGTACTCGCGGCGCGAGTCAGGGTCCCATCCATGATCATTGCGTCTTGCCTTATCGAAATCGCCGGAGAAGTTGAGTTCCTTCTCATCCTCTAAACTGTGCGAACCATTATGCAGACGCTGTGCGTCCGCTATTCGCATTCTCGCTGCTTCGTCCAGCTCCGTGTGGACTTCCTGCTCCAAACTACCCCCTGGTGTGAAATGCATTTCCAAATGCTTCTCCGACGGGCGATCGATTTCCAGCTCTTCGGTCGGCTCCCAACGAGCCGCATCGTGTTCCAAAGGCATCTCGTAGGAGCCATCGTGGCTTTGGCGAAAGTCCCGCCCCATATCCGGGGCATTCTCGAAACTGTGTTCACTCATGATGAACCCTCCAATATTTAAAATGCAGGTGTGGTAAAACGGTTATTTGCTCAGACCGTCATCGTAGTGCCCTTCCAAAGGCAGTCCGGCGAAGTATCCGCCGTCGCGCGTATAGAGCTCCTTGAATGCCACCCGCTCCAGACGCATGGGAAGCGAATTGGACGGCATCAGGTACTGAATGTTCGACGACGATCGCAGTTCCTGCATAACTTCGGCAGGCGTAACCAAGTCAACTTCACGTCGGATCTTCTCACGATTGAACCAACCCTTGGACTGCGAAGTTGAAGTCTTTCCTAAACGTCGACTGATACGCTCAGCAGTGGCAAGGTCGTTGCAGCCGAAATACTGCATCGTACTGCAAGATTCCAATTCGGCGGCCCCATGTTCGCCGAACATTTCAACCAGTTGCTCCCAGGATTGGGTGTAGAGCACGAGCTTCACGTTCTTGTCCCTCAAAATCGTGAATCCGACTCTCACGCCCTCAACTTCCGCTCCCCAGCTCTTGTACTCGTCTCCAACCCACAGCAGCGGCTTGCAGCCCACATTCGTTCGGGTCGAAAAAATTTCCAAACTCAACTCTGAGACCGTCCGTAACCAGGGAATCGAAGCCTGAAATGCCCGAGTGCCCCGCATAGCGACGATAAAGACCGTGATCGGATGCTCATCGTCCCCCAGCCAGGAGAACGAAAAGTCCGAAGGGCCGCTCAAATGGCGGCGCATCCAGCCGTCCGTAGCCCATCGACAATTGTTCTCGAACTCAGAGTAGATATTGCCGAATGCCCGTTGCCCTAGTTGATAGATGTTGCTGGCACAGGCCTGAATGAACCCATCGAGACTGCTATTGCCCATCATCGACTTGAGAACCGACTCGAAGTATTTTGGGCTGGCCAGGCCGGTCGCGGGATCGATGCCCATCAGCATATCAATCACGGCAGGCAGATTAT
>JAGQOW010000536.1 GCA_020427155.1 Planctomycetales bacterium | reverse complement strand
GTACGCCATTCCAGCGATTTTGGGTGCTGTCGGGCTGCTCCGATGGCAGTCGCGGCAAAGGGGCGACAATGAAAGCTTGGGTTCTAGTCTTCGCAAAAATATCAATCGCCACAGTGATCCTAAGAGTGCTTCATACGCCCCAGGGCTATTTGGTCGGCAAATTCTGATTTTGGTGATTGGGCTGCCCCTAATAGCCATAACGCTCTTAATTGTTTGGTTTATCCAACGTTAGTTTATGAGCTACTTTAGAGCAATGAGCGCGGAATGTTCGCATCATGGGTAACTGTTCAATCAAGCCGACCGCTGACGCGGCGGCTTATTTCCGGTGTTAGGCCGGTCAATGCATTTGGGTTAAAGGTCGTTCGGCGCCAGGTTTCGCATGGCGCTACGGTCACAGGCCGTGGGCCAGCCCAGGGGCATCAGTGGCGGGGTCGTTCCTCGCTCCAGTCGCGCTCATCGCGCGCCATGCCCATTCAAAGCCGCCTATCGCAGCGTGCCGTCATCCGCTCGTCGGCGCATCGTCACAACTACAACGTGCAAGGCTTCCACAGTGCCTCACTTCGGTGTAGCTTCTGGCCTAACTGGGCGTTCAACGCGACCGCTGTGTGTTGCCGCCAAAATCGTGC
>JAGQOW010000535.1 GCA_020427155.1 Planctomycetales bacterium | reverse complement strand
CGCAGGCACGATGCCTCGTTGGGGAACAGCCGCGCTACCCTGGTGCGCCGGCGGATCTCGTCGTTCACTTGCTCCACCAGGTTCGTGGTCCGCAGCCGGCGCCGGTGGGCGAGCGGCAGGCTGAACACGGTGAAGCCCTGCGGCAGCGCCTCCTCGGCCCAGGCCGCCAGCTTCGGCGCCGTCTTCTGGTAGCGATCCACAAACATCTCCAGCAAGCGCTGGGCCTTGTGCTGATCCGGGGCATTGAAGATCGCCCGGATGCCCCCCGCGACCAGTGAACGCATTGCAATCTACGGCACGTACTGCCCGGCGTTCTGTTGCAGGTGGAACTGGCACCGCTGCCACGGCACGCTGGGGAACACGGCCCTGCGGGCTGCCTGGAGCCTCTCGTGGGAATCGCTGACAATCAACTCGATGCCGTACAACCCGCGGTCCTTCAGAGAGGTCTGAAGGCCCGTCAGTGCACCTCTGCCTCGGACAGAGATACGGAGCAGCCTAGGATGTCGCGCCGGTCGTCGGCATCTACGCCACAGGCGATCAACACGGCGACATCAAGAATCTGGCCGCCCTGACGCACCTTCTCGTATTGGGCATCCAGCACCACGTAGCAATAGCGCCCCAGGTCA
>JAGQOW010000534.1 GCA_020427155.1 Planctomycetales bacterium | reverse complement strand
AGCGACGAGGAAGATGCGGCCGACGCGCTGGGCCGCGCGGCGAGCGAGTTCGTGTTCTACGCGGCGCCGAGTGGCAACGTGAGCGTCCGCGTGCTCGTGCAGGACGAGACGGTCTGGCTGCCCCAGAGGCAGATCGCCGAGCTCTTCGCCGTGGGCGTGCCGGCCATCAGCAAGCACCTCAAGAACATCTTCGACACCGCGGAATTGCAGGAGAAGTCAGTTGTTTCCGTTTTGGAAACAACTGCCGCGGACGGGAAGGTCTACTCCACGCGCTTCTACAACCTCGACGCGATCATCGCCGTCGGCTACCGCGTCAACAGCCACGAGGCGACGCAGTTTCGCATCTGGGCGACGCGGACGCTCCGGGAGTACCTGGTCAAAGGGTTCGTCCTCGATGACGAGCGCCTCAAGCGCGGCACGGCGGCGTTCGGCAAGGACTACTTCGACGAGCTGCTCGAGCGGATCCGCGAGATCCGAGCGAGCGAGCGACGGTTCTACCAGAAGGTGACCGACCTCTTCGCCTTGAGCGTCGACTACGACAAGGATGCGCCGCTCACGCGCGAGTTCTTCGCGACGGTGCAGAACAAGTTGCACTGGGCGATCACGGGCAAGACAGCGGCGGAGCTC
>JAGQOW010000533.1 GCA_020427155.1 Planctomycetales bacterium | reverse complement strand
CGGTCTACCAAACGAAGCGAGCATTCGGTCTGCGGCGAGCTTTTTTGGGCTGGCCGGGCTGTGTGCGCCCCTTTACCGCCTCGCCTCGTAAGTCAGCAACCCATCCACATCCTTAAACTTCTCGTAAATCGCCGGGTTCTCGCCGACACCCAGCGCGGTGAAGTGTGCTCGGCCGCATTCGATTTTGCCGCCTTCGCGGTCGCGCAGGTCTTCGGTGAATAGGCTGCTCTTGGTCTCGACGACGAAGTAGAGCCGCTCGTGTCCGGCGCGCTCGACCAGCACGGCCCAGTCGGGGTTGTACGTGCCCAATGGCGTGGGCACCTTGAACCAGCCGGGGAGCTTGGCGTACACCTTGATCGCGTCGTTCTTTTCTAGCTGGTCGGCAAATTCGCGCTCGACCTCAGAGTCGTACACCACGTGCTGATAGACCGACTTGCCGGTGTCCATCAGCATGTTCTTCAGGTAGCCGGTCAGTTCCTCGGTTTCAAACAATTCCTGGGCGTAATACTGCTCGTCGCCCAGGCGCTGGTACTTGATGCCATCAACCAGTGCGAAGCGCTTGCAGCGGTTGACGGCATCCGCCGCCAGTTCGATGAACTGCTGCGGGTTGCGCTTGAAATCGTTCAA
>JAGQOW010000532.1 GCA_020427155.1 Planctomycetales bacterium | reverse complement strand
CGCGCAGCCGGCCGTTGCCGTCGTCGCGGGGTTCGTAGCGCAGGGTGCTGGCGCTCATGCCCACCAGCTTCAAGGCCTGGCGTTCGCTCAAGCCCCTGTCCTGCAACTGCCGCACGACCTCGCGACGCGCCGCCACGGCCACTATTTTCCCTTCAGCACCTCGCGCATCGCGTCGACTTCGAGCATCGAGTTGGCCAGCAGCCGCTTGAGCTTGCCGTTCTCGGCTTCCAGCGCCTTCAGACGCTGTGCGTCCGACACCTTCATGCCTCCGAACTTGGCCTTCCAGGCGTAGTAGCTCGGCTCGCTGAAGCCGTGCTTCCTGCACAGCTCCTTGACCGGCAGCCCAGCGTCGGCCTCGCGCAGGAAGCCAATGATCTGTTCCTCGCTGTATCTCTTCTTCATCGGTCCGATCTCCGTCTCGGTTGATCGGACTCTAGAACTTCCTGCTACGAATCTCCGGGGGCAGCGCACGTTTGCTTGGTTTTGATCTTTGCCCGCGGTTGAAGGAACTCAAACAGCGCCACCTCTTTGTGCCACGCGGCACCAAAGTGCCCGCAGAAATCGCTGCGGTGTGCGAAGCCAATGTCGACGTCGCTTTGATCGAAAAGCATTGGGATAGTCTGGTGC
>JAGQOW010000531.1 GCA_020427155.1 Planctomycetales bacterium | reverse complement strand
CCGGTCGGTCGTCGTCAAGCGCGGCTCAGCGCGGCGTTGTATTGCGCTAGATACTTTTTGATGGGTGCTCGCACGAAGCACGTCGTGAAGCAATTGGAGGCCTTGGTCCGCACCCGCCCTCGAGCGAGCGCCGAGCTAACCGAATAAGGTCACGAGCGAAAGGACCGCATTGATGGTGCCGTCAGGTAAGGCAGTAAGCGGTTGCGCCGTCGGTTAGTCTGAGTAAGCTCTAGCAGCATTAGCTTCGTCCAAGCGGGGCTTCGGCCGGCGTCCTCAGAGCCGTCGTCCAGGGAGGGGAAGATTCATGCATCGAGCCATCACCAGGTTCAGCAGGTGCCGCGGTTCCGTGGATGCCGGCGCCGTGCAAGTCTGCGAGCGTGTGCATGAACGGCGCAATCCAACATCGCGCTGGAGTCCGACGCTTGACCGCTCCCTCCCTTCGCTGCCGCTCCGGTCGGTCGCCGTCAAGCGCGGCTCAGCGCGGCGTTGGGTGGCGGTTAGTTTCTGAAAGGCTTTAATCACGTTTCGGCGGGAGTAGACTCACTCTTCGGAAGTGGATGCGATTACCCGTTATTGATTGGCCGGGGTAACCGGACAGCAATTTGCGGCGTCGCTCGAATCCGGAAGC
>JAGQOW010000530.1 GCA_020427155.1 Planctomycetales bacterium | reverse complement strand
AAAGATATTGCCCGTATTCGCTCTTGCCCAAGGCGCCTGCCAGCTTTTCTAGCTGCGCCGCATCGATGTAACCCAGTCGAAACGCGATCTCCTCTGGACAGGATATCTTGAGGCCTTGCCGTTTTTCCAGCGTTTCGACGAAGTTGGACGCCTGCAGCAAGGCCTCATGGGTGCCGGTATCGAGCCAGGCGACGCCGCGGCCGAACACTTCCACCGAAAGCGAGTGCTGTTCGAGATAGACCCGGTTCACATCGGTGATCTCCAGTTCGCCCCTTGCGGATGGCTTGATGGATCGCGCAATATCGACGACCTGGTTGTCGTAGAAATACAGGCCGGTGACGGCCAGTCGTGATCTGGGTCTTGCAGGTTTTTCCTCGATGCTCAAGGCCTTGTTGTCGGCGTCGAGCTCGACCACGCCAAAACGTTCCGGGTCCTTGACCCGATAGGCGAAAACCGAGGCACCCGCAGTGCGTGCATTCGCGCGTGCCAGCTTTGCCGTCAGGTCCGAGCCATGGAATACGTTGTCGCCCAGGACCAGTGCGCAGGGGTCTCTACCCAGGAACTGCTGTCCGATCAGAAAAGCCTGGGCCAGGCCACCGGGCGTGGGCTGAATCGCATAACGGATGTC
>JAGQOW010000529.1 GCA_020427155.1 Planctomycetales bacterium | reverse complement strand
ATCCGGGGTCAATCAAAAAACAATTTCGAATATTGTGCGGATGGAGACGTGTCCATCTCTGGATATCGTTGAAAAGATCGCTAGATCATTGGGAGTCTCCATATCGGATCTCGTAGCCACAGATGCAGAAATCGAAGGAAACTGTGATAACCTCATTAATACGCAGTTGGCGCACGAAATTGCATCGATGATCGAGATATTTCTCAGTCTTCCGGAGGACCGTAGGAAGTCCTTGATGAAGGTTGCTCAAGTGTTTCATGACGAATGACAGCGGAAACACATAACAAGGCGGTCAAGCCGTTCGGCTGCAGCTCACTCGGACGTTCAGTACTTCGCGCCTGCTCGGGCATGGCTTCGTCATCTTGTGCTGACTTGTCTCCAACCTACGCCTCATATAATGTTCTTGTTCATCAGCTCGCCGATTTGCGTCCGGCTTCCTACAGACCAGCCTTCGCAGGTTGGCCCTTGCCATTCTCTAGTAGTTATCGTTAAATTCTTTAATAGTCATTTAATCGTGATCTTCCTACAGAAGACTTTCACCTCATTAATTCATGCCCATGCTGGGCGTACACAAAGCGATGCACCGGAGCGGCGGGCCAAGCGCAATGTGCAAATGGAAATCGCTTGCC
>JAGQOW010000528.1 GCA_020427155.1 Planctomycetales bacterium | reverse complement strand
CGAGAACTGCCACCCATGGTGCGAAGAGTCTGAAGACATAGCTGGCGCGCTGCGAAGCCGACCCGAGCGCAACGGTGGTGCCACCGATTGCGGCCGGTACCAGGAAGATGAACGTGAACGAGACAACTTCCGGGGCAGTGACAGCCTCCAGGAATTCTGCTCTCGCAAGAAAACGCAGCGCGCAACCGTAGGCGATGCCAAGTCCGAAGCCTATCCAGCGAGGTGATCGCGACCTGCTTGCCCGGGCTGAGGTTTCCATCGCTATGCAGTGTCCGTCCAACGCCGCATTGAGCGGCCCATGGCCGACATCATCTCAGGAAATGCCGGGAATCAATGATTCTGATCCATTTGACCTCATTGACCTTGAACTGGCTCTAGTGTGGCAACAGTGGGCTGGCGGGATTGATGTTCGTGCGGTGCGTGTGGCCGCATGCCCGGCAGTGGGAGGTAATCGGGAACTTCTGCTTGGCGCCGAAGCGATTCTTCCTTGTCTGGCTGCCGCGATAGCGCGTGCGGCCACCGCACTTCGGGCATCGGGCGGGGATCACGTAACGGAACAGCAGGTCGGTCAGGATCAGTGCCAGCAGGGCCGGCAGCAAGCCGAACATGAAGAAGCGGACGATCTTCTC
>JAGQOW010000527.1 GCA_020427155.1 Planctomycetales bacterium | reverse complement strand
TGAGAAAGTCAGGTCGGTCTCCTTTCCGGTAATGCGGACCTGATCGGCCTGTTCCATGCGGGCCTTGAGCGGCTGCTGATTGCGCTCCATCTGGGCGTAGTCAGCCGTGCAGGCGGAAAAGAAGAAGTCGTCGAAGGCGTCGCAGCTCATCCGGGCCGACTGGGCGAAGGACGGGGTCGGATACCGGAGCACGACCCAACGGGTCTTCGGCACGCGGACCTCGATATGCACCGGCTTCCACCAGCATTCCTGGTACAGGTCCATCTGCTCCCGGGGGACATCCGAAAACTGGCTGCTGTTGGCCGCGCCGCGAATGCCGACATAGCAATCCATCTGCTCCATCCGCTGCTTCTCGAGTTCGCCGATCAGCGAGATCCCGTCGCGCGTGCCATGCTGATACAGAGCGCGGAGGATGCGGTTGTCCTTCCAGGTGACGAGCGGGGTCGCGCCACGCTCCGACGCCAGCCGGACCAGTTCAGTCACGAGCGCCGGCTCGGGGAGATCGAACGCCTCGATGAGGATCTTTTCCCCGGCCTGGAGCTTGCAGCTGTGGTCCAGCAGAACGGTGGCCAGCTGGGTAATACGGGGGTCTTTCATTGTGGAATCCAACGAATTCTGGAAAGAGTTGTAG
>JAGQOW010000051.1 GCA_020427155.1 Planctomycetales bacterium | reverse complement strand
AACGTTGCCCTTGGAGATGGGGTGGCTTCCTCTGGCACGCTCGCGGCCACGAATGGCCTCACACTCGACTTTGGCGGCAACATTAGCGGCTTTGGCACTGTCGATACACCTAACAATGTAGCGACGCCCCTTACGAACAACGGCCATATCGCTGGCAACAGTCCGAGCGAGCAGATCACGCTTGGGGGCTATGTGAAGGGAGTGGGGACCTTAGACAACGTGATTATTACAGGCACGGACGCGCCCGGCTTCAGCCCAGCAACCGTCAATCGAGGCAGCGTCGCTTATGACGGCACCTTGGAAATTGAAATTGGCGGGACTACCGGAAGTACCTTCGATCAGATCAATCACATCTTGGGGGCCGGTGTGGCCGACTTGGGCGGTACGCTCGATGTTTCGTTCATCAACGGTTTTACTCCGTCCGCCGGAGACTCGTTCGAGATTATCACGGCTGCGAGTGTGCTGAACACGTTCGACACCGTGAATCTGCCTGGGTTGCCTGGCGATCTGTTTTGGTATCTCAACTACACGCCTACAAGTGTTGAGTTGGTTTCTACTTACAGCGCGGACTTCGACGAAAACGGAGACGTGGACGACAATGACTTTGCCGCCTGGCAAGGGGGATTTGGCAGTGGTTTGGCTGTCCACATGACCGGCGACGCGAATGCCAACGCAGTGGCCAACGGCTTTGACTTCCTGACATGGCAAAGCCAATTCGGTACCGGCGTTGGGGCCCCTCTGGCTGAGGTCACGGCATCTCCGGAACCTACGTCCTTGGCGTTACTGCTGTTAGGATTGGGTCTGACGGGCCTCGGCAAGCGGCGCGCTTAGCCAGATCGACTGCAGGCAACTGTTGGCAGCGGCAGGGCCAAGTCTGGGACGAACCACTGGCCAGCGACCGTCTTCTGCGGAGTGAGCGATAGCGAACGGAGCAGAAGTCAGCGACTGCACCACCCGCGGATTAGTCCGAGTCCGTAGCCATAGTCATAGCCTCCAGGCTTGATGTTTGTGGAAGCAAAAAGAGCTTATCTGGGCGGCGCCCTCTGTTGGTCTCCCCCCGTTAGCGTGTAGATTGGCTTGGTATCCAACTCTCCGCTTGATTCCTACAAACTACGGCCAGATCTTTGAGTTCTGACACTGACACTGGGGCTGCTGCCCCGACGCTCGACCTTTCGGTGCAACTAGGCCGGTTGCGGCTCGCCAATCCGATTCTGGTGGCCTCGGGCACATTTGGTTATGCCCGAGAGATGGAGTCTCTGGTCGACTTGTCCCGGCTGGGCGGCATTTTACCCAAGACGATTACCAAGCAGCCCCGGGCTGGCAACGCCCCTTGGCGGACCGTCGAGACTGCTGCGGGAATGCTCAATTCGATCGGGCTGGATAACGACGGAATCGACGCCTTTATGGAGTTCCACCTGCCCTATTTGGCGGGCCTTTCGACCGCTGTGGTGGTTAGCATCGCCGGTCGGACCCAGGAAGAGTTTGTCGAGATGACGCGACAGCTCGGCGCCGCAGGGTGCGTCGACGCGGTGGAACTGAATATCTCCTGCCCCAATGTGAGCGGCGGGGTCGATTTTGGGACCGACCCAACGATGTGCCGCGAGTTGGTGGCCGCCTGCCGGGCAGCGAGCGAACGGCTGCCGATCATTGCCAAGTTGACTCCCAACGTGACAAGCATTGCCCGGATTGCCGTCTCAGCCGCTGAGGGAGGCGCAGATGCGATTTCCTTGATTAATACCTGCCAGGGCATGGCCATCGACTGGCGACGCCGCAAGCCGCTGCTAGGCAACGTGATCGGCGGGTTGAGCGGTCCGGCAATCAAACCGATTGCCCTGCGCGCCGTGTACCAGGCAGCCCAAGCGGTCGACGTGCCGCTGATCGGCATTGGCGGGATTGCCACGATAGACGACGTCATGGAGTTTTTCGTCGCCGGGGCTGCGGCGGTTCAACTGGGGACGGTGAACTTTTACAATCCAACGGCCTCGATGAGTATTCTCGACGCCCTACCCTCGGCTCTGGCAGAAGCTGGCGTCAGTGGAATTGAGGAGCTGGTAGGCACTTTGGCAACCCCCTGACCTCTGACCTAGATTTCAATCCATGCGCGTACTTAGTGGTATCCAACCGACCGGCCGACCCCACTGGGGCAATTACTTTGGCGCCATCACCCAATACATTGCCCTGCAAGATGCAGAACAGGCATACTACTTTGTCGCCAATTTGCACGCGCTGACCACGGTTCGCGACAAGCAGTTGCTAGCCCAGTACACGTTGGATGCGGCAATCGATCTGCTGGCACTGGGGCTCGATCCGGAGCAAGCAGTGCTGTTTGTGCAGTCGGACGTGCCCGAGGTGAGCGAACTATGCTGGTTGCTGATGACCGGCACGCCGATGGGGCTGCTCGAGCGATGCCACGCTTACAAGGACAAGAAGGCCAAAGGGCTTACTGCCGACGCGGGGCTTTTTTCGTATCCTGTGCTCCAAGCGGCAGACATCCTGGCGTACGACAGCGATACCGTCCCGGTGGGCGAAGACCAGGTTCAGCATATCGAGGTCTGCCGCGACATCGCCGGAAGTTTCAATCACAAGTTTGGCGAGGTGTTTGTACTGCCCAAGGCCAAAGTGCTGGACAATTCGGCGCGCGTACCAGGTACCGACGGCGAGAAGATGTCGAAGAGCTACAACAACACGCTGGAAGTGTTCGACGCCGCCAAAGCCCAGCGGAAGCTGATCATGCGAATCGCGACCGATTCGCGGCCCATGGACGAGCCCAAGGATCCTGAAACCGACGTGCTCTATCAGCTTTACTCGCTGGTCGCTTCCGACAGTGAGCGGGAGACGATGGCTACCACTTATCGGCAGGGAGGGTTTGGCTATGGCGACGTGAAGAAATCGCTGGCCGAAGCGGCAGAAGCGTACTTTGGCGAAAGCCGCGCTCGTCGCGACGATTGGGCCACCCGCCCGGATGACGTGCGCGATATACTGGCTGCGGGCGCGGCCCAAGCAAGAGCCAAGGCCGCTGAGGTACTGCACCGGGCCCAAGAAGCGTGCGGGCTCAAGGGCTACTAGGCTCGCATCCCCGGGGGCTGCCGAACTTCGTCCCTTCCACTAATGACGGCAACCATGGCAATGCAAATCATCGGAATCGGTACCGATATCATCGAATGCTTGCGCATCGCGCAGATGATCGAGCGTCACGGCGAGCTATTTCTTGGACGGGTCTATACCGAGCACGAGATTGAATACTGTTCGACGAAAAAATCTGCGACGCAGCATTACGCAGGTCGCTGGGCGGCCAAGGAAGCGGTGCTCAAAGCGTTGGGCACTGGCTGGCGACGGGGTATTAGCTGGCGCGACATCGAAGTACGAAACAAACATGGCGGCGCCCCGACGATTGCGCTCTGCGGCGGCGCTCGCGAGGTTTTTGAGCAGTCGGGCATCCGCAAGATGCACATCAGCATTTCCCACTGCCGCAGCCATGCGACCGCCTATGCCGTGGCCGAGGGGTACAGCCCAGACAAGTAACGGCTTGTGCTGCTAAAGTCAATTGATGTAAGAACTTCTGAATTCGTTTCGATGGGGTTAGTTCTGCGAGTTAGTAGTCTGTTTACTTGAAGCCTGAGTGTCGGCACTGCTAACTGATGCTTCTATCACTTCTTTGAGACTTTCCATCGTTGTCTGTCCTACCGGTTTTCCGTAACGATTGAGAAACCAAACCAGGGGGCGTAAGAACCAGGGAATTCCAGCGTCGCGCAGGTCAATCTCTTGGACCACCTGCACTAGATTGCCTTGCTGCTGCATGGAGTACTTTTCGATAGCGTAGCGGTTCTGAGATTTCCAACGGTACTGATGGCGGAACTGCACTTCGTGCGGGGGATTGCAGACGATCACCTCGACGTTGGCGTCGCGCTCGCGTCCCGACATGCGGTAAGTGATGCCAAATTGTTCGCCCAACTGCAGCGGCTCATGCGACTTGCGACGAACGTCGATGATCTTCTCGTTCCAAGTCGCCTGGCCGACAGGATCGGAGACGAACGGCCAGACTTGGTCCAAATTGGCGGAAACAGAGATAGTCTCTTTCATCACCATTACCGATCGGGCCGTGGCTAGGCGATTAGCTTTTCTTTTTGACCGACTTCTTCTTGGCAGAAGCCTTCTTCTTTGCTGCTTTCTTTTTTGGCGCCGCTTTCTTCTTGGCAGCCTTCTTGGCCGCTTTTTTCTTCTTGGGAGCAGGCCCCTGGGCGGCCTTTTCAGCAAGCATGCCAACCGCTTCGTCGAAGGTTATTTCTTCGACCACCATCCCCTTGCGAAGCGATACGTTGGTCGAACCATCGGTAATGTAGGGACCGAAACGTCCATCGAGAATCTGCACAGGTTTATCGGTCACTGGGGAAGCGTCGAATACCTTGAGCGGCGGCTTTTTTGCCGCGCCGCGACCGCGAGTCTTGGGCTGTGCGAGCAGTTCGACCGCCTGCTCCAAGGTCACATCCAAAGGCGAAATATCGGGCGGCAGCGAACGGGTTTCCTTGCCACACATCACATAGGGGCCATAGCGGCCATTGTGGGCCATTACGGGCTCGCCTTCGAGCGACGTCGAAGGTTTGTCGTCGGCAGACTTTGCATCGGCAGTTTGAGCGGCAACCGACTTGGGGTGAGGCCCCAGATTCCGAGGCAAAGAGAGGAGCTTGAGGGCGGTCGGGAAGTCGATCTCCTCGGGAACCATGCCCTTGAGCAGGCCGGCGTTTTGCGGTTTTTCTTCGTCGTCGGTGCTGCCACGTTGAATATAAGGGCCAAAACGCCCTACCTTGAGGTAGACCGGCTTGCCCGTATCGGGACAAATGCCCAGTGGCTCTTCCGCAAGCTGTGCCTGGTCCAACAGTTTGAGTGCCACGTCGAGTGTCACTTCGTCGGGTGGAGTTTCGTCTTTCAACGAAGCAGTGCGCTCGCCTTGTTCGACGTAAGGAGAATAGCGCCCCACGCGCACATAGACTTCGGGGCCATCGGCCGGTTTGCCAATGTAGATGCGACTGATCTTTGCCGGATCGATTTCATCGATCTTGTGCTCTAGCTGTTTCTTCAGCCCGGGAGTTCCGTTTCCGAAGTAGAACCGGCCGAGGTACTCCACGTGTCCCTGTTCGCCGCGGCTGATGGCGTCGAGATCGTCCTCCATTTGAGCGGTGAACTGATAATCGATCAGGCCCCCCAGGTTTTCTTCGAGCAATCGTACAACTGAAAAAGCAATCCAGGTCGGCACGAGGGCGTTGGCTTTCTTGAAGACGTAGCTACGGGCAAGAATGGTATCGATAATCGAGGCATAGGTACTCGGCCGTCCAATGCCACGTTCTTCGAGCGCTTTGGTGAGTGCGGCCTCGCTGTACCGTCCAGGCGGCTGGGTGGTGTGCTCTTTCGGTTCCAACTCTTTGCAAGTGAGGACCTCCCCCACTTCCAAGTTGGGCAGCGCCCTTTCTTGATCAGCGAGTTCGGCATTGGGATCGTCGGAACCTTCGACATAGGCCCGCAAATAGCCCGGGAAATCAATCGTTTTGCCGCTCACCTGGAAGACACATCCCTCGCCTTCGATCGTAACGATAATCCGCCTGCCGCGAGAATCGGCCATCTGGCTGGCAATGGTCCGCTTCCAGATCAAATCAAAGAGCCGAAACTCATCGTGGTTGAGGGTCGAGCGCATCACTTCAGGCAACTCGAACGGATGGCCGGCAGGGCGAATCGCCTCGTGAGCTTCTTGGGCGTTTTTGACTTTCGACTTGTATTGCCTTGGCTGGCTGGGCAAGTAGTCCTTGCCGTAGTTCCGATCGACCAGACCACGAGCATCGTCAATCGCCACATCGGCCAGATTGGTCGAGTCGGTACGCATGTAGGTGATGTGACCGTTTTCGTAGAGGCTTTGGGCCACCTGCATGGTACGACGAGCCGTGAAGCCAAGTTTGCGATTGGCTTCTTGTTGCAGCGTGCTGGTAGTAAACGGAGGATACGGTTTTGTGGTGTAGGGTTTGTCTTCCACCGAAGTGACTTTGAACTGGCCATGAAGAATCCGCGCGGAGAGCTCGCGGGCCGCGTCGCCATCGAGCAACATCAGATCCTGATTCTTCAACTTACCTTTAGTCGAATCGAAATCTTTGCCCGAGGGTATTTTGCGGCCTGAAACCGCGACCAACGGGGCTTCGAGCGATTGGCCGCCTTGCTTGGCAAACGTCGCCAGCAAGTCCCACCAAGTGCCGGAGACAAAGGCCATGCGTTCGCGTTCGCGTTCGACGATCAAGCGGACGGCAACGCTCTGGACGCGACCGGCGGAGAGTCGAGGCCTAACTTTTCGCCAGAGCAAGGGTGAGACTTCGTAGCCGAAGAGGCGGTCGAGGATGCGCCGTGTTTCTTGGGCGCGGACGAGTCCTTGGTCGACGTCGCGCGGGCCTTCCAGCGCTTTTTGGATGGCGTCTTTGGTGATTTCGTGGAAGACCAGTCGATGTACGGGAACCTTGGGTCTCAAGAGTTCCAGCAAATGCCAGCTAATGGCTTCGCCTTCGCGGTCTTCGTCGGTGGCCAGGTAGAGTGCGTCGGATTGATCCAGCCGGTCCTTGAGTAGCTTGATCTGTTTGGTTTTGCCGGGGGGAACCACGTAGATGGGCTTGAAATTGTCGTTGACGTTGACCCCAAGATTCGACCACTTCTCGCTCTTGTACTTGGCAGGGATCTGCTTTGCTCCCTGCGGCAGATCGCGTACGTGCCCGATGCTGGCCTCGACACAGAATCCAGATCCTAGGTATTTGGCGATCGTTTTGGCCTTGGCAGGCGATTCGACGATAACCAAGGATTGCCCGCTTTTTTTCCGGGCATTTGCAGCTTTTTTCTTTGCCATATTCCTTCCCGATTCCAAGACGACCTGTCAGTCTAGTCTTTGCCTATGCTTGTGAATCCTTTATTCGCCCCGCGATCAGTTTGCCGTGAGCAAAGTCTGGCTGGCCCGCTTCACCGGGCCAACCGGTACGAGCCATGGAGGTCCCGTCTCCGGCACATCCTGTGCGGCCGTCAGTGGAGAGAACCGCCTCACTGAAGTACCGAAAGACCTTATTTCCTAGCATTTCCCGAGCCCCGCTAATCGCCCACACTGCTGATTGGGATTGCATTTACGTCGATCTGCCATAGAATCACGGGCCACCGTAGCGACGGACCACGTCGTCAATCATTACTTTTGCACCGGCCGGGCTGTCAAGTGCCTCTGCGTCGGCCCAATCCGCCCAGGAAGCTTTGATGGCAAGCCCATTTCGCATTTTCCGGAAACATGAAAAACTTCTAATTGCCATTGCGGCGGTGGTCGCCATGTTCGTTTTTGTGGTGGCCGACCCGCTAATGAGCTGGCTGCAGAAGTCGACCAATGGGGGACAGGGCTCGCCCACGGCGACCTTGGTGTCGTGGGAAGGGGGCTCGATCAATGCTCGGGAATTAGAGTCGCTCCGCCAGCGACGGTACGTGATCAGCAATTTTCTGAAGGAATTGCTGATGTCTGGCGCCCAGCGAGTCTACAGCGAGGGAGGCACCCCGCTAGACCCGACGGTCCCGAATTTCATCCTGGAAGAGGGAGCCACGCCGCAAAGTGTAATGGTTGGCGCTGTGACGACTCGCCTGCTGGCAGAACAAGCCACCGAGGCGGGGATGACCGTCAGCGACGAGATGATCAACCACTATCTGCGGGAATTTGGCCTACGAAAGGTAACGGACGCAGAAATCGCCCAAATCCTGCAGAAGAACAGCCGCTCGGATATCCGATTCAGCGAAAAGCAGCTTTTTGCGGGGCTGCGAGAATTGCTGCTGGGCAACTACTATATGCGGAGTTACTACGCGTCGGCCCAGAATGTCATGCCCGAGGAGCGGTGGCAAGACTGGCAACGGATCAACTACCGCATCGCACTGGACGCCGCGGTGCTACCGACCGACGGGTTTCGGTCGAAAGTACCAGAACCGAGTGACAGCGACCTGGCAGCGCTTTATGACGAATTCAAAGAGCGAGTTGGCGATCTGCCACAAATGGTATTGGGAGTGCAGCTCAATTCGCCTGACCCGGGATTCCGCGAGCCGCGACGTGCGAAGCTGCAGTATCTGCTGGGAGACGTCAACGCCTGGACTCAAAAGCTGCTCGACACGGTGACCGATGAGGAAATCACCGACTACTACGAACGAAACAAGCGCACCCAGTTTGTCAAAGAGCAGGACCTGTTTTCCGATGAACCGGCCGAGTCGGAGGCGAAAGAGCCGGCAGTAGACGAAGCGGATTCTGCTTCCGCTACAGAGCCAGAATCGCCTGCCGAATCGCCTGAAGAAGAGACGACCGAGCCAGAGGAGTCGGAACCAGTAGAATCTGAAGGGTCGTCTGAGCCGACCGAGGAGGAAACTACTACGCCGGAAGAGTCCGCTCCGGAAGAGCCTGCGACTGAAGAGGCTGAGGAGCCGGACCCCGCAGCAGAGCCCGCAGCTGAAGAGTCAAGCAGTGCCCTGCAACCGAGCCCCTTCCGACTTGTCGCGTTTCAAGATGAGCAGGCTCCCGCCGAGAACGAAGACGAGAGCCCCGAGGAAACCGGCGACGAGCCTGAGAGCGAAGCTGCTCAAGACGAACCTGCCACTGAGGCGGCTGACGGCGAAGATCAGGGAACAGACGACGAACCTGTGGCAGACAAAGCCGAGGCCAGTGACGAAGCGGGCGAATCGTCAGACGAGGAGTCGGTCGAGTACGAGCCCCTGGAGAATGTTCGCGACCTGATCCGTCAGCAGTTGGCCAACGATAAGGCCGTCGTTGAACTCGAACGGGTGATGGGGCGTGCTTTTGCAGGTCTGCAGTCCGAGTACAACCGATACGGGGGCGAGGTCATCGAAGCACGAAGCCAGGAACTGGAAGTGCCTGCTCCGCCCGCAGCGCTCGCCAATTTGGGTGAGACGGCCACCGAATATGGGCTGATTTTCGAAGAAACCGTCCTGCTGAGCCCTTTAGAACTCTCAGAGACGGCTGTTGGTAGGGCCGTCGACGCCCAAACACGCCGGCAACCTGTGGCCCGGGCAGCATTCCTGGAAATGGAGCTTTACGAGCCGTTTCTCAGCCAAGATCTCGATGGGCACTGGTATCTAGTCGTCAAGGTAGAAGACGCGGAAAGCCATGTGCCGCCGCTGGAAGAAGTAAAAGACCGTGTTGCGGATGCTTGGAAACAGCGCGAGGCGGCGAAACTGGCGTTGGCTCGTGCCGAAGAGTTGGCTCAAGAAGCCGAGAAGTCGGGCGAGACCTTGCCAGGGTTTTTCGCCGACAAAAACATCGAGGTGGTGACGACCGACATGTTCAGCTGGCTTACGTTTGGCACAACTCCGGCCGAGATGCAAAGTGGTGCGAGGTTGGGCGAAGCACCGCCGCTACAGTCGATCGGCCCCGAATTCATGACCAAAGCGTTTGAGTTGGAGCCCGAGAAAGTGATTGGCGTTCTGAACCATGATCAGACCAGTGCTTACGTTTTGCGTCTAAACCGTCGTGAGAAGAGCGAAGCAGAACTGCATGAGCAGTTTCTTGCCGAAGCAAACGACTGGTTTGGCGGTCGCGTGATGATGTCTTATCGGTTTCAAAACGCGCAACGGGAGCTGCTGGGGCAGTTGACCGATCGAGTCGGGCTCGACCTTACAGAGCTGGAGGAGTATCTCAAGCCGAACGAAGACCAATAGGCTGGGACTTCTATCAATTGCCTGTGTTGGTTGCCTGGGGCTTGCGCAGGGGAAGGCCTGCATTGGAGATACTTAGAGTGCCGTCTTCGATAGCGATTTGGCCGTTGACGAACACCCACTTCACGCCTGACGAGTTCTCGAACGGAGACTCGAAGGTGGCATGGTCGCGGAAAGTGGCGGGGTCGAAGATCGCAATGTCCGCGATCCAGCCTGGCCGGAGATAGCCCCGGTCGCTCATCCCAAGGATGTCGGCAGGCAGTCCCGTCGCACTGCGAACCGCTTGTTCTACCGGGACTACTCCCTCTTGGATGGCATAGCGGCCGATACGGCGAGGAAAGGTGCCGAAACTCCTGGGATGGGGGCGTGTGCCATCGTCGACCTTGGTGCTTCCATCCGACGCGGTTGCAGCCCAGGGCAGTGTCATGACGTATCGTACATCGCGATCGTTCATACTGAAGCTCACGCCTTGTTCGCTCCCTGAACGAAGAATGTCTAAGGCCACCTCGACCGGAGCTCGCTGTTCGGCGGCGGCCACTTCGGCAATCATTCGCCCCACCCAGGTCGGGTGTTTTGGACAACTGGCAATCATGATCCGGCCGCGGGAGGCCAGAGCTTCTTCAACGATCGCTCGCAGCCGTGGCAGTTCGTCAGGGTCGTTCAGTCTGGCGACTACAGCTTCCGCGCCTCCTTCGCGTTCCTCGTCGGGCAGCAACATAGCGGTGATTGAGGTGCTGCTGGCATCGTAGGGGTATTGATCGGCAGTGACACGACGACCCTCAGCACGTGTCTTCTCGATAAGTTCCGCGGCAGCCCGCACCTTCCCCCAGTTGGGACGTTTGCTGGCCTTGAGGTGTGAGATATGGACGGGCAGATTGCCTCGTCGGCCGACTTCGATAGCCTCTTCGATCGATTCGAGTAGCTCGTCGCCTTCGTCGCGGATATGACTGGCATAGAAGCCGCCTTGCTGGCCGACTGATCCTGCAATTGCCCCCAGTTCTGTCACGTCGGCAAACGAACCCGGCACATACTGGAGTCCCGTCGACATCCCCCAGGCGCCAGCCTGCATGGCCTCGGTTGCGAGCTCGCACATCTTGGCGAGTTCTTCCTCGGTCGGAGCTCGCCGCGTTTGGCCGATCACTTTATCTCGCAGCGACCCGTGCGGCAGCAAGTGAGCGACGTTCACACCAGGATGATCGATATCAAGCCTGGCGTAGTAGTCGTTGACGTCGACCGCACCGCCACCACAATTGCCGGTAACGATCGTGGTGCAGCCCTGGGTCAAATAACAGGTCGCGGACCGGGTGGCGGGAGCTAGAATCCGCGGCACCTCTTGCGATTCGCCTCTTTGCGGATTGTCGATCGTGACGGACGAATCGCTATGGTTGTGCAAATCAATGAACCCCGGACAAACGATGAAGCCGTCGCAAGCGACTATGCGTCCGACCTGTCCGCGCTGAAAGCTGCCAACGGCTACGATCCGATCGCCTCGAATCGCTAGATCTCCGGAGACTCCTGGAGCTCCTGTCCCGTCGAGTATCGTTCCGCCGACAAGAACGACGTCGGCGTCGATGGGCTCAGTGTTGGCGCCCCGAGAGCAGCAGGAGACAAAGCTCATTGCCAGTGACAGGCAGAAAACAAAGCTGCGTGACCAGTTCGTGCGAATCATATCAAGAGATTCCTGAAAGACCGTGGGTAGCATTTGAATCAACGTTCCGAGAAGCTTGGTTCTCGGCCAGTCATAGCTGAATACTGCCAGGATGATAACTGCTTTGGCTTGCAATCGCCAACCAGCTGCCGATAATGACGCCGATCGACGCCTCTTCCTTCTGCAGGCCGCTAAGGGCACGTGCCGGTTGCCCCCGATTAGGATCGCAAGGAGCTTCGCTACGTGTCTTTCTCTCAGGCAAGTATTCTCTGCCTCATAGCATGGCTGGCAGCAGTTGGGTCGGGCTCTTTATGCGCTGCGGCAGAGGAAGAAAACTTGATTGATCAAGTCGAGAAGCTGTTGCCTCCTTTTGTCGGGGCTGCCGTGATGGCGATTGACGGCGGCGAAACGGTATTCAAACATGCCTGGGGACGGCGTCGGATCGATCAGCCTGAGATCTGTACCGTCGGCACCAATTTTCGTCTGGCGTCGGTCAGCAAACAGTTCACTGCCACTGCCGTAATGTTGCTGGTGGACCGTCAACTCGCGTCGCTAGACGACACGCTTGACCTGTTTTTTCCAGAGTGCCCTGAGTATTGGCGACGGATCACAGTTCATCATTTGCTGACGCACACCTCCGGATTGCCGGACTACGAGAAACTGATTCCGCCAGGAACCACTTTGCAACTTACTGATTTGAATGTGCTTGCGCTGCTGCGAGAGACTCAGGAACCCGTATTTGATCCGGGTACGAAGTTTGCCTACTCCAACTCTGGCTACGCTCTGCTGGGTTTAATCGTCGAGACTGCCGCCCAACGACCGTTCCATCAATTCATGAGAACTGAAGTGTTTGAGCCTGCTGGTATGCTTCGCACGGTCTTGTACATGGCGGGCATCAATTCGGTGCCAGAGAGGGCGCTGGGACACGAGATAAACGAGAACCAGAAGTGGGTCCTGGGAGATCAAAGTTTGACGAGTGCCGTGCGCGGAGACGGAGGCGTCTACAGTTCGCTTGACGATCTGGAACGCTGGCTAGCGACCCTTCATCACGGCGGATTGCTTAGCGAATCGTCCTCCAAGGCGATGTTCTGGCCGCACGTGAAAACCGATCGCGGCGAAGATTACTATGGTTACGGCTGGTTTCTTGGGACGTACCGGAATGAGCGACGGGTGATGCATGCTGGCGGTACGCGGGGGTTTTCACTGATGCTGCAGTGTTTCCCCAACCGAAAAGCAGCTACGGTTATTCTGCTCAATCGTGCAAGCCCCGATCCGCCAGTGAACTTTGTCGAGCCAATCGTCGACCTGCTGCTCTTCCAAGGTGGAAAAGAATAAAGAATAGCGCGATCGGGTCCGCTCCTGACACTCAACTAGCGACGGCCGCCACCTGTTACGAAGCGAGAACACAGCTAATTGGAGGGCTCATCGTCGCTCGCACACCACCAGCGATTCCACCAGAGCGAGATGCCCATGGCCACCGCCAGTGCGATCGACGTAGGCTCAGGGACAGTGGTGATCTCGACATGCATGTTGTCGATCCCCAGCTGAACGCTCAATGCGCTGGTAGAGTACTCACCGGTAAAAGCGTAGCCGAACTGGAAAGGCCGGCCGAAATCAGGACGTTCAGGACCGCCATCGACCGCTTGAAAATCTTCGAGTCTTAGCCCCGATTGTCCAATCAAGGTCCAGTCGGTCTCGGTGCCGTCGATACGGCCCGCCGATCGAGAGGCGACAAATGGCTCATCCTGAATAATCGTAAATGCAACATCTACGCTGGAAGTGCCTGCCACGGTCGTGGGAAGAATCTCCAACTGGAAGTCGATCGACGCAGCATCGCCGCTGCTGGAAGGGTCGAAGACAAAGAAGGTGTCTATCGGAAAGGCAACTGAGGCAGTCTCGTTCGACAAGGACGACGAAGCGTCGAACATGAGTATGGAACTGTCGGTGTCGCCGCTGCCCACGGTGGACGACGCAGCATCGCTCGCCGTCAGACTACCGGAGGTATCGTTAAGTATCGCAGTATTCCCGATATTGACGTGCGGCTTGCTGCGATCGAAAGTTTCCTTAGCCATCGAAATACTTAAAAATCAGGTGAGTATTCATTCCAAAATGACGCCAGGGTGTCCGAATCCAGGGGACCGATTATGAAAGGTGCCGACGCTGGCAACGTAGCAGACTGGCGAGCCCTACCACGGCTAGCAGCAGTGTCGACGGCTCGGGGACCGTGGAAGTAAAACTAAACTGCAATAGATTTGAAGAGTTGCCAACGCTGTTCGTTCCGATCACGTCGATCGTATGATTTCCAGCACTCAAACTTGGAATCGTGAAACTCAGCAACTCTGTGTAGTCATCGTAAGTGCCATCGACAGCGGGAAACGGAACCGGAAGGCCGCCATCGAGGGTATAGGACATCGAAGCGATCGTATTGATCGTCATGTCGCTCTGAGAATTGCTGAATCCAACGTTCAGCGGGTTGCTATTGTTGTAATCATTGACCGAAATACTTCCGGAGAAGACGAAATTGCCGGTGGCGGCGTTGCTGCTCGAGTCGTTGCCGGTCAATGTGGGGAAAGTATCGAGGATGTCGGGAATCGTGTCATTGTCAGTATCGCGATGACCAAAATTGACCGAGGCACTGGGGTGCGGAGCATAGGGAATGCCCGTAACGAAGTTGCCGTTATTGAGCATCAGCGCGTTTGGCTGGGGCGGAACGACGGGATTGCCCGCTCCGTCCAGCTCTGCGTTGAGCGTCAGACCGTTCAGATATCCGCCTCTCTGAGTGTTTCTTACTCCCGAGGCTTGATACTCGTCGAGGGCGTTGAAGATATGGCCCATTTCGTGAGCCAAAACCATATTGAAGTTCTGTGGTTGCCAACCAGCGGGATCACGGGTCAGGATCGTGAAAGGGCCGCCGAAATAGGCATAGGCATAGCTAGATTTGTAGTTGTCGGTGTTGTCCAGCGCGAAGATCGTCGTAGACCAATGGGTGTTGGCCGCCACTCGCTGGGCCTGATTGAAATTGCGGACATTTGTGAAGCGATCGGTACTTGTGTACCCAAGCGGCGCCATGACGTGGTTGACCCAGCCCTCGCTTTGGCTGGCGGTGGGGTCGAGCGACGTGGTCATGGGAGACGCCCCATTGACATAATTGATGTTAATCGAGAGCTGAGCACCGGGGTGGAACCCGCTGGTCAAGCCTTCCCAGTAGCTCTTCGCCTGCGTGATCTCGGTTTGGAGAGAGCTGATCTCTGAGGGCGACCAGGTTTCAGCGCCTGCCACAGAACCATTGTTTTGAACGAAGATGACGTTCCAAGTCATGCTACCCATGGCATAGGCAGACTGATCCATAACTTGGGCATTGCGCGGCAGATTGGGCGTGGGAGCATTACCGGCTGCAGGAGCCGAGCCCTCGCCAGAAATGGCTTCGACAGGCGCATACAAGCCCGTCGCAAAAGCAGATTGACAAACAACCACGAACGCAATCAGGGTAACAAAATCCCAGGTCCCGTTGCGCAAATACCCTCTACGAGAGACCTTTGCGTCGCAAGAATAGATAGCCATTAGCTCCCCCGAACGTTATAGGATCGAGCCACGGGTCCAATTGCCCGAGGCAGAAACTGCCAACTGAGACAAAGAACAAACCACGATTGCCAGACAAGAAAGACTTGGAACAGCAACAAAAAAAGCCGCTGTCACCCTGTACAACAAGTACACAGGACGTCAGCGGCTCTTTAGCCTTAACCTTGCTATCCCTTGGGCCATTAGCGGCATCTCCTCCCCAAAAAACTGTGAAATCGGGGGACAGTCTACCATGAGGCTGGAATGAATGCAAAGCTTTCGCCCGCTTTTTTGGCGTCTGGGCTGTGACGCGGAACTGGCTGCCGACAAAGGATTTGCGCCCCTATCGCAGGGAAACGGGTCGTCCCATAGAAAAGATCACCTAAAAGCCCCCCGCAGGAACCATGGTCAGTTTTCTCTATCCCCGCATCGCCTGAATCAGCGAGAGCCCAATCCAGGCTTCGGCCTGAAGCCTGGATTGGACTCTTGCAAAGGATAGCAAAACCGTGGCTGTTAGTCCGTATCAGCTGCGGCGCGGCTTGAGGACGATTACCGCCAGGGGCGGGAGGGTGACCTCGATCGAGAAAGGCCGCCCATGGCTCTCGCAGCTTTCGGCGCTGACTCCCGGGGCATTCCCCACATTGCTGCCGCCATAGTAGGCCGAGTCGGTATTGAGGATTTCCTCGTACCAACACTCTTCGGGGACTCCCAAACGGTATTTTTTGCGGACAACGGGAGTGAAATTGCAGACTACGAGCACGAAGTCAGCAGGATCGGCGGCCCGACGCAAGTAAACCAAGACGCTATCGTTGTGGTTGTGGCTATCGATCCACTCAAAGCCTTGGTACTCGAAATCGACTTGATGCAGGGCCGGTTCCTGGCGATAGACGCGGTTGAGATCGCCGACAAGTTTTTGAACCCCTTGATGCGAGTCCCACTGCAAGAGTTCCCACTGCAGCTCGTTGTTGCAATCCCATTCGTTCCATTGAGCGATTTCTCCGCCCATGAACAATACTTTCTTGCCCGGATGGGTCCACTGGTAACCGTAGAGCAATCGGAGATTGGCAAAGCGTTGCCAAAGATCGCCTGGCATTTGGTCGAGCAACGAACCTTTGCCGTGAACCACCTCGTCGTGCGAGAAAGGCAGCACAAAGTTTTCGGTAAAAGCATAAATCAGCGAGAATGTCAGTTCATCGTGATGGTAGCCTCGATGAATCGGATTGTGACGCATGTACTGAAGGGTATCGTTCATCCATCCCATGTTCCACTTAAAGCTGAACCCCAGGCCGCCGACGTAGGTCGGCCGCGAAACTCCTCCCCAGGCAGTCGATTCCTCGGCCACGGTCATGGTGCCCGGGTAATTGATATGCACTTGCTCGTTGAACTCTTTGAGGAATGAAATCGCTTCGAGATTCTCGCGACCGCCGTAACGATTGGGCACCCAATCGCCCTCTTCGCGGCTGTAATCGAGATAGAGCATCGAAGCGACCGCGTCGACGCGCAGCCCGTCGATGTGGTAATGGTCGAGCCAGAACAGGGCGTTGGAGATGAGAAAATTTCGCACCTCGTTGCGGCCATAATTGAAAATCTTAGTCCCCCAGTCGGGATGTTCTCCCTGACGAGGATCGGCGTGTTCGTAGAGGGCGGTCCCGTCGAAGCGGTCGAGCCCATGGCCGTCTTTGGGGAAGTGGGCAGGCACCCAGTCGATCAATACGCCAATGTTGTTCTGGTGACAGTAGTCGACAAAGTACTGAAAATCCTGGGGCGAGCCATAACGGCTTGTGGCGGCGTAGTAGCCGACTGTCTGATATCCCCAACTCCCGGTAAAGGGATGCTCGCTGATCGGCATCAGTTCCAGATGTGTGTAGCCTAGTTCTTTGCAGTACTTAACTAGCTGGTGTGCAAGTTCGCGATAATTGAGCCACTGGCCCTCGCCGCTGTGATTGCGACGCCAGCTGCCCAGGTGGACTTCGTAGATCGAGATGGGCGCGTCCAAAGAATTGTGGCGCTCACGACTGGCCATCCACTGCTCGTCTGCCCATGCGTACTGGTGCAGATCGGTAACGATGTTGGCAGTCAGCGGCGGGACTTCCGCGGCGAAACCATAGGGATCGCACTTTTCGACGACATGACCTGCGGGGGTTTTTACCGAAAACTTGTACAACGAGCCCATGGGCAGTTCGGGAATAAACAGCTCCCAGATTCCGCCAGGGATGTGCTTCCGCATGGCATGGGGCCGACGATCCCAATTGTTAAAATCGCCAACGATACTGACACTCTCGGCATTGGGCGCCCAAACGGCAAAATTGATCCCAGCGACGCCATTGACTTCGCGTCGATGGGCTCCCAGTTTTTCGTAACTCTTCCAGTGGCTGCCCTCGCCGAGAAGGTGTAGGTCGTAGTCGCTCAGCAGTGGTGGAAACGCGTAGGGGTCGTGCATTGTAGTCTGTTGGCCTGCCTGATTGACGGCGCGAAACATGTAAGAGGGTCCTTGGTGCGGGTTGTGAAACGCTGTGTCGCAAATCGCCTCGAAGAGACCCGTCGGGTGAATCCGACGCATCGGCTGGGAGAAGCCGTGCTTAGGATCGACGAGCCAAACCTGCTGCGACTCTGGCAAATATGCCCGTACTGCCAGAGCCTTGCGTCCGTTCTCCACAATCTCGTGTGGTCCCAGAACCTCGAAGGGGTTTTCGTGGTAACCATGGATTACCGGTCCAAGTGTGCTTACATCTACCTGAGATCTCACGGAGGTCATCCTTCTCTAGCTCTAATTTTACTTGAAATTGGTTCGGCTTGCTGCAAAAACCGGGTCCCCACCTAAGGTCGGCCGAGAGATGGTTTCAAATCGCATAAAAATCGAGACCGATTCACGCGTTCAGTTGGCATTCTGTGCAGATCAGCCAGGGGCCCCGAGAGCCTGTCGCATGGGCCCTGCCAAGGCCTTGAGAGCGTGTGGCAAATGGCCGACTCGATGAATTCTCTCGCGGAAGTGATCGACCAGCTTGGGTTTCGCAGACGCCTGTGCTGATTCGCACACATGTTTTTTTGCAACTGCGCCATTTCTAGTCGTACAAGCAATGCGAGCAAATCTCTTATTCTGCATGCTGGCAGGAGCAGCGATTTCGTCGCTACTTTCGCTGAACTCTCCAAGGCCTTCGCCTGCCGAGTCGAAATGCCAGGCCTGGCAGTCAAGCTGATGGAAGCGCAACGCCCGATCGACGCGCTGCCAGAGATCGTGATCCCGTACTGGGACCATCCGACCAAAACGCTCCCAGCGCCAGTCATTTCTGCGCCACTCGGGCAGTCCCGACTTGATGCCGCGGCTAACGTAGCGACTCTTGGTTACCAAGGTCACGCGCGACGGTGCATCAAGAGCTTCCAAGCCGCGTACCACTGCTAACAACTCCAGCCTTTCTCCACAGTCGGTCGACTCGGTATCGGTGGCACAGAAGCGGCGATTGGTTTCAACGTTCTGAAGTACAAACCGCCAGGATTGGGCGGAGTGAGGCTGTCGACTTGCTTCTGAAAAAAGCAAGAAATGGGGGGAGTTGGCAATCATGGTTGCGGGCCGGACAGTCGAGTAGATTGCCCAACGATCTCAGCGGAGTGGAGCGAGTACGAAGCTTCGATTGCTAGGCACTTTCTCTGGGGAGTGTCGTCGACGCGCTTCCCATGCGTGTCGGACGAGAGTGTCAACTCTGTCCACAACAACTCATCGGCACACTACCCCCATCCTCTCCAGTTTATCACGGTTATGTTTTTGAGCGATTGGCCAGAGTTTGACGAATGTGGCCTGCTGAGGCTAATCAGCCTGACGAATCGCGGGGGGCAACTCACTCGCGGTCAAAGTTTCATCGGAAATGGGGCTATCAAGTACCCTTAATACGGATCGTAGCGAGCCTGCTGGTCGTTCGGGGGAGGGGGACTGAAGATCATTGCACAACCCCTGGGGAAGTTGACCTTAGTCAGGATTAGCTGACCTACCTTTTTACAGAACTTACTGCCGTATCAGTATGCGAATCAGAGGCGTACGCCACGCCCATTCGCGAGGTTTATTCAGCACAATTCACCTTAACCCCTGGGGCCCGCTATGCAATTTGGACTCTACTTAGTCAAGCATGGCATGATTTCGTCAAACCAGTTTGTTCAAGCCTTGGAGAAGCAGTTGGCTTCGCGTCCGCAGTTGGGAGCCTTGGCCATCGACACGGGGAAACTCACGGTCAAGCAAGTGTTCGAGATACTTCGCCTGCAAGCCGATGAGCCACATGTGCGATTTGGCGAGTTGGCCGTCCGGGCCCAGTTGCTGACGCAAGAAGAGCTTGCAAGCCTGCTGTTCCACCAATCGGTCCGGGTAAAGCCGATGGCAAAAATCCTGGTCGAGATGGGTTTTGCCTCGACGAGCGATATCGATGAGCACTTTGCCGAGTATCGCGCAGCTTCGCAACCAGAAGCCCAGAAAGAGCTCTCCACGGCCTGCTAGCGATCTTTATTCGCTGCTTCGCGAGGCTGACTCGGCGAGAAGCTGAGTCAGCCGCGGCAAGCTGCGCACTTTGGCGGCAACGCGTGGGTGAACGAATACTCTCACTCGTTTGACATAATCGTCAAATTGTTCTCGCGCCAAAGTTCTGACCACCGGAGAGACGTCGCCAAGACGGCGATAGCAGTCTTCTTTTGGAAAGTGGACATCCATCTCAAATTCCACTTCGAGTTTGACCGGCGGGGCATCGAAGATCACCTCGTGGGCGGCAACGTGATGCGAGAGCTCTGA
Source organism: Planctomycetales bacterium (assembly GCA_020427155.1). Lineage (GTDB taxonomy): Bacteria > Planctomycetota > Planctomycetia > Pirellulales > Lacipirellulaceae > Bythopirellula. The sequence goes on along the minus strand of JAGQOW010000051.1, from coordinate 12,509 downwards.
GCTCACCAAATCGGCAAAGTGTTCTGCGCAGCGAACCAGCCACGGATAGGGCTTCCTGGCAAGCAGTTCGTACGTTTCGGATTGCTGAAAGAGACTATACTGAGCAACTCGCTTATAGAGTTGCCTTGTCGGGCCGAACAGTCCAATGAGCAACTCGCGAGCGGGCCCTTGGCCGGCTACTTTTTTCAGGGCGTCGATCATTGGTTGGTCAGAGAGCCCGAACAATGCTTCGGGGTCAATCTCCTGATACAAGAGAAAGAAAGCTCGTTGCAACATGGCTGTCGCAGAGCGAACCGCATGGTGCCAATAAACTTCGCTAAACATCACGTAGCGGGCGAAGACCATCATCTCGGCAGCTGTTTTGCCCTTGTCGGTAATCGCAAGACCGTCGCCAGCTTCATTGAGGCAAAGGCTTTGGATAAGCCGCGGTTGATCGAAGTTGCGGCCGTAGGGCACGCCGGCGTGCAGGCTATCTCGCATCAGGTAGTCCATCTTGTCGACATCGATCGGCCCGGAAAGCATGCTCTGCAGAACACATGACTTTTGATCGGTTGACTCGCCTGTGAGCAGGCCGGCTACCTCGACGGGTTCAATACTCCAGTGCGATTTCAGAACGTCTGCAAGTTGGGGTTGCTGAAGAAAGTTCGCAGCAAATGATTCGTGACCAGGCATGGAGTCAAGACAAAGGTCCTCGATCAGATGACAAAAGGGCCAATGCCCGAGATCGTGGAGCAAGGCTGCGGCTAAGAATCGCTCGGCATCGCGAGGCTGAATCAGAGCCGCAAAACGCTCGTCCCCTGCAAGCCGGGCCAGGAAGAGCAACGCGACGCGATAAACGCCCAACGAGTGTTCAAACCTCGAATGGTTAGCAGCCGGATAAACGAGGCGAACCAATCCCAATTGGCTGATGTGAGCGAGCCGGCGAAATTGAGGAGTATCAATGAGCCGTTTGACTCGATCGGTCAGGGGCACATCGAAATCCGGTGGGATGCGAATCAACGCCCGACTACTGCTGAGGGCAGCTAATTCAGGGATTTCTCTCAATGAATTCATGGTGAAGAGGCGAGAGGCCAAAGGGGGCATGAGTCAGAGATTAGAGGGTGTGGCGTGGGCCACATGAAACTCCCGATAGACTGACGCCTGAGCGGCTCGATTCAAGCCATTCCGGGAAGCAACGAGAGTCCCATGATAAGGCGCAGGCCAATCGTCACGAGCAGGTACAACGCATAATGGAAGAATCCTGTGGCAGGATCTAAATCAAAACTAGCGAAAGCCGCCAAGGTTCCCATGCCCAGTATCGGCACGCAAAGGCCAAGGATTTGCACGATACTCAGACCGACCTGCCAATCCTCGGTGCTGAACAATTGCGTGCCGAGGAACATATAGACGCCCCACAGCAGGGCATAGACCAGCCCACAGCTGAGCGATCTCACGATCAGGCCAGATCCTTCGTATGCCCCGAGTTCGTCATCGCGTAAGAAAAAGTACCCGGCATAGGCAATCACCGGACCGATCAAGATGGCGCCCACAGCCAGTACCCAGTTCTGGTTGTCGCCCATATCGCTATTGCCTACGAGCCAGGCCACCGCAATTCCCAAGACGACCAAACCAGCTACGACAGCAAATACCGTGGTATTGAACCTGGTTTCTTTGCGCTTGATCGGCTTCAGAACCGACCGCCCTTTCGAATCGACCGCCCCGGCTTCGTGTTCCGGCGCATGGATGACCACCTGGTCGCTTAGTTCAGGTATCTTGATCGGCCCCTTGCATTTTGGGCAAGCGCCAGTCTTGCCGGCATGTTGGTCGCCGACTGTAAACCGGGTATGGCAGCTGGGGCAGGTGACTTGGATAGGCATTGACGAGCGAGGCAGCAAGGTCGGGGGAAAGTGAAGACGGAGGGTCGGAAGCCAGGGGGAGCGGGCACAATCGTCCGAGAAGCAAGTTCTCGGGTACCCCCCTGACCTCTGACCACTCACATCTTCTTAATCTCTATTCACAATCTTTGAGGTCGTCTTCGTTGATGGTGGTGAAGCCTTTTGAGGCGAGGGTCTCTATCGCCATCTCAATATTGTCCACCATCAGAGCTACGGCAGGGCGTCCCCGGGGCCGGGTGAGCAGCGGATAGACTTGTGAGATATTGACTTCGGCTTGCAGCAGGGCTGTGCAGACGCGCAACAAGGGCTGAGGACTTTCGGGTAATTCCACGCCAATCAGATCGGACTCGACAATTGCCAGGCCAGCCCGTTCGAGCACTTCGCGCCCCTGCTCGGGGTCACTCAGCAGGAAGCGGACAACAGCGCACTCGGTCGAATCCGAAATCGTGAGGGCGACGATGCGAACGTTGCTCCCTTCAAACCGCCGCACCACCTCGAGCAGCTGGCCCACGCGGTTTTCCAGAAATACCGTAAACTGGCGGATCGAAGGGTAGTCACGTCCGCGCAAGGTTGCAAAGTCGAGGCCCGCTCCTTCTCCGCCCGAATCGCCTGCAGCCATGATGTTCGCTCCTTCCGGGGCAGATTCAATTCATCCCTTTTACCGAGTTCCAATATAGGGCTGTCGCAAGGGCAATGCAACGTAATGAGTCATCTCCGCCTCTAGCGAGCCATTCTTTCCTGCGGCCGCCTTGAGGCTGGGGCCAGGCTTGGACTTCGAGGGCAAATTGGGCTACGATGCCCCCGATACTGCCCTGCCCCATCGCTTGGCTCTTGCACGGCATCTTCCCAGATCACTGTCGGCTTACCCATGCAACACGAAATTGACATTGAAGTCAGGTATTACGAAACCGATGGCCAAGGCATTGTCCACCATGCCAACTATTTCAAATACTTCGAACTAGCTCGTGTGAAGATGCTCGAGTCGGTCGGGCTCGACTATGCCGAACTGGAACGCCAGGGAATTCTGATGGTGGTGCACAGTATTTCGTGTCGTTATATGCTGCCTGCACGATTCGGCGATTCTCTGCGTTTAGTGACCCGCGTGGATCGGGTGACAGCGGCAAGACTCGACCACAGCTATTTTGTCTACCGCGGCGATTCGCTGCTCGCAGAGGGCAAGAGCACGCTCGCCTGCATCGATCCTGCGGGAGAGGTCCAGCGAATCCCAGAATGCTTGCTCGAACGACATTAGGATCTTGAGGCCGTTTGAAGCTGTAAGAAACTTGCTGACAGAGGAAGCAGAGATTTCCGGTGGCAGCAATAGGCAATGGCCTTGGGGCCGCTGGTTCCTATCGTCGGACTACTAATCTCGTAACCAAGGATTGATAAGCCATTATGGATGCCAAGCGAATTCTCATGTTAGTGGGCGACTTTGTAGAAGACTACGAAGCGATGGTTCCACTTCAGATACTGCAGACCGTGGGGCACACCGTCGACACGGCTTGTCCAGACAAAGCAGCGGGCGACACGGTCGTAACCGCGATCCACGATTTCGAAGGCCATCAGACCTACAGCGAAAAGCGCGGGCACAATTTCTCGATCAGTATCGATTGGAGAGACGTGAAGCCCGAGCAGTACGATGCGCTCGTGATTCCCGGCGGACGCTCGCCAGAGTATTTGCAACTCGATGACCGGGTGGTGAATCTTGTACGGCACTTCGCCGAACAAGAAAAACCGATTGCTGCTACGTGCCACGGCCCGCAGATACTGACTGCCGCTAATGTCGTCGAAGGACGAAGGTGCCAGGCCTATCCCAGCTTGCGTCCAGAACTGGAGCGTTCGGGAGCAATTTGGGATCAGCCGAGTGCTGGGCTGGACAGCGTTTGTGTCGACGGCAACCTCGTCACCGCGCCGGCCTGGCCGGCCAATGCCGCCTGGATGCGAGAATTGCTCGAGTTGCTGAAGTGAGCGCTTAGCTCGGATCGACATCCTCAACGTCAAACGGTTCCGCATGCGCGGCGGGCATTCCCAAAAAGCTGTCCTCTTCGGCTGCAGATGCAGCCGCCAACAGCTCTTTGACTTCCTTGGCCAGCTTGGGGGAAGTCCGCTTGAGATGCTTGAGATAATTGCGGCGCGCAACCCCTTCCAGCGAGGACATCACTTCGAGAGCCTGTTTTGCGGATTGCCACTGATCTTCGGCCATGGATTAGCCTCGCTTCAGTTCGCGGTAAAGCCATGCCTTGGCCAATGCGAATTCTTGCTTGACGGTACTTGGTGAAACATTGAGCAAGTCGGCGGTTTCTTTAACCTCGTAGCCGCCAAAATGGCGCAGCTCGACAATCTGCGCCTGACGCGGGTCTACCTCGCTCAATCGCTTGAGCGCCTGATGGAGATCCAGTACTTCTTCGTCGTTAGAATCCGTTTCGAGACGATCCAATTCGACGTTGGCCTGTTTGCCCTGCGGTCCGCCTCGTTTGAGCGCTTTGCGGCGACGAGCGCGATCGATGAGAATTCGTCGCATCGCCTTAGCGGCCAAGACGTAGAAATGCTTACGATCGTTGAGATCGAGTTCTTGTCCCTCGCCCATCAGTTGAAGAAAGACATCGTGAACGAGCACGGTCGCCTGGATGGTCGTCCCGGGAGGCTCGTGGGCGAGCTTGCTTTCAGCCATTTGGTGCAATTGCTGCTGGACAAGCTGAAAAAGCTGTGAGCCGGCGCGAGCATCGCCGTCGTTGGCCTGATGGAGAAGCACCGTGACTTCGGCGGAGCGGCTAGCCATCGAGTGTCGTCGCCTCCTGGGGATTCTGATCCAGTGCGAAGCCTCTTCTTCCCGGGCCTCAATCGTACTCCCATTCGAGTACTTAGAAATGGCCTATTTGGATCGGTTTTTCGAGTTTTTTCAGTTTTTTTATCGCTTGCCAGAAAAAAACCAAAAAACCTTTGTCCCTCTCGAGACTGCCTTACGCTTATCAGGGTGAGCCGCGAGTAAGCGGCAAGAATTGGCCCCTCCCCTAGCACAGGAGAAAAACCATGTTTCGCAGTTCATTAGCCCTGGTATTAGCCGCAGGTACACTTTCCAGCCCATCGGCATTTGCCCAGTTTACCAACTCGCGACTTGATCCCACCGTGACGGTTTCGCATCGATACGCTCCTCCCGAAGCGATTCACGACCATTCGTCTACCGCCTACGAGGGGGCTCGTCGCGGCGAAGCCGCCTGGATGGCCGCCTTTGGCGATTTGCTACTGAATGAAAGCCAGGCGGCTTACGTGTGGGAGCATGTCGAGTCGATGCGGTACGACAATAAGCTCAAGAAGACTGCCACAGCACTGACGAGAAAACGCATGCTGGACGCCTATCGAGAGTATGAAAAGGCATTAAAGCGAGGTCAGCTCGAAGAGGCCAAGCAGCTATGGGAAGAAAAGTATTCGGAGCTGGCGCAAACCTATCGTCTGGATGAGTATCAGTTTAACTGGGCGACAGGTGCTATCTACTGGCCAACGCGGGCTGCCAGCCCACGTTACGCGAAGCATCGCCAAGAGATCGGAATGCTGATTGAACGCATCGTACGATATGGAGCAGCGAGCGACACCTTCATCCAAGATGAGCTTACCGAAGCGGTTGAGAGCTTCCGGTCGCAGCTTCGAGCCGATGCTGTCGAGGATGATCCCTCGACCCGCGAAGATTACCTGGCAATGCAACGGTACCTGGTAGGATTGAAGTACACGCCCTACTTGCTCGGCTACTCGCCGGCCCCCAAACAGCTGGCTATGAAATAGCACGATGCGTGTAAGGCCAGCCGACTTCCAGCGACATTTGATTGCAACATGGTCGTTCCAGCTACAGCTATTCGGCCGAAGAAGTGAGAAAGGCCAGCAGGTCGCGAAGTTCGCGGTCGGTCAGCGAATAGACCAGGCCGTCTGGCATGAAGGAATGATCGAGCTCTTTGATCGATTCGATGTCGGAACGCTGAAACACGCGTCGCTGGCCGTTGTTGTCGCGTAGGGCTTCGAACGTAGCCGACTGCAGTCGGATGCCAGTAAACGTGCGACCATCGTTGAGCGTAATCGCAGTCGGGCGATACTCGGGGGCCATCTGCAAACTAGGTTGGAGGACCGATTGGAGCAGTCGAGCAGGATCACGCTGATCGCCAATTTCGCTCAGGTCGGGGCCCACCACGTTGCCGCGCCCGCTGTGACGATGGCAGCGCGCACAGTTCGTCAAACGTGGGTGGTGAAAAATACGGCGACCACTCTCGATGTCGCCATTGCCTGGCACAGATTCAAGCCTGTTGAGCCAGGCCTTGGTATCGGCTAATGCAGGCCGGTTTTCAGCAAGCCGGTTGGGTGCGAGCGCTGCTTCCACCAGAGCAGCAAGTTCGGGCTGCCTGTTGCCTAGGGCCATTAGCGTCTCTGATTGCTCAGCATTGAGTTCGACGCCGCGCAGCGCTCTCAGGGCTTCCTCGCGAAGTGATTGATGCTCGTCTCCAGCCAGCTGAGCGAGCAAGTCGAAATGGGAAACAGCGAGTGCCGCGAGCCCAACGACCGCTTCTGCACGCTGCTGGGGCGACCGATTTGTATCGGCTGCAATCTCGGCCAGCATGGCCTGTCCCACGGTGGGATTCCCCGCCAGGACCCGTATGACTTCGAGCGAAAGGGTCGGGTCGCCCACGGCCAGCAGCTCTTTGAGCAACTCCAGGTTTAAGCCTGCGGGAAACTTGAGACCTGCCCCACCTGCCGTGGCGTCGCCGTCAGTCGCATCGGTTGGCTGCTTTGGCAACAGTCGCAAGGCATACGCTCGCAGGCTGGCAGCGCTGTTGCGATCGCGGACACGGGCCAGCAGCATCTCCAAATTGCGAGTGCCCTGCTCGGGGTGACCTCGCAGTGTATTCCAGGCGGCGATTGCCGCTTCAAACAGAGGATAACTGAGGACGCTCCGGTCGAGCAGCTGCTCGACTTGATCGGCGTAAGCAATGAGTCGGGCATCAGCGATCCAGCGGAGCGTCTCGAACTGCACCTGTTCGTCCTTGTCACAAAGAAATGCTCTGATCCAAGGATCGACATTCAGCAAGTTGGCTGCAGTACTGGCAGCCGTTTTCAGCGCCAGCAATGCCTGTACTCGGTCTGCGGACGCTAATACCATGACGTCCGATTGCTTCCATGTGGTAGCCCTGCGGCCAAGCGCCAACGAGGCGGCATGGGCAACAAACGGATCGTCGCCTCGAGCGTATTTGAACAATTGCGCGAGGGTAAAGGTCTCTGGGGCAAGTCGCAGATCCATCGCCAGCCGGGCTGCTTCAGTCGTAGGCTCTAGGGCGGTGGGGCCTAGCCAGTCTGCTTGTTGAAGATCTAGCTCCAATCTCCAGAGCCGACCGTAACCGTGCACCTCGTAACGTCCATCTACCCAGTCGGCAAAGTACAGGATCTGCGTATCGCTATCGGCCGTCGACCGATCGAGCGCGAGGCACGTAGGCCGAAAGAAGCGGCTGCCGCTAACAAGTTCGACTCTCTCGGCGCCGAAGCTGGCCCCGCGGGAACTTAGCGAATAGAAGTAAATGCTATGGTCGCTCCAGGAAGAGACAAGCAATCCGTGTCCCAACGGGGCGATGCCGCAGGGAGCTTCGCCCGAGGGATGAATCATCGGCAACGTGCCGCGCAATTGGCCATTCCAACAGACGAACGGATGGTGCGTCTCTCCGCCGTAGGCACGTTGATAACCATAATTGCCACCTTCGACAATGTGAAGCAATCGACACGGCGGCCTTTCTCCCGGGTCGTTGTCGGCTGCAAACATCGTACCGTCGTGTCGAACACACACGGCGAAAGGATTCCATAGACCATAGGCCACGCGCCGGAGAGCGGTCCCATCGGGTCGGCAGCGAAAGATGCCTCCCTCGCCTGTCCCCCGAAACTCTATGCCATCGACCCCGGAGAGTGTCCAAGGTTCTGCGTAATTCTCTCCGAGTCCAAAGAGCAGATCACCATCGGTGGTCCACGCCAAACCACAAAGGCCGTTGTGCGGATAAGTGGCTTCGGTGGTCAAGGTCAGCAACTGCTCTTCGAGGTCACCCTGGCCATCACCATCGGTGTCTTGAATGCGGAGAATTCGCCCACGTTCGGCGAGATAGACCCAGCCATCGGCTCCAAGCTCCAGGTCGGTCGTGGTTTGAGTCCGCATACAGAAGACTCTCCGCTCGCCACGGTTGTCGAAGATGAGGACTTCATCGAGCTCAGGCCCGGTGTAGTCGTCGGGGCGAAAGTGGGTGTGGTTGGCAACGACCCAAACGCGACCCTGGCAATCGACATCCACCCCGGTAGGAGTAGCCAGTGCAGGATGCTCAGCCACGAGTGAGAGCTGCACGCCCGGTTGCAGAACAAGGGTGTGTGGTTCGCGCTCTGCAGCGATGAGCTGCGAAGGCGATACGGCAGTGTATGCAAACAACGCGAGCTGTATTGAAATAGCAATTGGTAACTGTCGCATGGCGAACCTGAAGAGACAACGGCTGGAAACTACTTGGGAACTGCGGACTCAATTGTCCAACCAACGTTTTGCACTTGTTTGTGCACTGAGCTGGCGATCCGCTCTTCGATATTGCCTGCCCAACGCAAGGCGGGGCGGCCATATTCGTAAAGATTCGAGCCGCCTTCGTAGCCCCCTTCGACCCAAACACGATGCGAAGGGATGTAAGAAATCATGTCGTCGGCGTAGCCGCAAACCCAAGTGCCTGGCCCGAATTCGCGTTTGAACCGCAGTGCATAATCGACGACCGTCTCGGCTCCCATGCCTATGACGAGCATCTCATCGCCCAAACGCCAGGCATGCACGGGGTAGGGATAGGCAGTCTCGAATACTTCGCCGTTATCAAGTTTTCTTGACAGTCGGCTGGCCCAACGGCGTTTGATGGCGTTGCTACTCTCTGCCGCGGCTAGCAGGCCCTCGTGATCAACGACCTCAAGATAGTCGAGATCGACGGTTTCAAACGAAGTGCGAATGCCCGCTGACACGCTTTGCAGGGGTTGCCTGAGTGCTTCCTCGACGCCATTTGCCAGCATATGGCCGTATTTCTGGCAGAGCTCGACCGTGCGTCGCGGCAAGGGGTTCTGATCGCCGCCACAGGTGTTCACAAACATGGCGGTCGTACCAGGATGACTTTGCTCGATCTCCAACTGCGCAAAACCGGGATAGTCGCCACACCATTTTGTAAAACTGAGTGTTGTGGGATGGCAGGCGTAGCCAAATAACACTGCCTCTAGCTTGCCGCCGGGGCGGGTGACGGCCAGAACAGGTACATCATGATCGACCGGACCGACCAACGGAGTGCCTTCGGCCATCAACCTCGGGACATCGGCCTCTTGGTTATTCCGACGATTGACGGCAAAGGTGGTGTGACCTGTGCCCTGCTGAAGCGTGGCGGGGGCCAGGTTGGAGAGCGCCTCGCCCACCAGCGTCACGCATTTTTCCTGCATCTTCTGGGTATACTCGGCAACCAACTGTTCTTGCTCCGGCTCGACCGGATAATAGTCAATCAAATCGTCACCCAAGCGTGGTCCGCAATGGTTGTGCGAAAAGGTGAACAGTACTTGATCACGCGCCAGGTTAAACCGCTTATCCAATTGCTCGAATACCGGATCGCTCATCATCTTGGGCACGCCCTGGAAGTCGGAAGTAATGAGCACAACTCGGTTGCCCGAGGAGTCCTCCAGCGCCAGCGCCTTGATCCATAAATCGTGGAGCTTGCCGTCGGCGACACGTTTCGAGCCGTAGCCAGCCAACCAGACAGGCGTCTCGGGGGTAAGTACCGATCTGGCGACCCCTGCCAACCAAGGCGCATCCGTTGCTCGCACCTCACCCCACAAACAGGCGACACTTGCAGCCAACAAGAGAACGGTTCGAAGCAGGCTCACAAATGGGAGTTGACCTAGCTTGATCTGCAAGAATCCAGAAATCGCCGGGATCGGCTGAAGAATTGCGGTTCGAACGACAGATTCTGGCGTACTGTCACGGCGCATCACTTTGCTTGCCTTGGGTTAGGAGAATCAGTGGCCTGTCCACTGCACGGCATGAGTGTAACGGTTCTGCCAGCACTGAGGCAAACGAAACCGGCCGCAAACAACTGTTGTTCGCGGCCGGTTACGAGATTGTGGTTGTCAACCAGCAAGCCACGTCAATGGTGACCGCCGTAGCCTCGATCCCAATGCCCAGTCTCGTGATAGTCGAAGTGCCCCGGAAAGTAGTCGAAGTGGTTGCCGTGCCAAATGTGCTCTGGCGGATGGTAGTCGAAGTGGCTGGTATTGTGCCAGACGTGCGGACTGGGGCCGTGAAAATAAGAGTGGCCGATGCCCGGGTATCTCGCTTGATGGCTGCGATAACCGTGAGGATTGCCGATATCGAGATGCACGTTAGGGCCACCTAGATGAATGCCAAACCCTCGAAAGCCGTGAGCCGCTTCTGCCGTGGCCATGTCGACGCTCAACATGGCCACTGCAGCTAATGTCGCCAAACCCAAGGTAAATCTTTTCATAGTCAATTCCTCCTCTTCGTATGCGGGGCAGTCTGGTGGTTTGTCCTATCCCAGATGGTTTGTAGTTTTTGCAACCGGCATGCCAAAACAGTCAAAACCTAAAAACTCAGCGGAATTCGGGGGGTTTATGGCTCTTTGTGGCGTCAATTCCCGAGACGGACTGCCAATTGGAAATGTGATACTTTCGACCGCAGCGCGATCAGACTGATCACAGCCAGGCGCGGGAGACAATGGCAGCGCCAATCAGAAGTCGATCAATTGCTCGCGAGAGAACTCCGCGTATTCGCTTCACTCGCCATTGGGAAAGACAAACATGCACAGCCACTCCGCAAGCATGGCCGGCTTTTCGACGCCTTCGATTTCTACACGATTGTCCGTCTTAACCAGAAACCGGCCTGCACCGCGATCCTCGACACTCACGAGTCGCATGTGGTTGCGGATCCGGCCGCCGACGGGCACTGGCGAAACCATGCGAATACGATCGAACCCATAGTTCAATCCGTACAATGCGCCTTCGGGATAGTCTCGGCCGAAGGTTTGCCGGCACAAATAGGTCAGCATGGAGATCGTCCAGAACCCGTAAGCGATGGTTCCGCCAAAGGGGCTCTCCCGCTTGGCGCGTTCGGGATCGGTGTGCAGCCAATCTTTGTCGCCAGTCGACTCGCCAAACTGGTTGATCATTTCTTGTGATACTGAAAGCCAATCGGAAGCGTGCGTCGACTCTCCGTAGAAAGAGGCAATCGATTCGGCAGGGGACGGTTGTTTTGTCATGGCATTCTTCTCTATCGCTGCTTAGCAGTCCCAACCGCCTTGAGCGCGAAGTTGTTCGGTTTCTTGTTGGGCCAACTCAGAAAGCTTGACGTAGTCGATCTTGGAAATCCGGTTCAAAGGAAAGGCTCCAGGTTCGAGCAACACATAATGAAGCGGGCGCATGAACGACGCAATGCCTAGGGCATGCTGCTCCAACTGTTCGCGAGTCAGTTGGATTTCGGGCTTCATCTCAATAAAAAGCACGACCGCCTCGCTAAACACATGGTGCGAAGCACCGACAGCGCCGCAAATGGAGATCTGGTCTTTGAGTTGTGCGAAGTGACTTTCCACCTGAGCTGGGTGAATCTGGTAGCCCTTGGGCTTGATAACCAGTTTTGAACGTCCCGAGAAAATCAGCCCGTTTTCACCGATCGAACCCAAATCTCCCGTATAACAGATGCCGTCGGAGGAGACCGTTTTGGCATAAGCTTCCGGGTTGTTTACATAGTCAATGAAGACTTGAGGGCCGCTGAAGCAGATTTCGCCTTTTTCTCCCCAAGAAAGTTCTTCGCCCGCGGTGCCATCTTCCTTCATGGGTTTGCGAATCGTCATCGGAGTCACTGGCATCCACCATCCCAGGGATTCGCTCAACGCCGCCACATCTTCAGTCAGCCCGGTGTAGGTGACAAATCCGGCCATTTCACTCAATCCCAGCCCGGTTCCCAGCGGCCGGTGATAACTCAACAGTTGTTCAATGAACTCGCGCGGTACCTGCTGACCGCCGAACATGACTTTCTTGACCGACGAGAGGTCATACTTGGCGTAGTTGGGCAAGCGCCATTGGAGGTTGAACATGGCAGGTACCTGGCCGTAACAAGCGGCGCCGTATTTGTCGATCGCCTGCAGGCTCTTTTCAGCGTCGAAGACGTGCAACAGAATTGCCGTTTGACCTGCAAAAAGAGTCGTCATCAACTGCTCGGCCTGACAACCTACGTGAGAAGGAGGCAGATTGACCAACATGCTTGGGGAGTCGAACAGTTCAAACGCAACTGCCATACACATGTTCTGGCAAGTGATGTTGCGATGTGAAAGCAGGGCCGGCTTCGGCAGGCCGGTCGAACCAGTCGTGTAAATGACCTGTGCACCGTCGGTCGGCACGATGGCCGCGGTCGCGGCCTGATACTGTCGTGCCAGTTCCGAGGAGTCTTCTGTTTGGTAGTTCTTCCAGAGTGCGGTTGCCGTTGAGATCAACTCGGTCGAGCCAATAGCCCGCGCTATCAATTCCTGGGGCTCGGCAAACTGAATGTAGTGTTCGATAAACGGACATTCCCGCTGGACCTCTTTGGCAATCTCGGCAAAGTCGCCA
>JAGQOW010000526.1 GCA_020427155.1 Planctomycetales bacterium | reverse complement strand
ATGAGGTCGCAACTGCCGGATTTAGCTTCAAGTGCCTGCCCATCACCGACGACTTCACCCATGAGAGCGTGGACATTGCCGTGGATCACGGCATCTCCGGCCACTACGTCACCCGCGTGCTGGAGCAGGCCGCGCGGTTCCGGGGCTACCCCCGGGCAGTGAGAACCGACCAAGGCCCGGAGTTCACCAGCCGAGCCTTCCTGGCGTGGACCACGGCCCGGGGCGTACGACACATCCTGAACCAACCTGGCAAGCCGACTCAGAACGCCTACATCGAGAGCTTCAACGGCAAGTTCCGCGACGAGTGCCTGAATGAGCACTGGTTCGAGACCCTCGCCCAGGCGCGCGCCGAGATCGCGCGCTGGCGCCAGGACTACAACGAGGTCCGTCCGCACAGCAGCTGCGGCCGGATCCCGCCGGCGAAGTTCGCCGCCCTGCATCGGCAGCGCGCTGCCGATGCAGGGCAACCCGAGTCATCCCAGGAGTAAGCTCCGACAGCCCCGCAGAGTTGTTCCAAACCACTGGTACGGAAAACGGGGGCAGGTCATGGTGGCAGCACGAACGGTAAAGAGGCCCGAATCGGATTCGATTCGAGGAGTCTTCCAACTCACCGGCTTGTCGTCTTGCTGCG
>JAGQOW010000525.1 GCA_020427155.1 Planctomycetales bacterium | reverse complement strand
GTCCAGAACCGCCCGCGCCGTTTGGGGAAGTGCGTCCCAAAGCCCGCGCGCGCGGAGCAATTCGCGGGCCTCCTCGCGCGTCCCGATCGGCGCGACCGTCGGGCCAGAGGCAATGACGCGCAGGTCGTCGCCGATCACGTCCGACAGGATATAGGCCGTGACCGGGGCGGGTGCCGCGACGCGCAGAAGGCCGCCGCCCTTCAGGCGGGACAACTGCTGGCGGATCAGGTTGACATCGGTGATTCCAAAGCCGTTGGCCAGCAGCAGGCGATTGACCGCGGCCTTGTCATCCAGCGTCAGCCCCCCGACCGGCGCGGGCAACAGCGCCGAGCCGCCGCCGGAGATCAGGGCGATCACCCGATCTTCGGCTTTGGCGGGGGTCAGCAGTGTCTCGACCGCCCGTGCCGCCCGCGCGCCGTTTTCGTCCGGCACCGGGTGGCCCGAGGCGATGACCGTCGCGCCCGGCAGGTCGCGGGCGTTTTCGTAATTCGTCACCACGATCATGCTGAACGCGCGGCCTTTCAGACGCTCGACCAGCAGCGATGCCATCGGCAGCGCCGCCTTGCCTATCGCGACCACGCGGGTGACACCGCCCCTGTCCGGGACCGGCAGGGGGGTGTCCCTGATCGCGG
>JAGQOW010000524.1 GCA_020427155.1 Planctomycetales bacterium | reverse complement strand
CGGAACTCATTGCGAGCGGTAAAAAAGAGGCAGCAAGAGCGCTGAACCAAGCCGTCCGAGTGTTGGGAGACTCCTTGGACCCTGCCGTAGTTATTAATAGGGTGCGCTCCGATTACGGGATTAATGAATCAACAGAGGACCTGTCCCTTATGTCCGAGTACGACATTACTTTCGTGGCTGGCCGTTACCACTACGATAGATTTACCTACGAAAAGCTCGAAGACGCGGTTCGATATGCAAAGCAACAGAGAAAAAAAATCTAACATCCAGCTGAACCTGACACTTGACCGCTCCTTCCCTGCGCTGCCGCTCCGGTCAGTCGCCGTCAAGTGCAGGTTAGCAGGGCGTTAGCCATCTGTATGACCGATCTTGAAAGTAAAGTCAGGAGCTGGCTCGACGAGCACGGTTATCCGCTTGAGATGGAAATCGCGCGTGCTATGCAGTTGGCGGAGTTTGGTGTGGTTCAGGCGGAATATGTCGAAGACGCGGACACCGGCACCGCTCGAGAAACGGACATTATCGCCTACGAGGAATCTCGAGGAGAGAACTGCCGCGTAATTAGCGCCGTTACCGTCGAATGTAAATCGCAAAAATCGAAGCCCTGGGTTCTGTTCACGAATCCGGGCAGCTAT
>JAGQOW010000523.1 GCA_020427155.1 Planctomycetales bacterium | reverse complement strand
CCTGAAAGTGCTCTTTTCGAACACCGGAGAGGAACAGGTACTTTCCTGCCTCAGGCAGTTCCCCTGCTCGAAGCAGCAGCTCGCCGTACTCAACGTAGAGATCACAATTGTAGCCAGCGGACGCTATGTTGCCTCTCAAGATCTCTTTGGCACGCCAAACTCGGCCGGCCTCGAGTTCGCGACGCGCCCTTGCGATACATGGCAGCTTACCGCCGCTATTAGTCACGAACATTCCGTTTCGTATACATAACGTTGTGCTTCACCTGCAAGTGCAGGCCGCGTAGCGGCCAGGGCGCGACGCTTGCGCAAGCAAGCGGCGTGACCGGTGCGCTTGTCGGGTGAGAGCGCTTGTTAGCTATCCAAACCATCACCTTCATCGGGATCGACGTCACGAACCCGGCTCAATACGTCATCAAATGCAGCTCGATTCCCACGCTTCGCACGGGTCTCGAGGTATTCCTCAGTCATAAGAGCAGACAGCTTCTCAGCCACAGCAGACGAGATCAGCTGATTGATCGAGATACCTTCGCGGCGCGCCAACTCGCGCACCTGCTTGTGGAGTGATTCGGAGAGCCGGAGACTGATAGCGCTCATAGCGAGTCCTCCAGACGCTTGAGAAACGCCCCCGGCCGAA
>JAGQOW010000522.1 GCA_020427155.1 Planctomycetales bacterium | reverse complement strand
GGCACAATGGGACTGACAGCTATTGTTCCCAAGGAATTGGCAGGATGGAACGTTGCGCGAGCAGTTGGCGTCGTACCGCTCCGAAGTGATGCAGACGTGCGCTGGATTAATTTTGTTCTGCGCAGTGGGCCTGCGCAAGAATTCATAAAAACCCGCGCGAATACGACAGTACAAGCCACATTTAATCTTCGGGATTTAGCTCTTTTGCCGATTCCGCTACCACCTAACCCGATGCGGTCATCCATGACGGCACTGCTGTCTGGGCTCGACGACAAGATCGAGTTGAACCGACGGATGAATGAGACGCTGGAGGCGATGGCGCGGGCGATCTTCAAGGACTGGTTCGTGGATTTCGGCCCGACCCGGGCGAAGGCGGAAAGCCGCCCGCCCTACCTTGCCCCCCACATCTGGTCCCTCTTCCCCGACCGCCTCGACGACGAAGACAAGCCGGAGGGGTGGCCTCTGGGTTTACTGAAGGACATTATTGTTCTGCAAAGAGGATTTGATCTTCCGAAATCAGGGCGCACCGACGGGGATTATCCGGTAATTGCCGCAAGCGGAGTAAATGGAACTCATATCGAGGCAAAAGTCTCTGGCCCTGGCGTGGCAACCGGCCGAAGCGGCATCCTTGGAG
>JAGQOW010000521.1 GCA_020427155.1 Planctomycetales bacterium | reverse complement strand
GGCCATTAGTTTCGCCCAGAGTGGCGAAAGCTACGTTCTCACCACGGGTACCGGCTCCGGCAAATCGCTTGCCTATTTCATTCCCGTAATCGACGCCATTCTCAAGGCTAAAGCGACCGATCCGACGCCAAGAACCCGAGCGATCGTCATCTATCCGATGAACGCGCTGGCCAATAGCCAGTTGGAGGAATTGGGCAAGTTCCTCGCCGACTACGGCGACCATTCTCCCATCACCTACGGCCGCTACACCGGCCAGGAAAACGATGAAGAACGCCAGCGCCTGGCGTCGAATCCGCCGGACATCCTGCTGACCAACTTCATGATGCTCGAACTCCTGATGACGCGTCAGGACGACAAGGACAAGGCTGTTATTCGCAACGCCAAGGGGCTGCGCTTTCTGGTTCTTGACGAGTTGCATACCTACCGAGGTCGTCAGGGCGCAGACGTGGCACTTCTCGTCCGTCGTGTGCGTGAGGCCCTGGCCGACAAGCTCCAGTGCATCGGCACGTCGGCCACGATGGCGACCGAAGGTAGTGAGCAGGAAAAGAATACCAAGGTGGCTGAAGTCGCAAGCCGCCTGTTCGGTGTACCGCTTACTGCGGCGAATGTCATTACAGAAACCCTTCAGCGGGTGAC
>JAGQOW010000520.1 GCA_020427155.1 Planctomycetales bacterium | reverse complement strand
CAGTCGTTGATGCGATCCAAGCACCAGACGAGTGGAGAAGGGGTACAGCGACCAAAGGTAGCATCTCTACAGTTCCCGATATATGGAAGATTATTCTCAGAGAATATACGACTTAGCAGCAGAATCAGGTGCCTTATAAGGGCCTGCCGGACAGCCGATGTGATTGAGCGCGTGAGGCCAAAGGCGGTGAGTCGGAGCATTTGCCCGTGGCCAGTCACCAAGAACGGCAGCTGTACTTTGATACCTGACGTTGAACTCCTGTCTCATTGACCGGCGGGTTTGGGTCGCTATGGATAGATTTGCATAGCGACCCCTATGCATAGCTCTCAACTATGTAGAGTCGCGGCTGGCGGGACGGCATTTGATCAGCAATTACGCGGGCAAGCGGCGCGTTCGGGCGTGAGCAGCTACACATAGTTTTCCGGCCCATGTTCACTGGCGGCTCCACAACCTGGAGACTGCCATGCGATCCAAGCTTTCGTCTCGATCCGAATCCTCTGTCCGCACGCGCGGCTGTACTCAGCTGGAGCGGCATGTTCCGGCATACCGCGAGTACCTGCTCGGTCGCGGCAACGCTTCCGGCTATGTGCGCAGCTGCGAAGCGGCCGTGATGCACCTATCGATGTGGATGCACCAGAC
>JAGQOW010000519.1 GCA_020427155.1 Planctomycetales bacterium | reverse complement strand
TCCACATCGACATGTGCGCCACCGCCGCCTCGCAGCTGCGCACGTAGCCGGCGGCATTGCCGCGGTCGAGGAGGTACCGGCGGTAGGCCTCCGTGTGGGGCTCCAATGGCGCGCGGCCTCGGGCGAGGCCAGTAGGAACGAATCGAGTAGGACGCTTGGCGCTCATGGCGGTCTCCAGGTTGTGGAGCCACCAGTGCACCCGGGGGCAAGAACTATGTATAGATGCTCATGGCATCCAACTCGCCGAGGCCGCGTTCCGCCTCGTCACCAGCGATGCGGCGGGCGACAACTACGCATAGTTGAGCGCTATGCATAGGGGTCGCTATGGATAGCTTTGCATAGCGACCCTCTGCCGACATCCGCGCCCTCGAAGTCGTCGCCCTGAAGCCGCCAGTCAGAGCAGAGCGATACACCCGAAGGCGGTCCCGCAGCCGAGGGCACACATCGGCAGGCGACCCTCTGGGCGATTGTTGCGCGGAGCACGGCTTGAGACCGTGCGGGCTCACCCCATCGGGAGCCCATCGTGCACGCCACCGGCCAGCAGTCCCTTGCGGGGCGCACGGCGCCGGACGGCGCAGCGCTCCACTACGAGCGCCACCGCCCCGAGCGGACCACGCTGTATCGCCTGGTGCAGCAGCACG
>JAGQOW010000518.1 GCA_020427155.1 Planctomycetales bacterium | reverse complement strand
CCGAAATGGAAACACTAAATGGTCGCTTTTCAATCAGCCGGTAAAGTTCGTGGCGGTCGCGGACTCCGTCCAGCGGAATGTGCATCATCAAAACCACCAATTGATCTTCCGGAATCAAGCTCAGGTCTTTGCGAATAAATCGCATTTGACGGCCGCCCAAACCACCTTGATACCGAGTCTTCCCCGCCTCATCGACCAGCCATTCTACGTCGTCCAAGACCATGAAATGGACTTGGCCATAGTCAAACGAATAGTAGTTTGGTCCAAACACGCGTTCAAACGTTTCGTCACTGTGTTTATCCGAAGTCGTGTCGTAGTTGATATCGTGATTGCCCAACACGTTATACCACGGGATACCAATCAGCGCGATCGCTCGAGCCTGCGGCTCAAAGACGCTTAGATCATCAAACGCAATATCTCCCAAGGTCACTCCAAACGACGCGTCCGTTCCAATCAATTCGTCTACCACGTCATGAGCCACGTAATCCACCTCCTGAATGTTGCGAGGCTGCGGATCACCAAACAAGATCGCCTTGAACTGTTGAGGTTCCTCCTGTGGATACAATGGAAAGTCAATCGAATCCGGCAACGGCCCTGTCGGACTGACTCCGCCAAAACGCACGTCAGGCGAACCGTGTGGTTT
>JAGQOW010000517.1 GCA_020427155.1 Planctomycetales bacterium | reverse complement strand
GGAGTAGCTTCACCTACCAAAGCCGCCCGCCTCAAGGATTGACACAAATGGCTCGTCCAAATGAAACAGCTCGCCTCCGCGCATTTTTGCGCCACGCTCCAATTCTGCATCAAGCGTAGTCATTGCGAGTTGGAGGGCTTGCATCGAATCAAGGCCATGGATGTAGGTGTATCTCCGTTCTTGGCCGAAGCTAACCTCGTATTGGCACTTCCAATTCTCGCCGCTTTCATCCAGTTCCGGTCGACCGAGTTTTACCGCTACTTTTAACGAGTCGTTCTCGACTCGTAGTTGCAGGATCCTCTCGGCGACTGTATCCACGTTACCTGCCACCTAACGCGCTGTTGAGCCGCACTTGACGGCGACGACCGGAGCGGCAGCGAAGGGAGGAGCGGTCAAGTGTCGGCCTCCAACAGCATGTTATGTGGCGCCTTCATCTTTTGCTCTCGGTCCAAGGAACAAGGCCTGTAATAGGCAATACAAGGACGGTCATTTTGTGAATACTACGTAAGAGAACCCGAAATCATCCGCGTATTCGCCTGTCTGGTTTAGGCCGAATTTGCGCAAAAGCCCCTGTGCACGGATATTTTCTTTTTGCGTTGAGATCGCGAGCGGTAGATCCGGCGCAAAACAGGCTACTTTTTCA
>JAGQOW010000050.1 GCA_020427155.1 Planctomycetales bacterium | reverse complement strand
TGCTGACACGCTTGTTGAGTTGGGGCGGAAAGTTCCGGCTCGTGGCCGAGCGTTGGATCCCGGCGCCCAAAGAAATCCAATGTGCTGACTACGACGAAAGCGTTGCATCGTTTGCCACGCGGAGGTTGGGCAGAGAAGCTTTCGAGCGCCTGGTCCAACCTTTGCTGGCCGGCATCTACACGGCCGATCCCGAACAGCTGAGCCTTGCTGCGACGATGCCCGATGCCATCGTAGCCGAGCGTGAGTACGGCAGCCTCACCCGCGCGATACTCCACAAGGCGAGGCAAGCTAGTTCCGAGGGCGGCGGCTCAGATTCGCGAGCAAGCGGCGCACGCTATGCCAGTTTTGTGACTCCACGCGAGGGACTGGGGCAGTTAATCGAAGCGCTCGCCCAACGTTTACCTCCAGCAGGCATACACTTAGGCAAACCGATTTCGCGAGTTTCTAGAACCTCAGACCAGAAGTGGATGGTTTACCTCGAAAACAACGAACCTTGCGGCCCATACGACGGAGTAGTCGTCGCGGTACCCGCGCCGCTCGCAGCCGTGTTGGTCGACGAGGTCGATCCCCAACTAGGCGAATTGCTAAGTAACATCTCCTACGCCAGCAGCGCTGTTGTTTGCCTGGTCTATCGCCGCGACCAGATTGCCCGTCAGCTTGACGGCTTTGGGCTGGTCATGCCATCGGTCGAGCAGAAGAACATCGTTGCGGCAAGTTTTTCGAGCGTGAAATACCCTGGACGCGCACCCGACGACCAAGTGCTGGTGCGCGTTTTTCTCGGTGGCGCATTGCAACCAGAGAAGGTTGATCTGACAGACGAAAAGTTGCAGCAACTGGCTGAAGACGAGTTGGGCGAGCTAATCGGCATCCGTGGTGCTCCGTTGCGAGTCGACGTCGTGCGTTGGAGAGAAAAGATGCCACAGTATCATGTAGGGCATGTCCAACTAGTTGAGGCGATCGAGCAGCGCGTAGCGCAACTCGACGGGTTGGAACTGGCAGGCAATGCGTACCGCGGTGTGGGCATCCCGCAGTGCATTCATAGCGGCGATAATGCTGCTCGGCGTCTGCTCGCGCATTTCCCGCCCGGTCCAGAGTAATCTTCGCTGCTTTCGCTGCGCACACAGGCCGCTTACTTGAACGTCAGCACTGCCTGGCCGTGCTCTGCTGAGATGCTTAACTGCGCTTCAAAACGATCGTTGATCAGCCATGCACGATCGGCAATCGCCCGCTGGGGGTCGTCGGCATATTCCTGGGCAAACTGCTTATGATCGTCGATCGCGGCAAGCAGTCCACGTATGGCGGCCAACTCGCGAAAGTCTGCAGCAAGATCAGGATCGCTGGCTAATGCTGCCTCGAGCACTTCTCGCTGAGGCGAGATGGTGCTCACTTCCAGGCTGCCATCCCACTCAGATACGCTCAACCGAAGAGGCTGCTCAATCTCGATCCCCGAAGACTCGAGGGCCCTGGAAATACGTCTTTCAACGTCTGCTTGCAGCTGCTCGGCTCGTGCGCCAAGGCTTTGGTGCGTAACGCCCTGCGGCGTTTCTGCGGCGAGAGACGGCCTGTTGCCATGCAACCTTTGGAGCAACGTCGCGAAAGGGGAGACCAGCGGTCGGGCAACCGTAGAGACTGCACGGCCAACGTTGCCAGCAGCCGAGGCAATCGACGGCGCTGCAAGACCTAAAAGTGCAGGCTCCATATCAGGTTCCCTCCGGATGAAAACAAATGCGCGCACTCCGTGCCCGCTATTGCATGGAGATCGACTTTTGGCTGGCGCTGATTTAGGAAATCTGCGGAAACCTTGACGTCGATGACGCGGTCGCTAGCACACTTACTCAGACCACAAGCTTGCTAGCTGATCGGAAGAATCGCGACGGGCAAGCCACTCGCGTTGGGCAGTGACCTGTTGATGGACAAATCGAAGGTCCTCGTCACATAGCCGAGTGAAAGGCACCGCGACGACACGGCCATCGGCTTTGCTCAACACAACTTGCTTGGAAGTCACCTTCAGCAGTTTTGCCTCGCAACGGAACTGAGCCCCGTCGTCGGTCCACCAGCGAGTGGCAGCGCTTGCCAGGCCGCCTGGCTCATGTAGCACGGGCTGGTCCTGTTGTTGGCCGAACAGGTCTTCTACCACAGGTTTGTTGGGCTCCTCGGGCTCCTCGGACTCTTCAGGCTCTTCGGCAGGTGGTACCTCGGCAGGTACTTCTTCATCCGACGGAGTGAAAAGCTGATTCAAGGGATCCTCCTCGGACGGGAGCTCTACCTCGGAAACAGGTTCTTCAACAAGCGGTTCTGCTGGCGCGTCGACCTCTGGAGCAGCGGGTTCGTCGAACACATCTTCTGCCGGGGCCGCCTCGGCAGGACTATCGTCAATCGCGGGCTCAACTTCTGGAGGCGTGGGTTCGTCGAATAGCGAATCCAGGTCAGGCTCGGAAGCCGACTCGCTGACTTCGGTATCATCGCTCTCAATCACGGGCTGAGGCGTGACTGCAGGAGCAGGCGGGCTCACAGGAGCGGGGTCGACTTCTGCAGTGGGCTTGTTGACGATCGCGCTCGCGGGTCTGTCTGCAGACTGCTGCTCATCACCAACAGTCGGTTCCGCATTGGCCGTCGGAGTTGGCAACTCCTGATCTGCAGATTCATTGGGCATAGAGTCAGGCCGATCGCTTTCAGCTGCCTCGGGCTTGCTTACAGCTGAAGGTTCCTCGCAGCACAGAACAGGCGATGAATCGTAGATCACCGTTTCGGTGCAACAGCTCACAGGCTGGCAGCAATCTACGGGATAGCAGCACTCGACCGGCGGGCAAGTCTCAACACAAACCGGTCCGCAGGGCACTGGACATCGAGCCGCGCGAAACAAGCGACCCGCCGATGCGGGGTCTACCACCATCAACATCGTCAAGAAACCGGACAGCACGGTACGAGTGAAAGTCTGCATCGGTAGATACCTCTTCCTAGATTCTGACCCAAGTAAGGGAATGGTTTGTTTTCGCTAATTCTTCATCCTAATTCGCGCTCTGCGAAGAAGCAACGCATCAGCGGAGAGGGCCGCTGGCAGCAGGCGATACGCGCAGAAACACCTCGGTGTATGGCCTCTTTGCTAGCGGCAAAGGGCTTCGCCCGCATTGGCCCGCCCCGCTCGGAAGCTCTGCCAGTCGACCCCTCAACGGACTTCTAGCGAAAGGCCGCGGGTTTGAACGGGCCTAGCGACTTATAAGTGTGAGTCAGATAGCTCGCCACTCCCAGATGCTTGTCCTGCACCAGCTTCTCTTCCATGCGATGCTGAGTCGCCGCACTCTGCCAGCTTTGTGCCGAAGGCCCCGACAGGTCGCCTGCGGGTCCGTCGGTCAGTAAGTCGAGAGAGCGCTGATACAATTTCACTCCCGAGGTATGCCAGGCAATCACCTGTTGCGCGTGGTCGGTCACTTTCGGGTCAACGCCTCGGCTGTCGAGCTGTTCGATCTGGTCGACAGCGCGCTGATGATTTTCTTTGCGGTAGGTCAAATACTCGAACAATTGCCAGCTTTCACCCGCTTTTCCTACCGAGCGTCGGCTCAGCGATTCCTCTTGAACGCAAGCAGCTAAGGCGGTCCAGTAGGCCAACGTAGCCTGTTCGCGCTCGGCTTCGGTCAATTCGACTTCGACTGGTGATGCCAACTGTTCTTCTGAAGCCTGGGTTGATTCTTCTTCATTCGCAGCACCGGTGTTCTCCGATTCGAGGCCGCCTGCAAGTTCAGTCGCATGAGATTCCGAACTGCCCTGCAACAACTCGTCGCTCGCTGGCGCTTCGTCGTCAGTCGGGGCTTGTTCGT
The DNA here is from genome assembly GCA_020427155.1 of Planctomycetales bacterium. Lineage (GTDB taxonomy): Bacteria > Planctomycetota > Planctomycetia > Pirellulales > Lacipirellulaceae > Bythopirellula. The sequence continues at coordinate 28,836 of JAGQOW010000050.1, read as the reverse complement.
CCGAGGTGCCTGATAAACCTAGCAGGCTCAGATCGACTGACTGTGACCGCTGCAAAGCATGAGTCGCCAACTGCTGCAAGTCGACGCCCAGATACATCGAGCCGAGGATGACTCCGCCACACAGCGCCACCAGGCAACCCACAAATTCGATGATTGAAAGGCCGCGACGTACGCCGTTTTTGCAGCACATGGTTGATGTACCAGAATGATTTGGTGTTCCAGGATACATGACGTGTCCCTCGCTTCGTGCGACTCGGTAAAATGTGTGTGGCAAGACCCAATCGCGCATCGCTCACCCAAGACAGATTCATCTCTTCCAAAACATAGCTTTTGGAAAAGTCTGTCCAAGCAGAAGTCACTCGATTCTGAGATCGAGCGTTAACCCTAGATCGGGATTTGACGTCCGTGACGGATATGACGATTGCGAGTCCGCAGACTAGCCTGGTTGAAACAAGTACCCAGGATTACTTGCACTCAGATCGTCCGGGATCTGCCGCCGTAACTGCTGCCTCCAGCCGGAAAACGAAGCCGGCAGTGACTTACTTAATCGTGCCTGGGGCATCAATCCGCACTCTTGCTGCGCCGCGATTCTCGGCGGCGGTCAGCTTCGCTTAGCAGAATCTTGCGCATCCGGATGCCAGCAGGAGTCACCTCGACCAACTCGTCGTCTTCGATGTATTCGAGACAAGCTTCCAAGGACATCTCGCGCACGGGCCGCACTTGGCTATTATCGTCCTTGCCTGCGGCTCGAATGTTGGTCAACTTCTTGCCTTTCACTACGTTGACCTTCAGATCGCCGTCTCGGCAATGCTCGCCGACGATCTGCCCTTCATAAACCTGCTCGCCGGGCCGAATGAAAAACTCGCCACGGTCGTAGAGGGCATCCAGCGAATAGGCCGTTGCCTGGCCCGTTTCGTGTGCCACTAGCACCCCTACAGGACGTTTGGGAACCGTTCCGCGCACCGGCTCGTAATCGATAAGCGTATGGTGCATGATGGCCTCTCCCTTGGTGGCATTGAGCATGCGGCTGCGCAGCCCCATGAGCGAGCGGGCTGGAATCGTGAATTCCATATGCACAAAGCCTCCGCCTTCGGTGCGGCGACTGATCTTGACCACTTGAGCACGTCGATCACCCAGCAATGCCATGACGGCACTCTCGCACGATTCGGGACAATCGACCACGAGCTGCTCGATCGGTTCACAGCGCTCGCCGTTCACTTCGCGATAGATTACCTGGGGCTTGCCCACGCATAACTCGAAGCCTTCACGACGCATATTCTCAATGAGAATCCCCAGGTGCATCATGCCGCGGCCTGAGACTCGAAACTGTTCTTGAGTCGGACCTGGCCCCACCTTCAAGGCGACATTCGAGCGAAGTTCCTTCTGGAGTCGATCTGATATCTGTCGGCTAGTGAGGAACTTTCCTGAGCGGCCCGAGAAAGGCCCGTTGTTAACCCGAAACGTCATGTGCAGCGTCGGCTCGTCGATGGCAACCGAGGGCAACGGCTCGGGGCAGGACGGGTCGGATACCGTGTCGCCGATTTCGATTGGCTCGAGCCCGACGAGAGCACACAGGTCACCCGCCTCGACCTGCTCGACTTCTTTTCGACCAAGCCCGTCAAACGCCAACACTTGAGCAATGCGACGTTCGGAGGCCTCGCCCTGACGATTGACCACGAGAATCTGCTGATGACGCCGTACGGTTCCCTGCCGGATGCGTCCAATGGCAATTCGGCCTACATAGTCTGAATAGTCCAGAGTGGTCACTTGCATCCGCAGCGGTGAATCAGCCAGGCCCGCCTCGGGCGGAGGGACGTCGTTGATCACTGCTTCGAAGAGCGGCTTCAGAGTCTGGCTCGGAATGTGGAGATCGCGCGTGGCCCATCCTTGCTTGGCTGAAGCGTAGACCGTAGTGAAATCGAGCATCTCGTCTGGGGCATCAAGATCGACCAATAGATCAAATACTTCGCTGACCACTTCATCGGGCCGCGCATCAGGACGGTCAACTTTGTTGACGACGACGATGGGTTTGAGCCCGTGCTGTAGCGACTTCTGCAGGACAAACCGAGTCTGGGGCATGGGGCCCTCGTAGGCGTCGACCAGCAACAGGGTGCCGCTGGCCATGCCAAGCACACGTTCAACTTCGCCGCCAAAGTCGGCGTGGCCAGGAGTGTCAATCAAATTGATGCGGAACTCATCGCCCTCATCAGTGAGATAACGAACAGCACAATTCTTACTGAAGATTGTGATTCCTCTTTCTCGCTCCAGGTCGTTCGAATCGAAGATCAGTCCATGCTGCCCCCCCGCCAGCTTGGTGAGTTCTTCCTCGCGAAACTGGCCCGACTGGTAGAGCAGTTGATCCACAAGCGTCGTCTTCCCGTGGTCGACGTGGGCAATAATTGCAACGTTTCGCAAAAAAGTCGTGGATACGGGCGTTCGAGCAGCATTCATCGAGGAAGACTCAGAGGAAGGATAACGAGAGGGAGAGCAAACTAGCCAGGAAATGACGAAGCCAGCCTCTGACACATGCCAGTTGCACCAGCCGTTGGGGTCCACCCGTAACGAACCGACCAAGGCATACTCGTCGTTAGTCAGGGGCGGTGGACTTGCAGAAACGCGGCATTGTACGCTACGCCAGGCGTTTGGGGCAGCTCATTTTGCGGGGATATGTGCTTTTTGCTTGACAGATTCGCGTATCATGTTGTGCAGAAAATGAGGACCTTTGCGAGAAAGTTCTCCCATTCACGGCTATTTCCGCGCAGCTAGCTCACCCATGGGGCTGCTGCAGGCCGATGCCAATGGAAGGTCTGCCTGGCGCAATCTTGTTGGTCTGCAGGCCGCCACGTATACTTGTTCGTGAGAGGCAGGCGTCCTCCACTCGACGAATCCCTCCCCGCTTTGCAGCCTCGACGACTCGACACATCGGAAGTTGTTACGGTGCCCGATCCCAAAGTGCCTCAAACCGACGGCCCCTCGCATCACGAAACAGCGGTTAGTTCGCCGAAAGTGCTCTATTTGGGCGGGACACACGATTCTCTAGTTGATGTTCGTGCCCGACTTGGCGAAGAAGTGGAGATTGTCGAAGTTTCTTCACCGGTCAAAGCTCTCTCGCAATTGGCAAGCGGAGAGTTTGCGGCCATTTATTGCGACGCCGACCACTTTGCCGAAGCTGCCGACGTTGGCAAGTTGCTGCGAAATGATCGCATCCTGCAGGACATGCCCAACGGGGTCGTCCTGCTGGATGAAGAGAATACAATTCTTTGGGGCAACGGACGGCTCTCGGAGTGGTGTCAAGAAAAAGAGGTAGTTGGCGAGAATTTCTATCGCCTGCTCGGCAGCCCAGAGATAATCGGCCCCGACTATTGCCCTTTTCACAGCGCACTTACTTCTCATGCCCCCAGCGCAACGACGCTGCGGTGTGATGACAACCGTTATTTCCGTATCCACGCCGCCCCGGTCTTCGAAACGGGACAAGAAACGCCGCAGAATCTCGTGGTGACGGTGCATGATGTCAGTGCCGAGGTCCTGCAACAGCAAAAGCTGGCAGCAATTCACCAGGCGGGAATCGCGTTAGCGGATCTGACGGCAGATGAAATCGCCTCTTACTCCGTCGAACAACGAATCGAATTGTTGAAGTCCAATATCCTGCAATGTACGCAGGATATTTTGCAATTGGACGTGGTCGAGATTCGTATGCTCGATCAAGAGACCAAAGAGCTTAAGCCCTTGCTAGAAGTTGGCATGGCCCCGGTTGCAGCCAGCCGTCCGCTGCGAGCCGAAACCGAAGGCAGCGGAGTCACGGGTTTTGTCGCTAAAACGGGCAAGAGCTACATCTGCGCGCATACGGTGGAAGATCCACTTTATCTCGAAGGAGCTGAGGGAGCGCGCAGTTCGCTTACTGTGCCGCTGATGCTGCAAGAGCAGGTCATCGGAACGCTGAATATCGAAAGCCCCGAGGCTAACGCATTCGATGAAAACGACCTGCAGTTTCTCGAAATTTTTGCCCGCGATCTCGCCGTCGCGTTGAACACGTTAGAACTGCTTGCCGCCGAGAAAGCAAGCACCGCAGCTGCGAGTGTCGAGGCGATCCACAGCGCCGTGGCCCTGCCGATAGACGACATACTCAACGACGCAGTCAACGTCATGGAACGGTATATCGGCCATGAGCCCGATGTTGTGCAGCGGCTCCAGTGCATTCTGCGAAACGCTCGGGATATTAAACAGGTAATCCAGAAAGTCGGACAGAAGATGGCGCCTGCCAAGGCGCAGCCCAGCGCTTTGGTGACCGATGCCCGTCCACTATTGGTTGGCAAACGAATCCTAGTCGTCGACGCCGACGATTCGGTCCGCTCGGCCGCTCACGACTTGTTGGAGCGCTACCGCTGTGTTGTCGAAACGGCCCACGACGGCAGCGAAGCCGTATTCATGGTTCGCAATCTAGATGCTAACACCGCGTACGACGTGATCATCTCGGACGTTCGCTTGCCCGACATGAACGGCTACGAACTGCTGCTGAAATTGATCGACCAGTTGGGCAAAGTGCCGATGGTCTTGATGGCGGGCTTTGGCTACGATCCTGAGCACTCGATCGTAAAGTCCCGTCAGGCGGGACTGCGCAGCGTGCTTTACAAGCCTTTCCGGCTTGATCAGCTTGTGAGCACCATCGAGGATATCGTTACTGCCGGAAAGTCCGAGTAGTGCTGCCGTGGCGACTTGAGCAAACCAAGGACGAGAAACGATGACTCTTGTCGTCCTGGGCGGTGTCGTTCTCTTGGCTACCCTAGGCCATGGATATCTGTGGATCGATGGCGTCAACCGCCTACATGCCTGGGCGGGGCCCAGGTTTCTGATTGACTATCCTACTTATGCCGCCGTACTGGCATTTACCGTCTTGCCGCTGTTGGTCGTTGTGGATTGGTGGCAATTCAGTGGGGGTACGGTTGATTACGTCTTCTACTCGGCCGGGATTCTGCCTCGCTATCTGCAGTTCTGCGCTCTGTGGGGGATCGTTAAACTTGTTTTGAATCAGGTGAATCGGCGCGGCGCCAATGATCCAAGGGCCCTGCGCAACTGGCGCCGGGAGCCCCTGACTCCAAGCCCGGTTTGGAATCCGCTGCCGGTACAGAGAACTCTTCCGCGTCTCTTGGCTCGTTTGCCAGGCAACGAGTGTTTGCAGATTTCGGTCGATTACAAGCAGCTAGCTGTGCCACGCTTGTGCGCAGCTCATCAAGGCCTGCGAATCGCCCACTTGAGCGATCTGCACATGATTGGCCATATCGAGCAACGCTGGTTCGAGACGGTCGTCAAGCATGTTAATCAACTCGAACCCGACGTGATTGCCGTCACCGGCGACATTCTCGAGCGAGAACTGTGCTGGGACTGGCTGCCAGAAACTCTAGGGCAGTTACGCGCTTCGAATGGCGTTTACTTTATCCTCGGCAATCACGATCTGTTTGTTGACCCGGAACGCACCAGGCACAGCCTGATCGAAGCCGGCTTGATGTACGTCGGCGGTAATTGGATCGACACTCAATGGAACGGGGCCGCGGTAGCGATCGCCGGCAACGAGCGTCCCTGGAGGCAGGACCAGCTTGATCGGCAGCAATCGCCGCTGCGAGATTCCTGCGGACTTCCATTGAAGCTGGTTCTGGCCCATTCGCCCGATCAATTTGCCTGGGCCTGCCAACAAGAAGCCGACCTGGTGCTCGCAGGCCATACGCATGGCGGCCAGATTCGCGTCCCGCTGTTGGGAGCCGTGGCCTGTCCAAGTCTCTACGGCACGCGCTATGCTTGTGGCGTATTCTACCGAGACAAAACGGTGATGCACGTCTCGCGAGGGATCTCGGGAGAAACGCCGCTGCGTTGGAACTGCCCGCCAGAAATAGCGCTACTTGAACTGATCCAAGCCGGCAACTGAACCAACCCTCTCGCTGGGCTGCTGCCCACGTTCCGAAGGGTTGCTGAAGATTTGGATGCGTGTTGGCAGGCGACCTACGCCTTTTCAATTTCTACACAGATCCCGCCGGCGCGCATGACCTTGTGCATCTTGGTAAACCACAGTTCCTGCTTCCAGATTAGACCGAGCTCTTCGCAGATTCGCATAAGCTCCTGACGATTGAAAGTACGGCAATACCAAAGCCGACTGGTCCAAGCTCCAGAGAAACTGTCTTCGGTCGTCAACAGCAGCATGCGACCACCGCGAGCAAGTACGCGAGCCATTTCCGCCAAGCCAGGCCTCGGGTCTGGCAGATGCTCCAACACGTAACCACAAGTGACGCCGTCGAATGATTCGTCGGCAAAAGGCAAGTGACTAAGGTCTGCGGCAACAAAGTCGGGCCGCGAACTCTTCAAGCGATTGCGAGCACGGCGCAACATCTGGTTTGAGAGATCGGTGCAAGTCACCTTGGCCCCCGGGTCGCTATACTTCAGCAAATGGCTGGCAAGCTGCCCGGCGCCGCTTCCCACATCGAGAATCGATTGCATGCCGTGCAGATCAAACTTGCGAGTCTTAAACAAGCGTTCGCCTAAAGGAATATGCAACGAGAGCATACTGCAGGTTGCAAGCATGGCCCCTTTCGGCCCGCCGTAGACTCGCTTGACCTTATTGCGATACTCATCGCTGGTGGCGGTGAGGATCATGTCGTTTTCGATCAGCCGATGCAAAGCCTTCTGATGCGCTTTGCGCTTTGCTCGCCTTGGCCTTCGCTTCTCCAACGTCTCGTGCATGCCGGACTCTTCGCCTTCCGTATGTAAGCCTGTACCAAGATAGCCGCCCTGGGCACCCTCTAAATATACACGCGCCGATTGTAGATATACCACTCAAAAACTAACACAACCAGAGCCCCCGCCAGGAGCAGTTTCCACAGTTCTCGGCGCACGGGGGAACCGGGAGATTGGGCTGCAACGTCTACGTAACCGATAGAAAGGGAATCGACAACCTGCACCCCATCTTCGCCCTCTTGTTTAACTCGCAACCGCACGTCACTTTCTTCGCGATCAAAAAGATTGACGGCAAACTGTTTTGCGACTTGACCGCCGCTATAAACCTTGTAAACCCCCAACTGGCCTGTCTCGTGGAAAGCGAGCCTCCCGACTCGTTCGAGTTGGACCTCGCGTCGTTGGCTATCAGGCAATTCGACCGTCAGCGTTTCTTCTTGGCTGTTAATTCGCAACTCCACCGGCAAATCGGGCTTGTTGTGCGTCGCCGCCGAGCTGCTCTCGTGGGCAAAGTAGTCGAGAACATTCAGCCAAAAGGTGGGAAAGCTGTGCTTACGCGGCCAGTCGGTATTGTACGTACGCGTGCCGTCTTCTTCGTGGCCGACAATCTCAAATCCCAAGACGGCATCCTCGTAACGATCGCGGGGCGCAATGGCAAAGATCGGCCCCTTGGTCGAGTCGACCAACACCCCCCCGCCCAACGGCGGCTTCGTTATCAGGGTGTCGACAATCTGTACGTTCCCCAACTCGATCAGGTTCAACAGCGGGTGTCCCCGCTCCCAGTCGATGATCTGAGGCCCAAAAACAGGCTCCGCCTCCGCCTGCTTCCAGAGGTCGGTCGGAGGCAAGCGGCCCACAAACAACGTGCTGGCAAGCGGCATCACCTGCGGAACGCATTGGTCGTAGATTATCAGGTCATAAACTTCCGACTGCGACTGCAGCAGGTAGTCGGGCTTTTCCATCTCGGCGGGAGCCATCTTTTCGACTTTGGCAAGACGATTGGCTCGTTCGGTCGCCAGCGCCGACTCGAGCGTCGTGTTGCCGGGTGTCACGAGCAGCACGCGTGCATCGCGACGATCTTCTAGCACGGCATACGCTTCGTTGTCGAGACGCAGCGTGTCGTCAAAGCTCTGAGGAGGGTCCAGCCGAGCTCGCAGTTGGCCGGCAGCTTCCTCGGCCAACGCAAACGTAGTGCTCGCTACGTCGCCGGCCGGCACTTCCAATTCGACCGCATCGATCAAGCGGTCTTCGAGATACAATTCGACAACGGTCGCCTGTGGCTGTTCGCCGAAATTCGCCACCTGGACAAAGGCTTGCTGCTGGTCGGGGCGCTCTTCTCCACGGCGCGCGTTGAGCGCAGTAATCGCCAGATTTTGGGCAGCGAAACTGCCGATCGGCAAATACAAAGGTTGCAGATTGCCGAGCGAAAAACCCTCGACGCCGCGAAATCGCCCGTCACTAAAGATGTACAATTCTACTTGCTCTTGCTCGGAGACTTCGAATTCACCTTCTTCGGTCAGCAAGCGCCGGGGGTTGGCAAACCCGTCGGCCAATTCCAACGCCCCCGTCAAATCGGTGCGGCTGGCTGTCGGCTCTATCCGATCGAGTGCCTCGCGCAACAGGCGCCGATTGTCGGTAAACTCCTGGACAACCTCGGGTTGCTCGGCAAAAGCGATGATCATCGCCGTCATGTCTGAGTCGAGTTGATCGATCAGCGTCTCAACCCGACGTTTTGCTTCTTCAAGTCGCGATTCGCCGCTAACCGTATCAGTAGCCGACATGCTCGCCGATTTGTCGATCAGAAAAATGAATTGCTGCCCCTCGAGCGCCTGCCCCTGCCAGCCGGGCCGCAGCAGCGCCAGCATCGCCAACGCCAAAAGCAGGAGTTGGAGAAACAAGAGCAGGCTCTTGCGCAGCCGCTGCCAAAGGCTGTTCACATGCAAGTCTTCGATAACTCGATGCCACAAGTAAGTGCTAGGGACCTCAAGTGGCTGGCGTTTGAGCTTCAAAAAGTACAGCGCAAAGAGCGCAAGCGGTATCAAGCTGAGGAGAAACCAGCTAGCAGGGCCCAAAGTATTGCGAAACAGAGAATCCATGGCGGTTAACGAACGAGCCCCCGCCGACGTAAGTGTTTGGCCACCAATTCCTCGACGGGCAATTGGTTGTTGGCGAGCATGTAGTGCATCCCCCGTCGGGTGCAAAAATCCTGTGCTCCCGCAACAAACGCATTGAGCGTCTGCTGATATCGGCTCAGTAGCGGAGCGCTGACGGTAATCTCTGCCTCATCGGCATCTTCGCAATCGACGAGTTTAAGATCGCCCTTGACATCGGGCTCGAGCTCTTCTTGCGACAGCACTTGGATGACAAAGCAATCAACCTGGTGTGATACAAAGTACCTCAGCGCCGATTCGTACCCTCCCTTATCCATTAAATCGCTGATGAAGACCACCACGCCGCGCCCCCGATTGCGCAAACAAAAATTCTTGATGCCCTCGGAGAGCGAGATCGACTCGCCCGGCTCAATCGCTTCGACGTGTTGCAGCAACCGCCAGACGCTTTGCCGACCTCGCAAAATAGGGCTCTTCTCGCCCACCCCCTGCCCCAGGGTTTCAATCCGCACCCGATCGGCACGAATCAGCCCAATGAATCCCAGCGCGGCAGCCAGTTGCTTAGCATAGTCGAGCTTGGTCGGTCGGCCAAAATCCATCGACATGCTCGCGTCGACCAACGCATAGAAATGCAGATCTTCCTCTTCCATAAACAGCTTGACGATCAGCTTTTCGAGCCGCGCGTACAGATTCCAATCGAGTTGCCGCAAGTCGTCGCCCGGCACGTAATTGCGAAAGTCGGCAAACTCGACGCTCTGCCCCTTGCGCTTGCTGCGCCGCTCGCCCTTCATCCGGCCGCGAAAGACTTTGCGTGTCACCAACTCCAACCGCTCAAGCTGAGCGAGAAGCTCGGGAGATAACAACGATGAATCTCGATCAACAGGCACGCCCAATCCTCTCCACTCAGCAATTAGCTTTCAGCCTTTAGCAATCCGCCATCTGAACTGCACGATCGCATTCACGCGACCTTGGCGTCTCCACCCTTCTCTGGCACCGCCTTGAGTATGTCGGTCAATACTTGGTCGGGATCGATGCTTTCGGCTTCTGCCTCGAAATTGAGAATCACGCGATGTCGCAAAGCAGGCAGAAAGACGCGGCGGATGTCCTCGAAGCTCACGTTGTAGCGACCAGCCAATAGCGCGCGAACTTTGGCAGCCAGAGTAATGGTTTGCGCTCCGCGCGGACTGCTGCCCCAGCGCAGATACTGATTGGCCGCCTCGACCGCAAACTCTCCGCCGGGGTGTGTCGCAAGAGTCAGACGGACGATGTAGTCCTGCACGTGGGGTGCGATGATGACCTCGCGAATCAATTGCTGCCACTTGAGGATCTCCCGGCCGTCCATCACCTTTTTGGGCTCAATGCTTACCCCGCGCGTGGTGCGATTGATGATCTCGTTCAGGTCGTCGCGGTTCGAGTAACCAACGACCAGCTTGAAGAAGAACCGATCTAGTTGAGCTTCAGGCAGCGGATAGGTGCCTTCTTGTTCCAAAGGGTTTTGAGTCGCCATGACAAAGAACGGCTCTTCGAGCGGAAACACCTTACCCGCCGCGCTCACTTTATGCTCCTGCATCGCTTCGAGCATGGCAGATTGGGTCTTAGGGGTAGCTCGGTTGATTTCGTCTGCCAGGCAGATCTGGGTGAATATCGGGCCTTTTTGAAACTCGAATGTCCTGCCACCTTCAGCAGTTTCCACCACCATGTTCGTGCCCAGGATATCGGCCGGCATCAGGTCGGGCGTAAACTGGATACGAGAGAAGTTCAAGTCGAGCGTTTGTGCCAATGTGCGCACCAACAGCGTCTTACCAAGCCCCGGAACGCCTTCCAGCAGGCAATGACCGCCAACGAACAGGCAGGTGAGCACCCCATGGACAATTTCGCTGTGGCCAACGATCACGCGACCCAGTTCCTCGCGCACCGCCTTGTAGCGAGCTGCAAACTCCTGGGCACGTTGTTCCATCGATTCACCGACGCTCATAGTTGCTCTCTTTCTGTTGGTCGTATAACTGATTCTCTCGCTGTTTTGTCGATCTTTCGGTTCGCTGCCATTCCTCTCGAGGCAGCCTACTATTTCTCTCCTCGGTTGCGATCGTCCCACACGCGGCGTTTCGCTTTAAGCAACCGCTCGGTGTACGATTCCTCGGCAGGTTGTTCTGCGGGCTGATCGATCTTCTCCTGGGGGCGCGGCGCTGAGGCCTGTGCGGTAGGCGTGCTGGTCATTAAAGGCTCCACGCTTTCTGTCGGATCGGAGGTGGACTCGAAGCGGGCGGTTGCGCGGCGACCTTCGAGCTGCTCGCTGATCTCGCGCTTGCGACTCTGCAGGCGACTCATCGTTTCTGGCACTGGGGCCAGAATTTCGCGCCGCAGTACCTTGTCGCGCAGCTTCGCCATCAACGGCGGCAGCCAGAGGAAGTTTACTTGCACCCGGCGAATAAAGACATCGGCCAGAAACAAGCAATTCCCTACCAGGATCAGCCAGGGCCATATCGATTGGTTGGAGATCGCCGGCTCCAGGTCGCGACGAAAGGGATTGGCTGCCAGCGAATCGTCCAACCGGCTGGGATCGAGGCCCTCTTCGACGAGCATCCCCGGCGGCCCGCCTTTGGCCTTTAGCTCGCTCAACGATCGCAGCAGGGCCATATTCGTCTCGTTTGCCCGGTACTCGGCAGAATAACCGACGTTCACACCACTGCGGATCGGAGCTCTTCCTGCCCCGGTATTGGCAACGATCATGTAATTGCCGGCCACTTCCGAAGCAAACTCACCGACATAGCGACCAGGCGCCGTCTGTTCGATTTTTAGCGGTGCGGACGTCATGTCCGGCGCCACGACGGTGCCGGTGATCGACAAGTCGTTGAGAAACTGGTCCTGCTCGTCGAGCGCGGTAATGATGACTTGCGTCTTCCCTTCGCGAACATCGGTCGCAACGCTGAAGTTGCCCAGATCGTCGGTCGGACGCATCGACCAGCGGACCAACTGACTGAACAGCTTGTCATAGCCGTCCCACTGCGTCCAGGAATTGGCCCAGCGTTGGCCGGCGTCGGTGGCCAGGGCTGCCGCCTTTCCCGCACCATAGGTCCAGGTGGCCAAGACGGTGGCATTTTTTTCGTCCACCGGCTGCGGAGATCTCAGTAGGACCTCCACCAGCGGGTTGTCTTTGACCGAGGTGAGCACAAAGCCGCTGATCGGAGGAATGCCCCCCTCCATTCCCTGCATTATTTCATGCTGCGAGACGACCATCGGCTGCACCGGCGGCTTGGGTTCGTAAACCAATGGGCGGGCAATCCGCCGCGCCTCGCGCTGGTAAATCTTCGGTAGCGCGTTGGCACTCTTCACAGCGTAATACTTGCCGCCGGTGACCGAGGCGATCTTCTGCATTTCTTGACTGCCAAGCATGCCATGCGAACCGACGGCCACAGTGCTGACCTTCACCCCCTGTTGAGTCAGCAGCTTGATCGTTGCCGGAGTCGAGGGCGTCGGATCGCCGTCGCTGATGATAATCATGTGCTTGACTGCCGCGTCTTGGAGACCGGCGTATGCCTTGGCGGCCATCTTCAATGCAGGATCGAAGGCAGGCATGTCTCCAATCATCATGCGGTCGACCCTGGCCATCATCATCTTCCGATTGGGCCCCACGCGAATCAAACCGCCCTTGGATTGTCCCCAGAGCCATTGGTCGGTGCCGTTCCATTGCACCAGTCCGCAGTAGTCGCGGCTGCCTAAAATTTTGATCGATTCGATCGCAATCCGCTTTTGCCAGTAGTTTGCCCGGGGCATTTCACCGGCGTGCATCATCAAGACCAAGGCGCCAACAGGAGTGACTTTTGCGTTCTTGATTTCAAAATCGACCGGCATCGCTTTCTCCAGGTCGGTATTCGTCCAACCTCCTGCACCGAACGTGTCGGGACCGCCGAGCATAATCAGCCCGCAACCCAACTCGCGCGTGTTACGCTCGAGCATGCTGATCTGTTCGTCGCTAAAGCTGCTCACATTGTCGGCGTCGGTCCCCGTGCTGCGCGAGACATTTGAAAGAATCACCGTATCGTATCGCTGCAACTCAGCCAGTGAAGTAAACAACTGATCGCTCGGAGAAACTGTCACCGCAATGTCTTCGTTGCGGAGCCGCTCGACTAGATAATCAGCTTCTCCCGGCTTATCCCAGTTTTCGATCAGCAGCACATGGCCTTTGCCCCGCACATGGGTAAAGGCAGATGCCTCGTTGTTCTGAGTCATCCCGTCGTCGGCGGTTTCATTGGGTACGAATCGGGCCTCATAGGTGTAAAAATCAGGCTGATCTATCTCCTCGGAGATCGTAAACACACGTTTGCCGGGCGGCACGTCCACGTCTTGTTCGACGATCGTTTCCTCGCGCTGGCCCGACTTGCGGACGATGCGCAACTTTCCGGGAATTGTTTTGCCACCATCCGCGGGCGAATCGTTGCGCAGCACGACGCGCATCTCGAATGGCTGACCGCGACGGGCTCCGGCCGGTACGTCGACTTTTTCGACTGCCACTTCGCTACGCGCCGAAAGCATTACCGGCACTACGTCGATACTGACCCCTGCCGCTGCCGCTGCCCGCGCGTCGCGTTGTGCATCCCCCTGATTCTGGTTGCCGTCGGTCACCAGCACGACCCGTTTGGCTGCATCGAATGGAAACATCGCCTTGGCACGCTGAATCGCTAACGCCAAATCGGTGTACTCGGGGTCGAGCACCGTTTCGATACGCCGATTCAAAGGAATGTTGACATTCACCAGCGGTATCTCCACACCCGCATCACGCCCAAATACGATCACGGCATAACGATCATTGTGACCATCGTCATGGTGCTGCGCAACCGAGGCATTGACATAGTCGACCATCGCCTGTCGCTGGTCGACAGGAATGCTGAGCGATTGGTCTAGCAGATAGATCACCGTCAGCTGATCGCTGCGCCGCTGATACTGGACGTCGGCGAGAGCAAATACAATGATCAACAACACGAGCGAACGCAGGGTCAACGCCATCAGTCGGCGCCACCGGCCAAGCCCCGACAAACTGCGGTAACCTAGCCACCACATTAGCGGCAAGAGCAGAAGCAGCAGCAAGTAAGCCGGGCTGTCGAAGGTGATACTATGCTGAAACATAGCGGCGGAGACTTCTATCTCTTATCGAACGGTTACCGATGGCTACGAACATCACAAAGGCGGTGATTCCTGACTAGTACCTTGATTGCTTGAATTGTTCTATACATTTCTGCGGGAAGGAATAGCCAATCTGTTCTCCCCCCTGGCATATTCTCCCGGTTCAGCGGAAGTTCAGCTGCATAAGCTAGAAAACGACTCGCTGTACCCGGTGGTTATTCGAGTCCACCACGTGCAGGCGGCCTTTGCTGTCGAGTGCCAGCGCCCAGGGGTTGTGAAGTTGCCCCGGCTCTTTGCCATGGCTTCCCCAGCTTGCCACTGACTCTCCAAGAAGCGTAAACTTCTGCACACGATGGTTTCCGTATTCACAAATATAAACATGCCCCTGCCCGTCCAAGGCGAGGTCGTAGGGATAGTACAACTTGCCTACCTCACTCCCTTCTTCTCCCCATATCTGCAGCAGCTTTCCCGCATTGTCAAAAACCTGAATGCGATGGTTGCAGGCATCGGTTACCCAAATGTGGTCTTGATGGTCAACGACCATGTTCTGAGGCCGCCGAAACTGCCCCGGCTCAGCGCCGTGGCCGCCCCATTGTAGAAGGTATTCCCCGTCGGGTGAAAACTTTTGGATTCGGTCGAAATCTCCATATTCGCCGATATAGATATTTCCCTGAGAGTCCTCGACCGCGTCAGTCACAAAGCCGAACTCTCCCGGCCCTTGGCCCAAAGTACCTCCGATAGTTTCCGACTCAAGAAGTTCGCCCTCGGTCGTATAGACCAACATCTGATAGTAGTGCGTATCTGCTACCAACAGTCGGCCGTCCCGATCGATGGTCAGCCCCGATGGTCTGCCATTCTTGCTAACAGGCGTCTTCCAGCCGCGCAGATAGTTGCCGTCGGCGTCGAAAACTTGAATTCTCGCGGTCATATCGACGAGGTAAAGCTGATCGTCGGAGTCGATGGCTATGGCACGCGGCTTCTGCAATCGGCCCGCGGTGATGCCCCGCTGTCCCCAGACGAGTTCAGCAGCTTGCTTTTGGGGAGCACTATCGATGCAACCGGCCAGCAAGGCGAACAAGGCAACAACCCAATTCGCCGCAAGGCCCTTGCAGGTTGCCGAAAGGCGGCTAGTCATTGCTGCTTGATCCAAACGCCATAAAGTCTTAGATTCCAATGACTTTCGGCGTCAAAGGGTGGGTGGAACTGCTTGACCATCGATCACTCAAACCGCTATATTGCAGGTCTGATTGATCATCAACCTCCTGGCCAGGGCGGGAAGCCTCTGGCCATCACTTGAAGCCATCATGATTTTAGCGGACTTGCGGGTGCATTGGTCCATCGAAAGTCGCATTTTTCGTTGCGGCCAAGAACGGGTTTGCCTTTTGCTCGCTTCGTTGTCCTCTGGGAATAGTGTGCGCAGCGGTGAGCCGTAGCTTATGCCGCCTATTGTTATCGACCTTCGCCAAACCGACGACAGTCGGGACGTCGTCCATCGGGCTGTCCAAACCCTGGCGGAAGGCGGTCTCGTGGTTTTTCCGACCGAGACGGTTTATGGAGTTGGCGCCAGCGCGCGAAGCGCAGCAGGAGTTGAGAAGTTGTTTGTCGCTAAGGGACGTTCGCTGGACGCCCCTTTCGCCTTGGCCATCAAGAGTGCCGAAGAGGCGCTCGACTATGTGCCGCAATTAGGAACCATGGCAGAAAGGTTGGCTCGACGTTGCTGGCCCGGGCCGGTAACCCTGGTAGTGGGGCAGGGGGAAGACCGCGGTTTGGTCAGCCAGTTGCCCGAAAGCGTCCGCCGGGCAGTAGCGCCCAACGGAACAGTGGGTTTGCGCGTGCCGGCCCACTCGATCGTACTGAGCGTGTTGCAAATGCTTGCCGGCCCGATTGCTTTGACCAGTGCCAATCTCTCCGGAGAGCCAGCAGCAGTCACTGCCAAGCAAGCAGTTGAAAGTTTGGGCAATCGAGTCGATCTCGTCCTCGATGACGGACGCAGCCGCTATGGGCAAGCTTCCACCGTTGTCAGGGCGACGGGAAACGAATGTACCTGTATCCGAGAAGGGGTGGTTGGGCGCCAAGCTTTAGATCGCCTTTCAAGCATGATTGTACTGCTAGTTTGCACGGGGAACACCTGCCGCAGCCCGATGGCTGAGGTGATCATGCGACGGCTCGTTGCAGAAAAAATGGGTTGCTCCGAATCAGAATTGGATCAGCAGGGTACGATTATCGCCTCGGCCGGCATTGCGGCTGCCCCTGGGTGCGGACCTAGTCGAGAAGCAGTGACGGTCATGCAAGAAGGCGGGCTCGACCTGAGCAAGCATGCATCGCAGCCGCTTACCGACAAACTGGTTCGCCATGCAGACGTGATTTTTACCATGACCGAGGGGCATCGAAACGCGATTTTGAGACGGTGGCCCGACTCTTCGCCTCGCATCCATACGCTACGCCCAGACGGGAAAGACATACAAGATCCGATCGGAGGCTCGATCAATATCTATCGCGAGTGTGCCGAAGAGGTCAAATCAGCTTTGCGACGGCGCGTTGATGAGCTTGATCTTCATTGACGTTTGATTAGTCAACCGGTTTGCAAAACCGCCAACAGGATCCAGGAATAAGGTATTTGGGAAAGGACGAGAACATGCGGATCGCGATTGCCAGCGACCACCGAGGTTATCACCTCAAGGAAAAACTTGCTGCAGTGCTGGAAAGCAAAGGGCATGAAGTGCTCGACGAAGGGACAACGGCTGCCGAGGCCGTCGACTATCCTGATTTCGCCGCTTTGGTGGCTCGCCGAGTCAGCGACAAGACTGCTGAACGCGGTATCCTGATCTGTGGCACAGGCATTGGGATGGCGGTGACGGCAAACAAGTTTCCTGGAGTGCGTGCTGCCCAGTGTACCGACGAAGTCACGGCAGAAATCAGCCGGCGACATAACGATCTGAACGTGCTTTGCCTGTCGGCAGATATGCTGAGCCCACGCAGCGTCGAACGAATGGTCGATCTTTGGCTCGCCACCGAGTTTGAAGGCGGCCGCCATTCTCGCAGGGTTGAGAAGATTCACGAAATCGAAGACCGTCTCCGTCGCCACGACGACTGCCATGATGACTCAGCCAATCCCTGATCGCGAATAGCGAGCCGCTTCCGACCACCTCGACGGCAATCGGTTATCCTGCGCCGTTGACAACCGAAAGTATGGCTTTCCTTAGCTCGCGCGATTTCACGGGCATCTGCAGCACCGAACGGTGTTTCCCCTCGACCGCCTGCTCACGAAGTTTCTCGTGCTGCTCTGCCAGCAGCAGCACGACAGGAATATTCTTGGTCGACGCCTCTTCGCCGAGCCGATTGAACGCTTCCACAGCCGGCGCGCCAATATGACCCGTGCTCAGTAGCAATACATCGGCCGTCTTGTTGTTTTCATAGAATCGCTGGAAAAGTCGCTCAGGATCGCTAGTCACCAGCACGCGATAGCCTCGTTTCTTGAACAGCTCGCGAAACACGTCCTGCATCTTGGTTACCGACTCGACGATCATCAGCTTGCGCGGTTCGCCACTCGCGTCGTGCCCTTCGAGCGGCCCCGTGTCGACAGGCGCGTCTGCAGTATGTGCCCGTTGATCTTTAACTCGCTTCATGGCAAGTTTGAGATCGGCCATCATTTCCGCCGGCGTCTGGTAACGGCGCTCAGGATCGAATTCCAACGCCTTGTTGACCACACGCACCAACGGCAGCGGCAGGCCGGGATCTACGGCGGCAATCGACTTGATATCTTGATATCTCGACTTATTCAGCCGTTGCGCGCGATCCCGAGTTTCGGAAATAGCGGGTTGGCCGCAGAGAAGTTGGTAGAAGATACACCCGGAGAAGAAGATGTCACTTCGCGTGTCGTCCTTGCGTACGTTGGTCGCCCGCTCCAGCCCAGCGTAATCGATGGTGCGCGGATTCGCCGTCTCAGAAGTATCGTCGGCATTGGCGCCGCCCAAACCGGCCAGGCCGAAGTCGACAAGCTTGGCTTCGCCATCGCTCGAGACAATCACATTCGACATCTTCAAGTCGCGATGCGTCACGCCCTGTTGAAAGGCATAGCTCAAACCGGCCATCATCCCGGTGACAATACGCGCAGCCTCGAGAGGTTCGAACTTGCCGCGCACTTTGAAGAAATCGCGCAGATTGTGGCCCTCGACAAAATCCATCACGATGTAGTGCAAGCCTGCCTTGCTGTACACTTCGTGGATCGCCACGATATTCGGATGCTGAAGCGAAGCCCCCAGCTCGCCTTCCCGGCGGAACATGTCTGCCTGCTCCGGATCACTGCTGAATCGCTTGCGTAGGACCTTCACGGCCACAAGTTCATTCGTCTCGCAATGGGCCGCCCGATAGACTCGGGCAAAGGTCCCCGCCCCGACGGCATATTGCACTTTGTACTTGCCGTAGAAAAAACCACTCCTAATACCGCGTTCAAGACGCTCGAGCTGGTAATTTGTCACCAATCCATGGCGAACTAGAACTTGCTTGAGCTGCTCGCAATCCACATTGCGAGTTCCCAACTCACTCCATGCCGATTGAAGTTCGCTCTCGGAGACAATATTGACGTCCAGCGCGCGTTGGGCCAACTTCTCTGCTGTCAATTCCGTGGCCATATTGAGCAAACGCCTACGTCCGCATTTCAAAAGAGCTTTACTTGGTCATTTGATACAACAAGACGAGCAATTCCTCTTTCTCTTGCTAGCAAGTTATCAGCTTTCGTGCTCGTCAAGCTTCAAACGATATTCGTCTCGCTCGCGTCGCGTTGCTTCGAGATCGAACATCAAGTACTTCATATCCAATCGCAGCTGGCTGATAGCATCTTGCACGAGCGTCAGAATCCGCCGTCGTCTCTTGGTGCTCTCCACCACCGCATCGACCATCGGAGCCAATTGGGCTGCATACTCGTCTGGCAAGGAGTTCAAGGCGGCTACCAATCGCTGCAGGTCGGCGGGGACTTGGTCGGCAACGCTAACGGAAGGTTCGGGGGTACTGCTCATGGTGCATCTCCAGGAATGGGTAAGGTTCGATGCGTCTTAAAGCAGAACCTGTACCGAACCAGCCAGCTATTCCAGAGGTCAATCGCAAGTAATTATATCGCAATGACTTATAGCTAATCCAGGGGCAGTCCCCTGCTTTTTTCGATCGACGCTCTACGTTGCCCAGACGCCACTCATTGAACTGGTCGATCTACGGAAACACTGTTATAAGCGCGACTTACATCAACTCGGCAGAGCTCGGTCGTACGTTGTGTTTTTGCAACTCATGGCCGCTGCCCGACGCAGCCGACACTTCCTCCAACCGGCGGAGAGAGAGACGACACTGGTCGAAATCTCTCCCGGCCGAGACGGAACCTGTAGACAGAATCCCCATGCCCCGTCCCTGGCGACTCCCATGGAATGACGCTTTCGTGAAAACACTGCGCAAGATGTTTTCGCTCGTCCCCAATCGTCTCTCGGCCTCCATTTCGATCATGCTACTGTCGTCCTGCTTCGGTGCGACAATGGTCGCCGCACAGCAATCGCCTACCCTGCAAGACAATATGGACTCGCAGCAGGCGATCCTGCATTCTTTGCCGGGCAAAGTGCAAACCCAGATACTTCTCCACGCCGTCGATCGCCAGCACTACCGCCATGGCCTAGGCGCCGAGCGAATCCGCCTGATATGCCCCGCAGGGCACTCTGCCCAGTTTGCCTACCGACTCCCCAATGCGCCTGTTCTCAACGAGCTTCATTTCTCGGCTTGGGTGATGTGCAATCGCCCTGGCATGCAACTCGCCGCTACCGTCGTGCTTCCCCGCAGCATCAATCCCGCCACGGGTCGGCCTTACGAGATCTTGACTCGCGGCGGAACGATCGGCCAAGGAAACGGCTGGGAGCAACTCTCGTTAAACGACCTGCCGAAGCTGGTCGAAAGAATGGCGCGCGTAGCACGTTCCCAATACGGCAGTTCGCTCGACGAACGCGGCGCTTTCGTGTCTCAGTTGATTCTGCTTGCGCCTGGAGGCAAAGGTCCAACCGAATGTCTAGTCGACCAGATCGAGGTTTATGGCATTGTCGGTGCGTGGAACAACCAAGCCTCGTCGGCCACCAAGAGCGAAATCGCTGCCCCTTCCTCTCAAAAAACCTTCCGCATACCCAAAGTCATCCAATGGCAAGGAGAACCTTTCGAACTGCTGTCGAAGCTCGGCTTCGACGCCGTTGGCATGAAACGGCTCCCGTCGCCCGAAGAACTGCAGGAAGCAAGAACGAGTGGCTTGGTGCTAGTTTGCCCTCCGCCATCGCCTCACCAACTCACTCAGCAAGGGATTCCCGACGAACTGGCCTGCATCTTTGCCTGGGACTTCGGCGATCAGCTCTCTTCGGACGACCTGGACCACATTATTCGTTGGCAGCAACTGCTAAAACGTTTCGACTCCGCCGATTCGCGCCCTACGCTCATTACTCCTCGCCTGTTTACGCGCGAAGCATCACGATTGGCCGACGGATTGATGGTCGGCCGTACCATGCTCGGCACCGACACTTCATTGCAAGATCACGTCACCTGGCTCACGCAGCGCCGGAGGCTGGCGCTTCCAGGGACCGATTTGTGGGCCATTGTCGACACTCAGTTGAGCCCCGCCCAGGCGATTCAGTTTGCCGCGCTCCAGGCCGCTCCTGCCACCACGGCAGAAGCTTCGTACCAACAGTTGGCAGCACTCACCTCAGCAGCCTTCACGATCAAGAGCCGCGGCTTTTACTTCGCCTCGCATTCCTCGCTGGCTGCCGCCGACCCGGCAACAGGTCGTCGAGCCAAGGCGATTCAGCTCAACAATCTGAGACTCGATCTGGCAGAACCCTGGCTCGCCTCGGGCAAGGTGCTCGACGTGGCACGTTGTTCTCAGCCTCAGCTCAACGCATTGGTCTTGAAAGCCGAGCGCTCTCATTTGCTGGTTCCCATTCACTGGTCCAGCAGCATGCAATCACTGCCCACTGCGTCAAACGCTGGATCGTTGGCATACACGGTGCCTGGCGTCGGCGAGTCGGCCGAGGCCTATTTGCTCACGTTGGGCGGCTCTCAACGACTGCGACATCGCCGAGTAACTGGCGGAGTACGAGTCACCGTCGAATCGCTCCCGTCGGACGCCTTGATCTTGCTGACCGACGACCCTCAAGCGTTCTCCCAGGTAACTCGATACCTTCGCCAAATCGCTCCCCAAGCAACACGCCTGCGCAGAGACCTGGCCGCCCAACGCTTGCAGGAGTTGAGTACCTCGCTACAAGCCTCGCCGAGCGAACAGCCCAATCACGTGCTGCAACGGGCGACGTTTGAACTACAAGCCTGCGACCAGCTTTTAACCCAAGGAAGCAACGACCTGGCCTACGTTCGTGCCGATGCCGTCGACCAACTACTGAATCGACTTGATTTAGCGTCTCATGTTTCCGGCGCTACTGCAGGTACGATTGCAGCAACCGCCGGACAGGTTCCAGGGCAGTTGGCTCGCGCGCCGGTCGGCGCCAATCTGCTTGGCGGCGGGGGATTTGAAAATCTCTCGGCCATGATCGAAATGGGCTGGCGCCACCGACAGTTATCGGTCGACGGAGTTGCCAGCGCGGTGCGACTCTCTCCCTCCGCACCCCATAGTGGTTCGTATTGCCTGGAACTCGAGGCGCATCCAACCGATACCACGGCGCCAATAACCGTAGTTCCCGCTTCGCCGGTGTGGATTACTTCTGCGCCGGTCAAAGTGCAAGCCGGCGATCTGGTCGAAATCACTGGTGTGGCAAGAGTGCCCGAGCCACTGCTGGGCAGCGTCGACGGACTGCAATTGATCGACTCGCTTGGCGGGCCCGAGATGGCGCTGCGCATTCCACAGGCCCCCTCCTGGCAACCATTTCGAATCGTCCGTTCCGCCCCCCACGACGAGGAAGTCACAGTATCGATTGCCTTGTCGGGCCTCGGCAAAGCGCAAAT
Organism: Planctomycetales bacterium; assembly: GCA_020427155.1. GTDB lineage: Bacteria > Planctomycetota > Planctomycetia > Pirellulales > Lacipirellulaceae > Bythopirellula. The sequence goes on along the minus strand of JAGQOW010000050.1, from coordinate 6,922 downwards.
CGACGATCTGGCAATTCGTACCACGCGCGTGCCTGCCAGTACAGATACACGTGTCCAAAGCCGCTAGCCGAAGCAGGTAGCGATCTACTTTCGACACTCGACCCTATAGACTCCTCCGCCCAGAGCTGTCAGATTACGCGCATGAAGCGAGCCAGCCAACAACTTCGCGAAGACGCCCGACGTATCTGGTGGGCCGGTGTCCAAGCGGTCCAGCCCAAAAACCTCATCCCCCAAGTTGTTCGCCTAGAAGACAACTGCTTGTGGATCGAAGATCGCTTGCTCGATCTTCGGCAAATTGAGCGAATCGTCATCGTTGGTGCTGGTAAAGCTGGGGCCAGTATGACTCTCGCCCTCGAATCGGTACTCGGCAATCGGCTCCTGCAAGAGAAAGACGTGCGAGGTTGGGTCAATGTTCCGGCCGATTGTGTACAGCCGACCAAAAAGGTTGTGCTCCACGCTGCCAGACCAGCAGGGCTGAACGAACCCACAGCCGAAGGAATTTCCGGCACCCAGGAAATACTTCGGCTGGTCAGTGAGCTGGGGCCTGACGATCTCTGTTTGTGCCTGATCTCCGGCGGCGGCTCGGCGCTCTTGCCCGCTCCCATCTCTGGATTGTCGCTCGAATCCAAAGGAGTTTTGACTCGCGAGATCTCCGCCAGGGGCGGCTCGATCCAACAACTCAACACCGTTCGACGAGAACTGAGTAACATCAAAGGGGGAGGGTTGGCCCGCGCGTGTCGAGCGGGACAATTAATTTCGCTGATTCTCTCCGACGTGCCTGGCGACGATCTGGAGACGATCGCCTCGGGTCCCACCGTCCCGCGCACTCCCACGCCGGAATTAGCGTTGCAGGTACTTTCGGACCTGCGTCTGGAAGACTGCCCGGCAGGGCGAGAAGCAGCTGCCCTGCTCCGGCAACAGTCTCGCCAGCCGGCCGAAATGATTCAGAATGTGACTACCGTTTCCAATTTGTTGATTGGCAACAACGCGACAGCCGTCGATGCGGCAGGCGTCGAAGCCGAACGGCTTGGCTACAGCCACGCCATGATCTCGGCCAGCGAGCCCGAACCCGAGGCCGAACAGGTGGCCAGGCAGCTGATGGAAACGGCTCTGGCGATGCGACGTAGCGGCGAGCCGGACTGTTTGATCTCGGGGGGCGAGCCAACCGTCCGATTGGCTCCTGCTGCTAAGCGAGGGCGCGGTGGCCGCAACCAGCAATTGGCACTCGCAGCGCTGGCTGCCGTGCAAGACTGGCACGATCTGGCATTGCTGTCTGGTGGCACCGATGGCGAGGACGGCCCGACTGACGCTGCCGGCGCCTTTGTCGATGAACAACTGCTGCAGGTTGTACGAGATGCGCACCTCGACTCTGCAGACTACCTCTCTCGCAATGACGCCTATACTTTCTTCGAGCAAGTAGACGGGCTGATTAAGACCGGCCCCACCCATACCAACGTCTGCGATCTGCGCGTCATCACCGTTTCCAAGTAGCGATGGTTGTCGTTTTCCCCCCTGCACCAGAGTACCGGCAGTTGCTCTACTCGCTATTGTTTCGGAAAGTTTTGCAGCCTTCAATTTCTCGCTTGCCTCAAGCTGCCGATAGTAGAGACAATGCCTTGCAGTGCACTCCGCTTGATCCTCGTGCCAAATCACTGCCGTGTCTTCGATCTCCCACGCCGCCGCCCCTCGCCAGACATGGATCGTCTCTGCCTGGTGGGATTTAGCCTATGTGGTGGTCACTCCGCTATTGATCGTACCGGTCGTGCTGATTCTCGTGCGTCATTGGCTGACGCCCGAAGAAGTTTCGCTCGCGGTAATCTCATTCGCTTCGCTGGGCCACCATTTGCCCGGCTTCATGCGCGCTTATGGCGATCGAGAATTGTTCGCCCGCTATCGCTGGCGTTTCCTGCTTTGCCCATGGATGGTTCTGGGACTTGCCTTGCTGTTTTCTCCCCCGTCGATACTTGCCGATGCGCTGGGGATCCCCTGGAAACACCTGCATGGGCTGGAATTAATTCTACTCGTGTGGGGCACCTGGCACGGACTGATGCAAACCTATGGATTCATGCGCATCTACGATCTGCGAATGGGCATCAACGATCGGTGGGCGGCGCGACTCGATCACTGGCTTTGTCTTGTCGTTTTTACCGCCGGAGTCGTATTTAGCGACGCTCGCACTTTCGGTCTCGCCAATAGCATGTGGCAAGTAGGGCTGCCGCTGTTTGGTCCCGAATGGCTGCGCTGGACGCGAATCGCAGTTGGCGGCGTTGGCCTCTGCGTGCTCGCTCTGTACCTGGTACATCTCGCTGCCCGTTTTCGGCGCGGCCAAGCCGTCAGCCTGTTGAAGCTGCTGCTGATCGGCGCCACCGGCTGGTTCTATTGGTACACCGGCCAACTCTCAACCAACTTGCTGATCGGCATCGCAATGTTCGAGATCTACCATGCCGTGCAGTACTACGCGATCGTCTGGATCTACAACCGCCGCTTGTTCAAAAGGGCGGGCGACCGCTTCGGCCCGCTCGGTTTTCTCTTTCGCGATCGCTGGACCATGCTCGGAGTCTACTTGGCCGCGGTCGCAGCCTATAGCTCTATTCGCTACTTTACACTCGACGCCAGCGAGTCGATCTATCGCGGCACGAGCGACGACGCCTACCAATGGTTGATGGCACTGTTCGTCACTTCTTCGTTCCTCCACTTCTATTTTGACGGGTTTATTTGGAAAGTATCCGAACGCAAAACCCAAGAAAACCTGCTCGACGAGGATGCCCGCAGCGGCATTGCCGAACGCGTCGTCCCCGCGCTGTGGCACGCTGCAAAATGGACCGTCCTGCTGTCCATCGCAGCCGGCCTGTTATACGTCGAATGGACCCACCCCGAGGGAGCGGCCGAGCGCAGCGAAAAACGTCTCGGGGCTCTTGCCGCCCTGACGCCCAACTTGCCTGAATGCCAATCTCTGCTTTGCCAGGCAGCTCTTGCACGTGGCAATGCAGTTGCGGCAATCGCACATGCCGAAAAGGCACTTGCCCTGCGACCTCGCTCGCACTACGCCTACGCCGACTTGGGACTGTCCCGCATGTTAGCAGGCCAGCTGGACGACGCGCGAAGCGCATTCGAAGCCGCAATCGAGATCGAACCCGATGCCTGGGATTACCACAGCAACCTGGGCTTGGTCCTGGCTCGTTTGGGCAAACCCGAGTTAGCGGAAGGCCCGCTGCGGCACGCCGTTCTGCTCCGTCCCGATCTCGAAGAACCACGTCAGCAATTGATCGATTTCTACCTTCAACTCAATCACCAGGAAGATGCCGATCGCCAGCTGCAAGAAATGTCTCAGCGGTTCCCCAATTCCTTTACAGCCGAAGCCTACCAAGTGCTCCATCTCAGCTCACAAGGCAAGCACGAAGAGGCGGTGCGGCTGGCCTGCTACCTGGTAGCCGGCCACTCCGACAACTGGCGCGCCCATTATGTCTTGGGCCTGGCTCTCAATACCGGTGGCGACGGCCAACTGGCCATCAGGCCATTGCAACAAGCCCGCCTGCTACAGCCTCGCTCCGCTGCCGTGTACTATCAACTCGGCATAGCGTACTTCCTGATGGGACAGCACTCGAAGGCCGTTCGACCACTGATGATAGCCGTCCGGCTTGATCCGCATCATTTCGAAGCCCATTTCCAACTTGCCAACACGTTGTTAGTACTGGAAAAGACCGAAGCCGCCTTGCAGACATATCAACGCTGCCTGCAACTCCAGCCTACTGACGCCAGCCTGTGTGCGAATTTAGGTGGTGTTTTAGCACAGCTAGGACGTGCGTCAGAAGCCGAGCAAATCTACCGCAAAGGCCTCGCAGCCAACCCCGACTCGAGCCGACTCCTCTACAACCTGGGGATCTTCCTTTGGAGTCAAGACCGCCGCGAAGAAGCGGCCCAACTCATCCTCCGCGCCGAACAATCGGGCATGGAGATCCCTTCAGAAGTGCGCGACGCGTTGGACAAGTAACGCTTATTGCGCTCACTTGAACATTGCCTTTATGGTTGTACCGCACTCTCGACCAGAAGAATCGGGCTATTTCGTCTCGCCATTCTGGTGAGGAGCAAGTCACAATTGGCACTTGCACTAGCCCAACAGCTTCTCAAACTCCGCCTCACTTAGCACCGGCACACCTAGCTTCTCAGCCTTGGCGAGCTTGCTCCCTGCCTTCTCGCCGGCCACGAGATACGCCGTCGACTTCGAAATGCTGCTCGAAGGTCGACCACCGCGACGGGCAACCAATTCGTGAATCTCGTCACGCGTGTACTTTTGCAACTTGCCCGTAACCACGATTGTCTTACCGGCAAACACCTGATTGGCATCTGCGACCGCAGTCTCAACCTGCTCGGATGTCACTACTCCCAGTTCCGCCAACCGTCGCAAGGTCGCTTCGCCGTACGCGCTATGCAAGAAACCAAACACGCTCTTAGCGATTATCGGGCCAACTTCGTCAATCTCGCTCAACTGTTCGACACTTGCGGTTTGCAAAAGCTCGAGCGAATGGTACTTTTCGGTCAAAATCGTGGCGACGCGAACGCCGACGTGCCGTATGGGCAAAGCGTTGAGCAGCCTGGCCAGCCCCCGGCCCTTACTTTCTTCAATTGCTGCAAGCAACTTGCGGGCCGATTTCTCGCCCATTCGCTCCAACTCGAGCAGCTGCGATTCGGTCAGGGTGTAAAGATCCGCTAATTCCGACACCAACCGTGTTCTTACAAGCTGTTCGACAAGCTTTTCACCCAAGCCTTCGATATCCATCGCCGAGCGACTAGCAAAATACTGCAGCTGTTCTCGCAATTGCGCGGGGCACGCCGGGTTGGGACATCGTATGTAAACGCCCCCTTCATCGCGTTCCAGCGCGGACCCGCATTCGGGACACTGCGTCGGAAACTGATACGCCACGACGCCTTCCGGTCGGCAGTGCATTTCAACCCGCACAATATGCGGAATGATTTTACCTGCCTTTTCGACAACTACGGTGTCTCCCACGCGCACATCTTTACGAACAATTTCGTCAGCATTGTGCAAGCTGGCGCGACTCACTGTGGTGCCGGCCAACTCCACAGGCTCCAATTCCGCCACTGGAGTAATCGTCCCCGTCTTGCCGACCTGCACGCGAATTTCGTTGAGCCGCGTGATCGCTTCGTACTTCTCGAATTTGTAGGCAATCAACCAGCGAGGGCTCTTGCTCGTCGAACCAAGTCGCTCGCGCTGGTCAAAGCGGTTTGCCTTGAGCACCAGTCCGTCAACTTCGAAGTCGAGCTCGTGCAATCGCTCGATCATCGACTCGGCATGAGCCACGGCGCTGGCAAAACTAGTAAAACTCTCGACATAGGGCGTGGCCGGAAGGCCCCATTCCCCGAGCTGAGCGAGAAACTCGGTATGGCACGTCGACTTCAACCCTTCGGCAGCCCCAACCCCGTGGCAGAAAACCCGTAATCGTCTTTCGGCACAAATACGCGGATCGAGCAGGCGAATACTGCCAGCAGTCACGTTGCGGGTATTCGCATAGGGTTCCAGTCCCTCTTCTTGCCTGCGAGCGTTCAGCCGCACCAGATCCGAGTTGGCCATATAGATCTCGCCGCGCACCTCAACCAGCCGCGGATAATCGGAACCGGCCAATCGCAACGGCACTCCTAGCACTGTTCGTACATTATGTGTGATGTCATCGCCCGTTCTCCCATCGCCGCGAGTGGCCCCGCGCACCAGCACGCCGTCTTCATAAGTTAGCGATACTGCAACGCCATCGATCTTCAGCTCTACGACCCATTCGATCTCTTCGTTAGGGAGCAAACCTGCGATCCGCTCGCCATACTTCTGCAGCTCTTCAAAGCTGTACGTATTGTCGATCGACAACATCGGCACGCGATGAGCAACCGAATTCAACTCATCGACCGGCCGATCGCCTACCCGCTGCGTCGGACTCTCGGGCGAAACCAACTCGGGGTGCCGCGCTTCGAGCCCCTTCAGTTTTTCGAGCAGGCGGTCGTACTCCAAGTCCGAAATCGTGGGAGAAGCTTCGACATAATAATGCCGATCGTGCTCCCGAATCTCGGACCGTAGCCGCTCGATCTCTTGCTGGGGGTTAGGCATAGAGTTAGAAATCGCGGGTAAATACTGATCAACGCTGGTCAGCGTCCGTCAGCGGATCCCCCGCCCTTTGCGAATCGTCAGTCCACCTGTTATCCGTCGCAATCGCCCCCACGGTAAGCAAAGCAAGCACGGCCAGCTCAATTAGCAGCGCCGTCGTACCATGCTTGCCCAACCAATCAAACAGTGGGTGCCCGGCATGCTCGGCAGTGCCCGCTCGCCCCGCATTGACCTGCTGAAATGCCATGAACCCGTAGGCAAACGCCGTCACACAGAACGCGGCCCCCACTGGAATCAGCAGGGCATAGAACGGGTTCTTCCACTTCTTATTCTTCTCTGCCACCACTGTGTTCCTTGAAATCAAGCTACCGTCAGTGCATGGCAGCAAATATACCAGATTCCACCGCGATTTGACGAGTCGGCCATGGCCTGCGAACCTTCCGATCGATTGACGCTGTCGATCTGCTGCCGCTGTACTACTGGCACTGCCAGCCAAAGCTGCGTTAAGATGGACGGTTTGCCTTGCGCCCGAGAGCCTCTGCCGAGAACACCGTCTGTGACTGCTTCGCTGAAATCGCCGGCTGCCGCTTCGATGATTTCACTGCGCGGCGTAGCCGTCAACAATCTTAGGGATATCGACATCGACTTGCCGCACCGTCAGTTGATCGCTTTTTGCGGAGTCAGCGGCAGTGGCAAGACGAGCCTCGCCCTGGATACCCTTTATGCCGAGGGCCAGCGGCGATACATCGAAAGCTTCTCCACTTATACGCGCCAGTTTCTGCAGCAACTCGACAAACCCGATGCGACCAGCAT
>JAGQOW010000516.1 GCA_020427155.1 Planctomycetales bacterium | reverse complement strand
TCGAAAACATCGTCCCTGTAGTACTTTTGGTCACTGCCGCACTCGTAGTTGCAGGTAACTGGGCTGCGGTTGTCTGGAGCCTTCGGCTAAAGTCACGGGGAATTGAGCGTCATATTTCAACCGTGCCTTTGGTTGCGCAAATACTCGCGTTTCTAGCTGCAGTTGTTGCGTCACAATCGGTATCGCCGATCTTGCCTGCCTGGTCCTATTGCGTTGTGGCATGCTCCGACATTGCGCTTTATTCAATGCTTCTTGTTCCAGTTTATTTGCTTCGTAGCCGGTTTCGCGCAGGAACCTAACTGGGCGTTCAACGCGACCGTTGTGTGTTGCCGCCAAAATCCAGCCGCCTCGAGCGGCGCGTTAACTTCGGTGTTAGCCACTGGCTGTTGAGTTCAATCGCGTGGTGTTTCAGGCTTGCTCGCACAGCCGTTTGGCGTCTGGTTTTCTGGCAAGCGCGAGGTCATCAGCAGCGCAATCGTGCTTCGCCACTTCAAGATTCTTCGCGGCGTTGGTCGCTTCATTGCCGAGTCGCGGTTGGCGGCATTCGGCGTGATCCAGCGCTCAAGCTGCAAAAGCCGTTGTATCGGTGTTCCAAAGTTCAAGGCCGTAGTGGTAGCCTGCGGCTAACTAGTTAATCAAGCCGAC
>JAGQOW010000515.1 GCA_020427155.1 Planctomycetales bacterium | reverse complement strand
ACTGTGAACGCGGCCGAAAATGTTTTGCACAACAAGCCATCAGCACCTCAGCGAACCGTAGAGAGCTCAGCAAACGTGGACTCAGCTGAGCGCGAAAACAGTTTTGAGCGGGAAGGGCATGAGCCAATGCGGACACTGCACTCAGCGAACGTACAACCGGCCGCTTGCGCCATCACGGCTCACAAGAAATTCGTGAGCCGTGGGCCGTACCGGCACCGGGTTCCTATCATGTCAGCTTCGCGCACTGGAGTGTCCAGCCGGATCGAGATAGGGGCCCGGTTTCCCGGGACCCCTCTCACACCACCTAGCATGCGGGTCCGCACTAGGCGATTCGCTTCTTGGAAGCAAACTTGCTCCAGATGTCCAATAGACTGGCGAGTCCTTGTTGCGTGAGATAGTCGATGGATAGCCCCGCGTGTAACGCGTGGCTGGATGGCGGGAACCAACGGAATTGTTCTGACTCCATGCGGTGGACGCGGTGGACCCAGGAGTCGTCGCAAGGGACTGGTTTCCCGCCTTCGCGTGAATTATGAACGGCTGCTAGGTATCTGGAATTGGTTGACTGGACGCTTACTTGGACACCGGGCCGCTAGCGGACGCAGCGCCGATGTGATGCATTCTATTGCCGAATGAACGCCTCGTGTGGCA
>JAGQOW010000514.1 GCA_020427155.1 Planctomycetales bacterium | reverse complement strand
CGCGCCCGCGGGTGCGCGTATTGCGCTGACGCAACTGGATCTGACCGATCAGCCGGGCGAAAGCCTGACGGCCATCTGGCGCGAAACTCGCAACGGCAAGCGCCTGCGGTGGTTTGCCTATGGCCAGGATCTGGATGGATCCCATCAGCCGGCGAACGTCAGCAATCTGGCGCAGTGGCTGGATACGGCAATTGCGGCGGCGGCGAATTGACCACCCGCCAACCCGTACTAACGTTCTATCAGGCTGCTGAAAAAGCAGCCTGGTATGCCAGCCAGGGATGGCTGGCCCGAAAATGCAGCGGAAACCGCTGCATTGGCGCGAGTCGGCGAAGCCGACGACTGCTGAAACAAGTCCAGGATGGACTTTTCAGCATCCTCTCATGGAACGAAGTTCCATGCGCGACAGCGCTGGCAATCGCAACGTGGCCAGCTGTCAGGCCGGCAATTGCTGAAACCAGTCCGGGAGCGGCGGTTTCAGCAGCCAGTCAGGGCCGGGTCACCGGAAACGGATGATCGTGGCCACGACGGTTGAGCGCGGCCGGGGAGCGAGGCACGCAGGGAGCCCGGAGTAGGTTGTGGCATCGGCCATGGCCGGTTTGTGAGCAACGAAAGGAGCGGAAATGGAACATGGAAGCCTGAGACCCATCCAG
>JAGQOW010000513.1 GCA_020427155.1 Planctomycetales bacterium | reverse complement strand
ATCTGTCGGTAATCGCAGTAGACGCGGAGAACAAGAGCGTCACGGTAAAGGGCGACGCCTCGGGCCTGGCGACGCCACTGACCGACCGCTACCACCTGATCCCACCGCCAGGTGTGGCTCGCAGTACGGGTGCCTTGTGCAAGCCAGAGGACGCGGGCGAAAGCAGCTATGGCGGCACGGCCAGTTACGACGACCCGGGCACAGTCTGGCTCTGGTCCGGCTACCGCTATGTGGCGCCCCAGGTTGGTCACGATGTGACAGGAACGACATTCGGCGCCCAGAGCGGAGTCAACAAACTCGGCCAATACCACTGCTGGAACAGAATCTACGACATCCAAACCGGCCGCTGGACAACCCCGGATCCGGCAATGTCGCCGTGGTGGAGCTTGCTTGCCTACGTTGATGGGAACGCAATCTCACGCACCGACAATACGGGGCTGGACGACTTACAGGACAATTGGAATGACCTCGTCAAAGAAGCCAAGGACAAAGCTCGAGACGAGTTCGTGAAGAAGAAGGCATGGACTGCAAAAGATGTCCAGGATCAAGCCGACTCATATAAGACGCAACACAACAAGTGTATATCGGACTGCGCTGGGAAGACTGGGAGCGATTTGAACGCATGTATTCGTGCTTGCGACAGGGTCTAC
>JAGQOW010000512.1 GCA_020427155.1 Planctomycetales bacterium | reverse complement strand
CGACGTAGCGAACGTGAACCTTGTCGATGAACCGGTGCTTGCCCTTGGTGGCGACCTTGGACTGCGCGGCGTTGGCCTCGTCTGGCCGAACGTAGTTCTCCTGCAGCGATGACAGAACGGCCTCCATGCCAGCATCCATCTCTGCCTGATCGTTGCTAGCGCAATATTTGGCGAGCAGGAACTCCAGGACGAACGTCGGGACGTTGGTGCCTTTTTTGATCCGATGCAGCAAGTCCTTACGAAGAACCTTGCCGTCGAATGTGGCGTTTAGTTTTTGGTCGAGTTCGTCCATAGGGATCATTCCGTATAGTCGGTTTCAAGCGCAAGATTGCTGTAGGCAGCCAGAGTCGTCGGGTTAAGCGCCTTGACCGAGAACTTGCCTCTGAACTCATCGTCCATCCGCAGCGCAATCTGTTTGCGCTGACCTGGCATCAGAGTCACGGTTCTGGTCGCGGGGTTCACATCGCCGCCTGGGCGCGGCTCTCCCACTACATTGCCCTTGCTGTCCTGCGCTTCCAGCAAGATCTCCACGATCATGTCTTGCGAGAACATATCGTCGGCCACCAGTATCACTTCGATGACCGGCAATCGCGTAGTTATTCGTTTGGCGCCGTTCTTGTAGCTCAGCTCCACCACCACCTTGCGCAATTCC
>JAGQOW010000511.1 GCA_020427155.1 Planctomycetales bacterium | reverse complement strand
CGTTCAGGCACTCCTTTGCCCTTTCTACCTGACGCATGTCGCGAAAGACCTCGCCTTGGGTCTGCAATACCAATATCTCTGTCACTTTCGTACCAAGTGCACGAGACCGATCGGCTGCTTCCTCAAGATGTGCAAGCGCCTGATCATAGCATGACGTTTTCTGATAGCTGCGGCCAAGGATGTGCAACGCGTGGATCTCGAACATCTCGTAACCGCAATCCCTGCTCACCTGCAGCCCGAGCAGACCGTTCTTGACTGCCGTCTTTTCCTCTCCCACGGAAAGAAAGTAGTAAGCCAGATTGATGTAGGTCAGACACTCGATGCGCGTGTGGCCGATATCCTTGGCCATCAGCAGATTGGATTGAAGCGTCTCCTTGCTCTTCTCTTGATCTCCCGTTTCAAAATATATAGCTGACAGATTGTTGTTGGCGTTGGCAACCCGCTGCATATCTCCCGCTCGCTGGGCAGCCCTCAGTTGCTTGTACGCGATATCTAAGGCTTCGGGATAGTTGCCAATATGATGGTAGATTCCGGTGATACTGTCGTAAACATCGGCCAACCCCCGGTCCTCTTGCAGTGGCTCGATAATTGGCAGCGCCTCGAACAGTTGCTTGAGACCTAGCGGATAGTCACCCAATCGTAAATTAATATAT
>JAGQOW010000510.1 GCA_020427155.1 Planctomycetales bacterium | reverse complement strand
ACCCCCAATTGCGCTGATTGGCCGTTAGCCGAATCAACCAGTCAGCGATCCGTTCATTGTCGGTGTTCAGCTTGGGCTGATATCGATAGCAGGTTTCACTGATGCCAACCGCCGCACACGCCAGCCTCACGCTGACATGCCTGGATTCCACTGCTGCTCGCGCCACCTCTCGTAGTCGAGATGGCTTTACCACTTTTTTTGGAGCGCCTCTTGAACAATCTCAGCCTTGAGGCGCTCTTCGGCATACATCTTCTTCAGGCGCCGGTTTTCCTCTTCCAGCTCCTTCAGCCGGGCCATCAGGGAGGCATCCATACCGCCATACTTGGCCCGCCACTTGTAGAACGTGGCACTGCTGATACCGTGCTCGCGGCACAGCTGGGGCACCGGGGTGCCTGAATCAGCCTGCTTGAGGATGCTCAGGATCTGGCTATCGCTAAATTTTGACTTTTTCATGCAGAATCTCCTTCGTGATAGATTACGAGAAAATTCTACTTTTGAGCACCGCTATTTTTCGGGGGGATTACCACCCGAGCTCTACGAGTTCGGTTTGAGCAGTTACGCTCATTCCTTCCTTGCAGTTTACTGAGATTACATTGCCATCGTAGTGTGCTGTAATGAGGTGTTCCATTTTCATCGCTTCCATTGCGACGAGT
>JAGQOW010000509.1 GCA_020427155.1 Planctomycetales bacterium | reverse complement strand
GAATTCTGCGTTGCGGTCCGCAGCGCTTTTCCGGTCTTGTCCGTCAGGTCGCTGATTGGCTGCATTGGCTTTCTCCGGGTACAGGCCGGGGTAACCCCCGACGATGCTGTAGTCGACACAGCGACGCTGCTGCTGTGGTGTCATGGTGCGCAGTGCGTTCGCCGCCTTTGTCTTGCCAATGGTCGACCAGCCCTTGCGCAGCGAAGCGGTCGATTGGCGGTGCTTGCAGAAATCGTCCCAGGCCTGCGGGTCAACCCCGTCGAGGTTTTGGGGTTCTTCCGAGGTGGCTTCTTTTTTCTTCCCGTGGGGGGGATATGGGGGGTCTTTATCCGAAGATGAAGATGAAGATGAAGAACTGGAATTTGCAGCCTGTTTTGCGCGTGCAAAACCACTCGCAAAAATCGCCTTGTCCGCCTTTGAAAGGTCATCCGCAGATAGCGAAAACCATTCTCCATCAATGCGTTGCTGCATAAACATGCCGTGAAGTGTCTTCTCGGCCGCCTCCATGTCGGTTACGTCCCATGTGTACAGCAACTCGCATTGCACCTTATTGCGCGATGCAATTTGGGACATGCGAGCTTTAGGATTACAGCTGCAACCAATCTTGATTGCACCATCGTTTGCACGTGCAATTGCATACGCAAAACCAGGTC
>JAGQOW010000508.1 GCA_020427155.1 Planctomycetales bacterium | reverse complement strand
GCATCCACCCGGGGAGACCAAGAACGAATTACAACCAGGGCACGATCAAGCGCGCTTTCGAGGTTAGTCCACGATGCGATTTCATTGTGCTTGCGCGCACGACGATCCCACGCGCACACCGCGATCGAGCCGTCTTCCTGAGGTTCCAACCACGGTTGCGCGAAAGTGCCGTCCGACAGCGTGAAGTCCGCGGAACGCACTTCCTCGCCGCGATACGCGTGGCACCAAGGCACGGTGTTCAGACGCCCCCAGCGCTCGATGACTGGATCTGCTTGATCGAAGCGCATGTGGTCTAACACCGGAAATAAGCCGCCGCGTCAGCGGTCGGCTTGATTGAATAGTTGGACCTCGTCCGCGCAGAAATGGTCACGGGGTGGAACCTTCAACTGAAATGGTTTCCAAGACGTATGCTGTTGTTGGTAGAGGAGGCAGCGATTCTGCTAAGGGTGGTGATGTGTTGTTCTTGATGCTGAACTTCACCGGCACGATGACTTCACTGGCTATGAGATCGCCGTGGATTTCCACTGGATTGAATTGCCATGAACAAATAGTTTCTGCGAGTCCTTCGGTGAGTTCAATGGCCCCTGCCGGATTCACGCGTTCGATCCTGCATTTGCTTGCGGCGTGATTCTTTTCTATCCATACATGTACGTA
>JAGQOW010000507.1 GCA_020427155.1 Planctomycetales bacterium | reverse complement strand
GCACGAAGTCTTGGTCTTGCCGGTAATTCCCGCCGCCCTTCTGGATCTTGGCGCCGTAGCCTTCTCCATACAGCACCGCGCCATCTCCGAACTTCGCCAGCAAACTGTCCGTCTGCGGAAGGAATCGCTCGTTCAGGCGAGCCACGAGGGGGGCAGGAATGGACGCATTGGCAGTCCGACCGCCGAACTCGATCTTCCCTTCTCCGACGATGATGCGGATGTTCGTGCCATCAACCTTCTCCGTGAACTCCCATTCGTTCAACGACAGGTATTCGAACTCCGGCAGCGTCCATTCGTTAGGCATTAGTTTCTTGCCGTTACTCATGTCGCGTTTGAAGATGGTTTTAATCTTGTGGTATTCGCTCATCGTTTTCTCCTAGTTCCAAGTCTCGAACGCAAGCAAGCGCTCAATGCACCGCTTCGACACCCCATAATCCGCGGCAATCGCCGATATCGAATGGTGTTTGTCCAAGTGCCGGCGCATGTACTGAACCTTCATGTGTCGATCTCGAATTGCATCAACTTGAGTTTTCGACAGCTTCGTTCTCGCGTTTTTGTTCCCGTACTTCATCGGCAATCCTCTGAGACCTCGCTCTGTCTCGATCAACCTGCGCTGCCATCTGGCGAAAGTGGTTGGAGCAACATTTCATCCATT